>JBEKXE010000023.1:0-40728 GCA_049512335.1 Candidatus Lustribacter sp.
AACGCTGTCGGAGGTGCCAGGAGCCTACCGTCCTCCCCGACCCATCGAAGGACCCACTTTCGGACCCACGCCCGATCCTGATCGCTCATGCTGATGAGGTGATAGCGGACCAGGCCAAACTCGCGAGGCGCTTCCTTGGGCATCTGGGCGGGATTCCGAATTCAATATCGAACACCTGTTCGATTCGAGCGACCCATGCGCTGGTCGCTTGTTGTCCAAGGCGAGGCAGTGAGGTAAGTGCCCATATGGATCGGAGTCGAGTTTGGAATTGGCTAGAGAAGAGCTTCCCGGCGATCACGGCGCTCGCTGCGCTAGTGGCAGCCTTGGGGGGCATTTGGGCGGCCATTGCCAGCTACATGAGCGCGACGGCGGCGTTCGGGCAATTAGACTTGCAGCGTAAGCCCGTCATCGTGCTCACATGTAATTCGACATTTCGCCTTGAGGAAGAGGCCCACAAGGTCTCCCCGCCGACCAACGTGCTGTTTCTCGAACCCGGTCAGTCAGGGCTCGTTATAAAACTAGACCAGACGATCCCGACTTACACTTCAAGCGGTGAAATAATTGAGTACCCTCCGATCTACGCCCGGTGTTCAGTGACGAACGCTGGTGCGCTACCGGTAGTGCAAGTAGAGTTGCCGTTGACGGTCTCGTTCTATCAAAACGTTACACGGTCGATGACCCCGGAAGAATCTGATCGACGAACAATCCTCGTACCGTTTTTGAAGCCCGGTGAAGCGTACGAGTTTGGGATTGCGCAAGGTTCCGTGACCCCAGCGAGCTTCAGGTTTGACAGAACAGGCTCGCTTACGAGGATTGACACTGAGCAGCCCGCCAAGATGACGGTCTTTGATACCCCGGGTTACTTTACGCCCGAGAATCAGATCATGCCAGGCTTTGCACGACGGACCGGACCCATACGAAAACATTGAACTAGAAAAAGTTAGCCCAAGTTAACCCCCAACCTATCCCCTATATCTGGCCTCCAAGAACCCACCGAAGTTTGCCTTGCGAAAAGAAAAAGCCGTCCCAACAACGGCTTTTTCCAATTAGCTTATTTTCCGCCAAACTTACATTTGTGCTTGGAAGGCAAGGGCATTACCATTATGCAACGCCCGCGCGCCGCTGGCGTAGGTTGGGCTCGGCGCGCCGGAACCCCTCGCGGGCGCGCGCGTTAGCACTTCTGGCACTCTATTGACAGGACTGCCAGAAGTTGCCAAAATAATGGCATAGGGCCGCCTGGCCCTCAACATGAGTTAACCGTCCAGAAAGGGACAATGAGCGAGCCATGCCGAGTGACGTTGCACGCCTAAACAACCGCCCTGCCGGCAGCGCCTCCGCTGCGGGCGCCGTCGTCTACAGCCCGTGGCGCGAGGCGCTGGGCTACGACCCCTTCCGCCGCTTCTTCTCCACCTCCGACCCGGAGATCAATGTGGTCCGGACCGAAAACGGCTTTGATGCCGAGATCCCGGTCGCCGGCTTCAAGCCGGAGGACATCGAGATCACCGTCAAAGACGACGTCCTGACGATCTCCGGCAAGAACGAGCGCCGCGCGTTCACGCGCTCGCTGCGCCTGCCCGAGGACATCGACGGCGACTCGGCCGATGCGGTCGTGGAGCATGGAATGCTCTCGCTGAAGCTGTCGCGCCATCCCGAAGCGCAGCCGCGCAAGATCGAGATCAAGGCCAGCCGGAACTAACGGCCTTCGATGAGGTGCGCGAGGTAGTCCCACGTGCGGCTACCATCGCGCACCTTGCTCATCAGGTTGCGGCCTTCGGCATCGTTGACGTAGGTCGGATGCTTCGCGCCCAGCAGCAACGTCGTGGTGAGCATCTGGGCGTTGAGCACGGCGTAGACCGCGTACAAGACCGCTTGCGGAACGGACGTGGCGACGATCGTCGCGCCGTGCCCGCGCATGAGCACGGCCGCGCGCTCGCCCAACGACTCCGCCAGCGCGTTCCCCTGTTCGTTCGTGTTGATGGTGATCGCGGTATCGGGGCCGAAGCGGTCGCGAATCTCGAACACCGGCAACGGCGCCTCACCCTGAAAACCGGCCATGTGGAAGATCGGGCGCAGCGGAATCTCCGAAACGGTGAACGGAATCAAGGCCGGCGCATGGCAATGGACGATCGCCTGCACGTCCGGCCGCGCGCGGTAGATGCAGCCGTGAATGAAGCGCTCACCGTAGGTCGGCCGCGTATGCCCCACCGGTTCGTTATCGAGATTCCAGCGAAAGACGTTCTGCGCGCGCACGTTCCCCGGCGGTGAGGCGTCCCCGATGAGATACCGCTGCGGGTCGTCATCGCAGCGCGCGCTGACGTGGCCGTAGCCGTCGAGGATCCCTTCGTGCGCGAGCATACGGTTGGCGAGCACGAGCTCGGCCAGCACCGACGTCGGCGCGATCAGATGCCCGGGCACCTAGTAGTGCGGGACCACGCCGGCGGCTTTCTGGGCGGCGGCGATGAAGCTCGGATCGGCGAGCGCGCCGATCGGCTGTTCGGTTTGCACCAAGCCGTACGTATGCCAGAAGCGCTGGATCTTCTCCAGTTCCAAGGCGTGGATCGCGCCGAATTCGCCGGTGTAGGGCGGCGTCGGGATGGCCTGGATAACGGCCGGCGGCAACCCCGAGTATTTCGCAAAGATCGATACCAGCTCGGGCGTCCACTTCCCGTGTGCGTCGACGATCAGCTTCTGCGCCTTGACGAAACCGGTGAGGAAACGGCGGATCACGTCGGGTCGCGTTTTCAGCGTCTTGGCCGACGCGGCGAGAAAGCTCTCTTGGTATTGCGGGTCGACATCGGTGATGGACAGCCAACGGTGCCCGAGGTGCTGTTGCTCGAGCTGCGTCGCCGTCGGTTCGTACACCGCTTGCACGTCGTTCACGTTCTTGAGCGACAATATCCAATCGGGTGGGATCGAGAAGCGCGCCGTGAAGGTCATGTCGTCGGGCGTGAGCGCGGCGTCGGTGAGCAGATGCCGCACGAGGTACCAGCCCTCGCTACCGGGCGTGGCGGCATCGATGTGCTTCCCGCGCAGGTCGCGGGGTGCACGGATCGTTTTCGCATCCCAATCGGATTGGCGTTCGACGAGCCAGACCGCCGGATTCCAGCCTTCGTGGCCGGCCACCGTCGCGGCGATCAGCTTCGCATCGAAGCCCTGGGAGAATTGGTTGAAAAAGCCGGGGTTCGGCGAGATCGTCGCGATGTCGACGTCGCCGCGTGCGAGCGTCGGAATGATCGTTTGACTCGAGCCGGCGTGGATCACGACCTGCACGTTGAGGTTCTGCTGCGTGAAAAAGCCCTTATCGATCGCCACCATGAGCGGCAATTCGAAGATGATCGTCGGGTTGAGCAATACTTTGAGCGTATCTGGCGGCGACGTTTGTGCACCCGCGGAAAGGGGCAGCAAGAGCAGCGCGAGCAGGACCGCAACGATTCTCATAGCGTGATCATGTCCCATCGGGTGAGAGTGGAGGCACCGCTTACCGTCGGCGCGTTGACGATCTCCCAAGCCGTGAACTGCTCTTGATAGAGGCCGTCCGCCGGCATGCCGTCCACCGGCACGATGACCTTGAAGCCGTTGGCGGCCGCTCCGCCGACGCTGAAGAGCACCGCACCATTAGCCGACGTGCCGGTGATGATCACGCTATCGATGCCGCGGTTCTTTAACGTGGCGGCGAGATCGTTGCCGTAGAACTTGTTGAGCGACGCCTGCATCACGAGATCGCCGCTACCCGGAACGATCGCCATGTCGTCGCGCGCCATCGCGGTACTGTAGATGTCGACGATCGTAACGCCCGCAGCGCGCGCCTTGTCGATGAACCCGCGTATCGTGGGCAGCATGGCCGCGCAGCGCGGCCGCCCCTGCGGCGTGCAGGTCTTGCGGCTGAAATCCATGTCGAGGAGTGCCGTCTTCTTGGGGTCGATCGTGACGCTCTTGAGCACCGGCGGCGGCGGCACTTTGGCCGCGTTCCAGTCGTCGATGACGGTGTCCGCGCGCGCGCCGTTCGGCAGCATGATGAGCACCGCCATGACCACCGGAAGCGCGAGAAGAAATGCAATGGGTTTCATCGCGTGTTCTCCAAAAGAGAGGCCTCCTGTCCAAAGACGCGCGCCGGAATACGGCGCGCGTCCGGACTGGTGGGCAGGGTTGGATTCGAACCAACGTACCGCGTTACGCGGGCCAGGTTTACAGCCTGGTGCCTTTAACCACTCGACCACCTACCCACGGCTGATCGACGGCCCTTCTTCCGGCCCCTAAGACACCGTACCCTCTTCCCGGCGCGGAGTAGACACACCGTGCATGCAGAAAGCTGCCCGAGCCGATGTCCCTGCTCCCGCTCAGCATCCTCGATCAGTCACCGGTCTTTGCCCACAGCAGTCCCGAAGAGGCGATCGCATCAACGATCGCCTTGGTACGAGAGGCGGAGCAACTCGGTTACGCACGCTACTGGTTTGCGGAGCATCACGGCAAGGAGCACAACTTCACGAGTGCGGCGCCGGAGATCCTCATCGCGCGGATGAGCGCTGAAACGCGGCGCATCCGGCTGGGCAGCGGCGGCGTGCTGCTCTCGCACTACAGCGCGCTCAAGGTCGCCGAGTCGTTTCGGCTCCTCGAAGCGATCGCGCCGGGCAGGATCGACCTCGGCGTCGGCCGCGGCACCGGGAGCAACGAGGAGACGGAACTCGCGTTGCGCTCCGGCATCGTCCGTGAGGGCGCCTTCGACGATCGGCTCGCGGAATTGCTCGGCTTGCTCGAGAAACGCGCGAGCGAAGCCGCGCCCTTTCCCGGCGTGGTGGCGACGCCGGTCGTCTCCCGAGTGCCGCAGACCTGGCTGCTCGGTTCGACGGCGAACGGAGCGCGGTTGGCGGGGACTCTGGGCCTGTCATTCGCCTACGCCCACTTCATCAACGGTGACGGGCCGCAGGTCACGGCCGCATATCGCGAGGCCTATCGCCCGTCGACCCATTCCCAACAGCCGCGCGTGCTCGTCACGGTCGCGGCATTCTGCTCGAGCGACGCCGGCGAACGCAGCGACTACTTGGCGACGCTCGCACTACGCCGTGCGCGCATGCGGCTCGAACACGACCCTTTGCCGCCCACCCGCGAAGAAGCGCGCACCCACGTACCGACGATCGAAGAAAGCGACCAGATCGAGAAGACGCTCCGTCTCGCCGTCGCCGCCGACCCCGCCTCGATTCGGAAGCAGCTCCAAACCCTCGCCGAACGCCACACCGCGGACGAGCTCATGATCGTCAGCGTGACGCCCGATGCCGAGAGCCGTCGCAAGTCATACGAGGCGCTTGCGGACGTGTGGTCGTAACCTCGCGTAAATGTAAGAGTGAATGACGAGCCGCTCCGCGTGCTAAATTCGTAGAGACATGCAAGCAGGCCACGCGAGCACGCGCGACCGGGTCGCGCGGTCGCCCATCGTAGGAGCGTCTCTCCCGTTAGCGCAAGAGCTACCGTATGGCCACTCACCCAGCCGCCCAGCCTCATCTGCAAGCCGCAGAACACCATCGCGCCGCCGCAGATAACCACGAGCTCGCCGCCAAGTCGTACGATCTCGGCGATCACGGCCAAGCAGCCCACTACGCGCTGCTCGCCCAGGCGCACGCACTCCACGCTCGTGGTTACATGTCCGACGCGGCAAAGATCCACGCTGCGCAACACGGTGGAAACATCAGCCACACCCTAAGAGATCGATAGGGCTTTATAGCTTTTGCCCGCTTTGATTCGCTTACCCTTACATCGGTGATATCCGATTACGACTCTTGAGCACCATTAGAGTCGCATTGCGCGTTGCTCGGAGCAGGTCAGTATATCGGAGTAGGTCGAGGCCGGCTGGTGGACGCCCCCCATTGGTTTCCGGCGCATATTGTCGGCCGGGATGGTCATGCTGGAATCGTTACTGGCGGCGATCGAAGAGTAGCGATTCTCTCGACGATCGCGGCGAACAAACTGCGCGGGATCGAGACCTCGGCCATCTGAAAGGCGACGTACCGGCCGTGGCTGACCACCTTCGCACCGATCTTGATCAGCTTCTCGCGAAGCATTGTCCGTGGTGCCACTCCACTTTGGCGACAACCCGGCGCGGATGGGACCAACTCACTGCCTGGTAGCGGAAGCTCTTAAATCGAGCACGATCTCTTGACCGGCTTGCCCAATTGCGTGCAGTTTCGCATCGCGCTGCGCAACGCCGTTGCCGCCGGACGTGCCTGCGCGATCGCGCTGGTCGACTTGGACGACTTCAATGCGATCAACAAGGTGAGCGGACAAATGCTCGGTGACGAACTGCTGGTGGAGATCGGCGCCGAACTGGATGCGGCAGTTGTTCGTTGCGATCATGCAGAGGATTGCTGCGCTGCGATCACCGCCGATGGCTACCGCAACCTGAACACCTCGGCCGATGCGTGTGCCGGGATAACGACGGGAGAGCTGCATCCTTTTGAGCATGTGGTAGGGCTTTTGGAGGCTCGACGGGCCGGTGCGGCCACCAGAATCGTCCGGCGGCGACTCGAACAGGACGGGCATATGAGGAATCCCGGGTAAAGGGTCTGTATCTTTGCCAGCCATACGGGAGCGCGGTTATGTGCGTTTCACGACTTCGATGGTCAATTGCCCTATTCTTCGTTGCGTGCCTTTTGACGTGGGCCCCTTCGTCCGCTCGAGCGCAGACGACCGAAACGATTCCGTGCGCAGCGACCGGGGACGGAACGCCGAAAGGGCTGGCGGTCGTCCTGCCGACGGGCCGCAGGCGGGATCAATCGCTGGATCTCCAGGCGCTGAACAACCCGCACATGAGCGGCGTCGAAGTGCAAGTCAATTGGCGCGACGTCGAGCCGGTTGAGGGAAGACCGAACTGGTCGCAGTTGGACAGCCTGTTCGGCGCGGCCGAAGCCGCGAAGCGCTGGGTGCAGCTCGGCGTCTTTCCGGGCTTCTTTTCGCCGGCGTGGGCCTTGGAAGGGGTGCAGAGCGATGCGTTCGCGATCCAGTATGGGCCCGATCATGGAACGATTGCGCGGCTGCCGATGCCGTGGGACCGGGTGTACCTCGCACGCTGGTTCACCTTCGTGCGTCAACTCGCGCAGCGGTACGGCGGTTCGCCGGCGTTCCGCATGATCCAGGCTGCCGGACCGACGTCGGTTTCAAGCGAGATGACGTTGCCAAGCTCTCGGCCGGCGGTACAGAAATTGCTGGGCGACGGCTATACGCCGGCGAAATATCTCGCCGCCTGGGACCAGACCTTGCGCGTCTTCGCCGACGCCTTCCCGAAGCAATGCGTGTTGTTGTCGGGTCCGAGTCTGCCGATTCTCGCACAAGGGCGAGTCGATCGGGCCGAGCACCAACGTGCGAGAGAAGAGATCGTCGACCGCGCGATGCGCACCCTTGGGGACAGACTGGCGATCCAGTCCAGCGATCTGCACGCCGGTCACGCGCGGGTTGAGGCGCCCGATTACACCGACTTCATCAACGGGTACAGCGGGCGAGTCATCACCGGCTTCGAAATGCGCGGCGGTTCCACCGGCCCGGGTCCGAGTGAGATCATGGGTGCTGCCGGCAATCCACCCTTGGCGTTGCGGCGATCAATCGACAAAGGCATGGCGCCCAACGCCGCTGGACGGCACGTCGATTATCTCGAAATCTATGAAGGAGACGTACTTTCGCCCGACATGCAGCCGGTGCTGCAGTACGCGGAGTCACTTTTCCAACCCTGAGTCGAAATCGATCATCGGGCGAACGTCGAAGCCTTCGGGGATGACGTTGTACCGGATCGCCGTGTTCACCAGCAGCTGGATCAGCGCGATGTCGATTAAGAGGCGATTCCATCTATGGCGGTCGCGCTCGGGCTGAGTCAATCGGTGCCGAGTGGCGCGAAGATTCGCTATCGGCTGAAGAGATCGACGATTTCGCTGACACTTCGGACTATTTAGGTTTTTCCTTTACCGAGATCGATTTTTCCGAACAACGGTCGGGCATTCGCCGGTTTCTTTTCGGCAATTGACCGGCAGTGTGATATAGACAAGTGCAACCGAACCGACGGATCCCAATTCAACTAAGGGCGCATTCGCAGTTGCCGTCAAAGCCCAGGTCGCGGCATCATCGGCCCGCGTCTAGCACGTCACATGAAGAATCGCATTCGTGTCCTTGGGATGGGCACGGAGCTCTTCAATGGCCTGCTGCGTCGGCAGAATCACGAGATCGACGTGTCGCTGTTTTGCGTCGTCCTTGAGAGCATCCATCACCGGCATCGCTCCGTTCGCTCCGGTGCCGATCACGAGCCGCCGGCAATCCCAGGGGATGCTTTCTTTCGGCGACAGCGGCGTATGACCGAACCCGTCTCGAAAGGCCTTGGACGGCTTCTTCTTCCGTTTGCGAACGTTATCGTGATCGATGACGACGTCGTAGTCGTACGTCGCTCCATCGATACGAATCGAACCAAAGGCAAAATCCTGGATTTTCATCACCCCTCCTCGTCGGCGCTACTTGTCCAACAAGAATGAGATCTTGGCGTTGATCCGGTACTTGACGATCTTCGCATCTTCAATCTTCGCCTCGAAGTCTTTGATGTAGATCGACTTGATCCCATGCACGGTCTGGGCGGCAATTGCCACCGCCGTTGCTGCGGCATCCTCCCAGCTCTTATCCGATTCCGCCAATACCTCGATTACCTTCAGCACCTCGGCCATGGAACGTTCCTCTTTTCAAAGTTTGAAATTCTTATGAGATGGGGCTGTGCTATACATGACATCGGCCTGTGAAGGAATGGCGAAGGAGCGGCGGCCCGCGCTCGTCATCGAACGCTACGTGACCTGCGATTCTTTCCAAAATCGCAGCGAATAGCTGTCGTGGGACCGCGACTTCCGCCATCTGAAATGCGACGTACCGGCCGTGGCTGACAACCTTTGCGCCAATCTTGATAACTTCTCGCAAAGCGTCGTTAGCGACCACTCGGCAATCGGCTCGGGGATCACCAGGGTACGAACGGTTACGCGGGTGTCTCGCGCAGACCGTCGAACAGGTCGGCGGCGCGGCGCAGCAACTCCTCACGCGTCGCGATGAAATTGCTCAGGCTTGCGCCGCTGACCGTCAGCGCCCGCGCCGACAAGCTGTTCGGCGAGATCGGCTCCGCTTGACCGCTTGCCGCACCGTAGATCACGCTGTGTCCGCGCGGGCGCACGGCCTCGAGGTCGCCCGGGGAACGTGGTCTTCCCATGTAGTTCAAGCCGGCGGCGGCGACGCGGACGAGAACCTCGCCGTTGCCGGCGACCGGACGCTCGACGTCGGCGAGCGTCAACACTTCAGGACCGCCGAACGCGGTCACGCGAATCGCTTGCATGCAGACCTGTGATGCGCCAGACACGGAGGGAGTTGCGCTAGCCGCATTATCGATTGTGCGCGCTGCCGCTCTGGTCGGCGCGCGCATCGGCACGAGCCCAGGCGAACCGGGTCCTACCTGGAATATATGCTCGTTAGGCCGACGTGGCTCAGCGGCTACAGCGCGAGTTTTGTAAACTCGTATATCGTGGGTTCGAGTCCCACCGTCGGCTTTCGCGTTTCGTTCACGTTCCGCGTTCGGCTCCAAAGTAGTGCACGTATTTGAGGATGAACGTGTCTTGCGTGTACGGGGCGTCGGGGTTACCGTAGACGAGAAAGAAGTCGTCGTGCGGGCGGCGGCGCGATACGGCAAACGACACGTTGGTCGTGGCCGTGTAGAGCGGTAGCGCGAGTCCCGGATACGGTGGCGGGGTGCCGACGACGCCTGCGCCCGTCCATTTCGTGTCGTAGGCTTCGAGGGCCAGCGTCGTGCGCCGTGCGATCCGGAACGCGGCGAGCCGATCCTCCGACGATAGCCAACCCGTTCCAAACGATCCGGCCAGATACGCAAGCGACGATTGGAGCGGGGTGTTGCGGAGATAGTCGATAGCCAGCCCCCGAAACGAACGAAGCTCCCGTTTTGGGGAGCCTCGTCGGTTCTCAGGGCAGCTCGATCTCGGCGAGGTTCTTTTCGATCTTGCGCTTGACGCGTTGGAGCGCGTTGTCGATCGATTTCACGTGACGGTTGAGGTCACGCGCCATCTCCTGATAGCTCTTGCCCTCGAGATACGAGAGCAGCACCTGCGACTCGAGATCGGAGAGGTTCTCTTGGATGCGCGACTTGATGTCTTCCGAAACTTCCTGGTTGATCACCAAGTCTTCCGGATCCGACGTCTTGTTGGACGGCATCACGTCGAGCAGCGTGCGCTCGCTGTCCTCATCGTAAATCGGCTTGTTCAGCGAGATATATTGATTGAGCGGGATGTGCTTCTGACGGGTTGCCGTCTTGATCGCGGTGATGATTTGCCGCGTGATGCACAGCTCGGCGAAAGCACGAAAACTCGAAAGCTTATCGGCCTTGAAATCGCGGACGGCCTTGTAGAGCCCGATCATCCCTTCTTGGATGATGTCCTCGCGATCGGCGCCGATGAGGAAATAACTTTTGGCTTTAATGCGCACGAAATTCTTGTATTTGTTCAACAAGAACTCCATGGCCAGACTCTCGCCGGCTTTAGCTGCCGCGACGAGGTCCTCGTCGGGACGTTCGCTGTAGTCGAGCGCCGCCGGCGCGGGATGCGTGAGCGCCATCAATTCCTACCTTACCCTGGGCGGATACGCGAGAAAACGCAGGCCGCGGCCCGTCGTGCCAGCGCGCATCTGAACAAGTATAGGAGGGTCCTGCAAGAAAATCAAGGACTAAAATGGCCCTTCAGCCCGCTTGGCGCTGCCGGACCGCCTCGTAGAGCAAGATGGCGGCGGCCACCGAGGCGTTCAGGGACTGCGTCTTGCCGAGCATCGGGATGGCGACCCGGTAGTCGCATTCCCGGCCGACCAAGGGAGCGATGCCTTGACCTTCCGCTCCGATCACGATCGCCAGGTCGCGGGTGAAGTCGGCCTGGCCGAGCGGGATGGTCCCCTCGCCGAGGGTCGCCCCGGCGACCCAGATACCGGCTTTCTTGAGGGTCCGGATCGCCTGCGAGATGTTGGCTACACGGGCGATCGGGAGGTGGGCGGTGGCCCCGGCCGCGGCTTTGCGCACGGTCGCGTTGATCCCGGCCGACCGGCGTTCGGGCAGCACGAGGGCCGTTCCGCCGGCGGCTTCGGCCGTGCGAATGATCGCGCCGACGTTGTGCGGATCGGTCACGTGGTCGAGCAGCACGAACAGCGCCGGTCCCCGGCGCGGCAACGCGATCGCTTCCTCGAGCGTGATGTAATCGAACGGCGCACCGTAGGCCACCACGCTCTGATGCGCTTTGTACGGAAAGTTCGCGAAGAACGTGCGGTTCTCGAAGCGCACCGGCACGTCGCCGGCGCGCGCGCGCTCGAGCAAGTTGCGTAGCGCCGGATCGCTCTTGCGCTCGTCGCCGACGTGGATGCGGCGCAACGGCTCGCCCGCGACGAGCGCTTCGTTGACCGCATGAATTCCGTAGATGACGTCGTCGAGGTCGACGCGCGGCCCCGGGGGCCGATGGCCGCGCTGCGGCGCTATGCGCCGCCGACGGTCCACGTGGTCGATCCGTCCTTGCCGTCTTTGAGCACGATGCCTTCGGCCGAGAGCGCGTTGCGCAGCCGGTCGGCGAGGGCGAAGTCGCGCGCCTTACGGGCCGCGTTGCGCGCATCGATCACGCGTTCGACGACGCCGGCCGGGCTTTCGCCGTTGAACGCCACCGCGTCGGCGAGCGCGGCGCGCAGCCGCTCGATCGTCGCCGGATCCACTTCCGCCGCCTCGACGATTGCCGCCTCGCGGGTGAGGATCTCGCCGACGCCGAGCACGCCCAGCGCGTCTTCGAACAGCGCGGCGTCGATCGACCCCAGCGAATCGAACAGGACGCCGAGCGCGCCGGCCGTGTTCATGTCGTCGTCGAGCGCTTCGAAGAACCGCTCGCGCACCGCGGCGGAGTCGCCGCGCGGGCCGGCTTTCGCCGCGTCGTACGCCTTGCGCAGCTTCTGCACCGCGCTGTGCGCGGCGCCGATCGAGTCTTCGGTGAAATTCATCGGCTTGCGGTAGCCGGTCTGCAAGAACAGCAGGCGGATGGCGAGCGGGTCGTGGCGGGCGAGCAGGTCGTTGAGCGGCTCGAAGTTGCCGATCGACTTCGACATCTTCCGCCCGTCGAAGTTCAGCATCGCCCCGTGCACCCAGTGGTTGGCCATGTGCTCGTGCGGGGGCATCAGCGGCTCGCTCTGCGCGATCTCGTTCTCGTGGTGCGGGAAGATCAGATCGGTACCGCCGCCGTGGATGTCGAACGGAACGCCCAGCAGTTCGCGCGACATCGCGCTGCACTCGATGTGCCAGCCCGGCCGTCCCAGGCCCCACGGCGAGGGCCACTCGGGTTCACCCGGCTTGGCGAACTTCCACAGCGCGAAGTCGAGCGGGTCGCGCTTGTGTTCGTTCTCGGCGATGCGCGCGCCGACCATCAGCTCGTCGATGTTGCGGTGCGATAGCTCGCCGTAGCGCGGAAACGATTTCACCGCGTAGTAGACGCCGTCTTCGCTGGTGTAGGCGTGTCCCAGCGCCACCAGCTCGGCGATCATGTCGACGATCGCGTCGATGTGCTGGGTCGCATGCGGTTCCAGATCCGGTTCGCGCACGCCGAGCGCATGCATCCCGGCCTTGAAGCGCCCGTAGTATTTGCCGACCACCGACTCGACGCTCTCGCCCTCGTTCGCGGCCGCCGCGATCGAACGGTCGTCGATGTCGGTCACGTTCTGCACGTAGGTGACGCGAAAGCCGTTGCGCGGATGGGCGAGATAGCGCCGCAGGACGTCGAAAAACAAAAAAGACCGGGCATGACCGAGGTGCGCTTCGGCCGAGGGCGTGAGGCCGCACACGTAGATGCGCACCTCACCCTCGACCAGCGGCACGAGGGGTTCGACGGAGCGCGTGCGCGTGTTATATAGCCGAAGAGACATCGTTACGATCGGCGAGTTCGGCGACCCGGGCCTCGAGCGCTGCAATGCGCGCGCGCAATTCGGCGACTTCGGTCGCACTCGGATCGGGCAGGTCGACCTGCGGCCGCGGTGACGGCAGGGCGATCGGGCGCCCGTCCTGCAACACGACGCGGCCCGGAATCCCAACCACGGTTGAGTTGGGGGGAACGTCCTTGACGACGACCGAGTTCGCGCCGATCTTCACGTTCTCGCCGATCGTGATGTCGCCCAACACGGCCGCGCCCGATCCGACGACGACGTTGTCGCACAACGTGGGGTGACGCTTCTTGCGCTGCAACGACGTCCCGCCGAGGGTCACGCCCTGGTAGATCGTCACGTCGGCGCCGACGATCGCCGTGCCGCCGATGACCACCCCCGTGCCGTGATCGATGAAGAACCCCGGACCGATCGTTGCGCCCGGGTGGATGTCGATGCCGGTCACGCGATGCACGATCTCGCTCAGCAAACGCGGGACCAACGGGACGCGGCGGCGCCACAGCGCATGGATCGCCCGGTGCGCGGTGATGGCGTGGAAGCCGGGATACGAAAGCAGGACGTCGAGCCAACCTTCGGCCGCCGGATCGCGCTCGACCGGCGCTCGCAGGTCGGCGAGAAACGTCGCGAATGCGGAACGCATGGGATCGCCTCTTACGAACCCCCTCCGGCGTCCGGTGGTTTCTGCGGCTGAATCGTCTCGAAGGGCACGCCTCCCGGGCCGTACGCGATCGGCTCGAGGCCGCGGCCGTGCAGCAGGCGCGAGCTGACCGCGCCCACGCGAATCATGATGCGCTCGTGCCCCAGGAGCGGAAAGAGCAATTCCAGCGGGGGCCCCGCCGCTCGGCCCGTGAGGGCCATCCGCACCGCCGCGAACGCATCGCCGGGGGCGATCCCGAACTCGCCGGCGATCGCCGGGATGTCGTTGTCGAGCGGCAGATCCCGCAACTCCGGCTGGGCGTCGACGTACTGCGCGACGCCGTCCAGAAAGAACACCACCTGCCGGTTACGCAGCCGCTCGAGCTCGAGGGCCGGAATGGTGGTCGACTCGGCGCGCAGCAGCGCGACCTCACGAATCGCGTCGCCCATGCTCTGCCCGGGCCCGAACGCAGCGAGAAACGTCTCGATCCAGCGTTCGGCCGCCGGCGGCGCCGGGTCTTCCAACAGACCCGCCTGCTGCATCGCCGCGCGCAGCTCGGCTGCGGTCATACGAGCGCCGTCAGCAAGGCGACCGCGTAGGCGGCGATGCCGGTGCCGTCGCCCGTGTAGCCCATGCCTTCGCTGGTCTTGGCCTTCACGCTGATCTTGTCGATGTCGAGCGTCAGCGTGTCGGCCAGCGCGTCGCGCATCGCCGCGATGTGCGGGGCGAGCTTCGGCGCCTGCACGACCACCGTCGCGTCGATGTTGGCGATCGTCCAGCCGTGGCGCACGATCTGCTCGTGAACGGCGGCCAGCAGCGTCAGCGAGTCGGCGCCTTCCCACTGCGGATCGGTGTCGGGGAAGTGCCCGCCCAAGTCGCCGAGCGCCGCCGCGCCGAGCAGCGCATCGCAGATCGCGTGCGTGAGCGTGTCGCCGTCGGAGTGCCCGAGCGGTCCGCGTTCGAACGGGATCGTGACGCCGCCGAGGATGAACGGCCGGCCTTCGACGAGCCGATGCGCGTCGAAGCCGTGGCCGACGCGCATCACGTGCGCGGCACGACGTGCGAGAGGTGCGTCGTGAACAGCGCGTCTTCACCGGCCAACGCGTGCAAACGGCGGCCGAACCCGCGCAGCGCGTCGGAGCCGGCATAGGCGCGAATCGCGACCGCGTTGGGCAGATCGCGGTCGACGCCGTCGATGTGGGCCGAACGCGATTCGAGCTCGGTCAGCACGGCGTCGACCGAGCGCGGCTCGACGAAGCATTCGACCAGGAAGACGTCTTCTTCGGCAATGACGATCGGGTCGCGCTCTTGCGCGATCGCTTCGGCTCGCGGCAGATCCGCCGGGTGCGTGACCTTCACGTTCTCGACCGGCGACTCGACGACGACGACGTCGTTGCCGTAGCGCTCGAGCAGCGTGGCGTCGTCGGTCGCTCGCGGCCAATCGTGACGGACCGCTTCGGCGTGCGCCCCGCGCATGTCGCGCGCGGTCGCGAACTGCGGCGTCTGCGCGGCCCACAACGTTGCGCGGTCGAGCGTGCGCAGCACCTTGTTGCCCTCGCCGACGACCTTGATCGTGTCGACGACCGGTGTCGCCAGCAGCGCCGCGACGCCGGGCCGCACGGCCCGCATGCCGGCCCGCACGTCGACGGGCCGCACGAACGGCCGCGCGCCGTCGTGGATGAGGATTCCCGCGCAATGGTCCGGCAGCGCCGCAATCCCGTTCGCAGCCGACGCCTGGCGGTCGGCTCCGCCCGCCACCACGACCAGCGATGCGGAACGCACCAGCCCGATCGCAACGTCCTGCACGTCCTCGATGAACTCACGCTCGGTAACGATCGCGATATCGGAAATCTCGGGCATCGAAGCAAACACTTCAATCGACCACGCCAGCATCGGCTTCCCGCCCAATTCGACCAATTGTTTCGGCCGCCCGAACCGCGACCCGCGCCCGGCCGCCACAATAACGGCACCCCAGATCATAGTTTAAAGGCACTCCGCCCTAGGTTTAAAGGCACTCCGCCCCAGGCTCCGTGCCCCCACTCGCTGCGCGAGCGGGTCCCCCCGACCGTAGCTCCCCTCATCGTTTTCTCACGGCGGCATTCCCCCAGGGGTCGCTCTTCAACACTATCTTTTCATCCGAGCGAAAATCATGCGGCCGGCGGCCGTCTGCAGCGCACTCGTCACGGCGACGTCGACCGTTTCGCCGACTTGGCGGCGGCCGTTCTCGACCACGATCATCGTGCCGTCGTCGAGGTAGCCGACCCCTTGATGGGGTTCTTTCCCTTCCTTGATCAAAGCGACACGCAACTCTTCGCCCGGCAGCAACACCGGCTTGACCGCGCTGGCGAGCTCGTTGATGTTGAGCACCGGCACGCCTTCGACGTTGGCCACGCGATTGAGGTTGAAGTCGTTGGTGACGAGTTTGCCGCCGCGTTCGCGCGCCAGCAGCACGAGCTTCGCATCGACTTCGGAGACGGTGTCGAAATCGCGTTCGACGATTTCGAGCGGCGAGATCGCCTGCAGTTTGGTCAGCACGTCGAGCCCGCGGCGGCCGCGCGTGCGCCGCATCGCGTCGCTCGAGTCGGCGATGTTCTGCAGCTCGCGCAGGACGAAGCGCGGCAACAGCAGCGGACCGTCGAGGAAGCCGCTGCTCACGATGTCGAGGATGCGCCCGTCGATGATCACCGAGGTGTCCAGCACCTTGGGCGTGCCGCCCGCCGCGACCGCGACGTTGGCGAACTTGCCGATCCCGACGCGTTGCTTCGCGCCGACGCGCGCGCCGAGGTAGGCGGCGAAGATGCTGACCACGATGTAGATCACGATCGCGATGTAGCTGCCGGTCGGGCCGGCGAAGGTGATGAACTCGAACAGCACGCTCTTGGCGAGGAACGCGATGATCAAGCCGCCGGTGAGCCCGATCGCGCCGCCGATCAGCTCGCCGGGCGCCATCCGGTCGACGGCGCGCTCGACCGCCACCAGCTCGCGCTCGAACACGTGTTGCGCCATCGGGACGACCAGCACGCCGAGCAGCGCGCCGATCACCGGCGCGATCACCAGCGCGGCAAATTGCAGCCACTGGCTGGCGAGGTGAATCGAGATCGCGCGATCGTAGGCCTCGCGGCCGAGCAGAAATCCGGTCGTGCCGAAGATCGCCGCGAACACCAGGCGCAGCACGACGCCGGCCAGATGGCCGCCGGGATCACGTTCGGGCGAGGAATGCGCCACAGACATCGTTGGCTACGAACCGTCCGCGCGCGGTGAGGCGCACGCTGCGTTCGTCGGCGACGAGCAACCCGGCGGCGGCGTATTCCGCGATGATCGGGGCGTAGTGCGTGAAAACATCGACGCCGTACCGTTCGCGAAACGTGCCCGCATCGACTCCCTCGCTCGTGCGCAGAGCAAGCATCACGGCTTCGCCCGTGCGCGCGTCGCCGGCCAGATCCTCGGAATCCCCTGGGATCGCTTCGCCGGCCAGCGCCGCCGCCTCGTATTCGGCGCGGTCGCGCGTGTGCGTCGAGCGGACGCCGTCGAGATACGACGCCGCACCCACCCCGAAGCCGAGGTACTCGCCGTTGCGCCAGTAGTTGGCGTTGTGCTCGCAGCGAAAGCCGGGCCGCGCGAAATTGCTGATCTCGTAGTGCTCGAAGCCGGCCGCGGTCAGTTTGCGGATCGCCAGCGCGTACAGCTCCGCTTCGCGGTCGTCGCCGGCGAAGGCCGCGGGTTCGCGCGCCTGCCAGCGGGCGTACGGCGTCCCTTCCTCGATGGTCAAGCCGTAGGTCGAGACGTGCTCGACCCCGAGCGCCAGCACCGCGTCGAGCGAACGTTCCCACGAGGCCGCGGTCTGGCCCGGCACGCCGAACATCAGGTCGACGTTGACGTTGGTGAACCCGGCGGCCCGCGCGCGGCGTACGGTTTCGGCGACGTCCTCGGCGGTGTGCCGGCGGCCCAGCACGCGCAGCTCGCCGGCCTCGAGCGATTGCGCGCCGATCGAGAGCCGGTTGAAACCGCCGGCCCGCAACGCATCGAAGCCGCTGGTCAGATCGCGGTCCGGGTTGACCTCGATCGAGACCTCGGCGTCGTCGCGCACGCCGAACCGCTCGCGCAGCCGCGCGAGCACGCCGACGAGCTGCGCGGAACCGTATGCGTTCGGCGTCCCGCCGCCGTAGAACACCGTCGACGCCGTGAGCGCGGGCGTGCGTTCGATCTCCGCCTGCAGCGCGCGCACGTACCGCTCGGCCGCGCGCTCGTCGTAGAGCCACTTCGCGAAGTCGCAATACGGGCAGATATACGGACAAAACGCCCAGTGGACGTAGAGCGCCGGGATCACCACGTTGACTCAGCCGTTGGCTTCGGCCGTCCCGAGCGCGAGCGTCCCGCGCAGCGATGCCTCGATCGTGCCGACCAGATTGTGCTCCGCCAGCGTCACGGCATTGCGGATCGCGTTGCGGATCGCGATGCGGTTCGAGCGTCCGTGGGTCACGATGCAGCAGCCCCGCACGCCCAGCAACGGCGCGCCGCCGTAGGTGTCGTAACGCAACCGCGCGCGCAGCTTCTCGAACGACGGTTTGAGCAGCAGCGCGCCGAGTTTCCCCACCGGCGACGCCTGTTCGATCATCTCCCGCAGCATGACGGTGATGAACTGGCCCGCGCCCTCCGACGTCTTGAGGACGACGTTGCCGACGAAACCGTCGCAACACACGACGTCGGCGTGGTGCTCGTAGATATCCTTGCCCTCGACGTGACCGATGAAGTGCAACGGCGCGTCGTCGAGCAGTGCCGCCGCCTCGAGCGTCTGCTGGTTGCCCTTGCTGCGCTCTTCGCCGATCGAGATGATGCCGACGCGCGGTTGCGCGATGCCGAGCGCGATCCTCGCGTACGCGTCGCCCATCAGCCCGAACTGCGCGATCCATTCGGGCCGGCAATCGACGTTCGCGCCCGCATCGCAGAGCACGAACGGTCCGCCGACGGTCGGCAGCACGGCGGCGATCGCCGGCCGTGCGATGCCTGGGATCGTACGCAAGCGTACGAGCGCGATCGCCAAAAACGCGCCGCTGTTGCCGGCCGAAAGCGCGGCGTCGGCGCTGCCGTCACGCACCATCTCGACGACTTGGCCGAGGCTCGTGCCGCGCGCGCTGCGCATTGCCTGGGTGGCCGGCATGTCCATCGCGATCTCGCCGGCAACGTGCACGACCTCGATCCCGCCGGCTGCATCGCCCAACAGCGGACGGATCTTGGCCTCATCGCCGACGAGCGCCAGGTCGACCCCGCCGTCGCGGTGGGCGAGAACGGCGCCGGCAACGATCTCGCCCGGAGCGTTGTCGCCCCCCATCGCGTCGATCGCAATCCGTGCTCGCCTGCCCTCGTTTTGCACGTCCCCAGCCTTTTCGCCCGAACCTCGATCCGCCTGGAGGGTCCGGGGCTCTCCGGCGGGCTGCCTGCTTGCCCTGGTCACGGCGGACGCGGTTGCGGGGCGATGCGCAGCATGATACAATTCGCCTGTTATGGCCAAGAGATGCGACGTTTGTGGCAAGGGTCCGATGGCGGGCAACAACGTTAGCCACGCAATGAACAAGACCAAACGCCGCTGGCTTCCGAATTTGCAGGCGGTGCGAATCGACGACCGTGGTACCCACCGGACCGCGCGCGTTTGCACCAACTGCTTGCGTTCCAAACGCGTGAAGCGCGTCGGGGTCGTCTAACCCCGCTGTAGCGCGGCCGCACTCGATTGCGGCCAAATGGAACGATGAGGCCCGCCCATTCGTGGGAACGAGTGGGTGGTGGAGATTCACGTCGGCTGCCAATTCGAGTACGACGCCCAGCTCGAGGTGCCGGCGATTTGCCTCGTGCGGCCGGGCGGGTTCAACGGCGTGCGCCTGTTGAACGAAACCTGGATGACCACTCCGCCGGTGTCGTATCACGACTACGCGGATACCTATGGCAACGTCTGCCGCCGCCTCACGCTGCCCGCCGGCCTCGTCACCATCTACTACGATGCCCGGGTCGAAGCGCCGGAGGATGCCGAAGCGGCCGATCCGGCGGCCCGGCAGACGCCGGTCGAAGCGCTGCCCGATGACGTCATCACGTTCACCCTGCCCAGCCGGTTCTGTCTCTCGGACGAGCTCTACGACCGGGCCTGGGAAATGTTCGGCAGCACGCCCCCCAATTGGACGCGCGTGCAGGCGATCGTGCAGTTCGTCCACGACCACGTCAGGTTCGGCTACGAATACACCTCGCCGACGACGACCTCGAGCCACGTGCTGGCTAGCGCCACCGGCGTCTGCCGCGACTTCACCCACCTGGCGATCGCCTTTTGCCGCGCGATGAGCATCCCGGCCCGCTACGTCTTCGGCTATCTCCCCGACATCGACGTGGCGCCGCTCGATGCGCCGATGGATTTCGCCGCGTGGTTCGAAGCGTATCTCGACGGCCGCTGGTGGACGTTCGACCCGCGCAACAACGCCCGGCGCCGCGGACGCGTCATCATAGCGCGCGGGCGCGATGCTGCCGATGTACCTATGGTGACCACGTACGGAAATGCGATGTTCAAAGGGATGACCTGCTGGGCGGACCGCGTTTGAGCACCGATCGCGTCGACTGGGCCAACGTGCTCACCGCGCGCTACGCCGTTCAGCAGACGCTGCGGTACGAGTACGAAAGCCCGATTCAGAACCTGCACCACCAATTGATCGTCGTGCCGCGCCGGCGTCATCTCGACCAGGAACGCCTGGCCAACCACCTCTGGGCGTCGGAGGTCGGTCCGCTGCAGCTCGAGAGCGACGAGTTCGGCAACGACATCGCCGCGGTCACGGTGCCGCGCATCGAGCGCGAGATCGTCTTCTCCCTCGAAGCCGAGATCTTGCGCGACCGGCGCATCGGGCAAAGCTGCGCCACCGCGCACGACCTGATCGATCCGCGCTGGATCGGCGGCCGGCGTCTCACGCGGCCCAACGGCGCGTTGTGCGAAGCGGCCGCCGAGCTGCGCTCGCTGCATCCCAATCAGCACGAGCTGGCGGACGAGATCGTCCACTTCGTGCACCACCACATGACGTACACCAAAGGCGTGACCGACGTCTTCACCACGGCCGCGACGGCGTTTGCGCAGGCGCGCGGCGTGTGTCAGGACTACGCGCACATCGCGATCTCGCTGGCGCGGGCGGCGGGCATGCCGGCGCGCTACGTATCGGGGCACTTGCTGGGCGAAGGCGCGACCCATGCCTGGGTCGAGTTTCTCGTCGCCGACCGCACGCACGGACCGCTGGTGCTCTCGTACGATCCGACCTACGGCAAAGCGACGGACTTCCGCTACATCGTCGTCGCGATCGGCCGCGACTACGACGACGTCCCGCCGACCTCCGGCGTGTTCACCGGCCGCGCCGCGAGCGCGCTGCACGGGCAGCAGCGCGTGCAACTGCTCGAGGTCACCTACGCGGCGTAGCGCCGGCTAGCGCGCGGCGCGCGGCGAACAGCGGCCGCGTGTCGACCATGTCGGCAAACGCGATCGGCCGCTCGATCAGGTGCTGGCTCAGGTAGAACTCTTGTTGCCGGTCGATCGAGATGTTGTTGATCGCGCCGAGCGGATCGACGTACGCCGGCCCGGCGACCTCGGCCAAGTCGGCGACCGGAATTTGCGCGTACTTCGACTCGATCGCCAGCAGCGCGGGCGTCCACCGGCCGTTCGAACGCGCCAGGTCCCGCGCGCCCTCGAGGTACGCCACGAGGAACCGCGCCGCAACGTCGGGATGGTCGCGCAGAAACGGCGCCGAGGCGGCCAGAAACGACTCCTGCAGCCACGGAATGACGTCGTGGACGGAGATCCACTTGTGCGCGAGGTGCTGGATCTGCAGCACGCTCGCTCCGGGCTCGAACGACGCGGCGACGTCGACGGCGTGGTTGTGCAGCGCCGCGGCCTCGTCGGTCGGGTTGCGCAGCTTCTCGGTGAAGGTCATGTCCGCCGTCGTCAAACCGGCCGCAGCGAGCAGCGACCGCATGAGCATGTTCGGCGGGCCGCCGGGGCTCAGACCGTCGACCACCTTGCCGCGCAGGTCGGCCGGTTTGCGTACGGCGCCGCTGTCCCACACGTCTTGGCGCACGATGATCCAGCTGTTGTCGTTCCAACCCGATCGCGAGCTCTGATTGGCGGCGATCAGCTTGACGTTGAAACCCTCGTTCAGCTGGTTGAGGAAGGCCGGCGCCATCACCATCGGCGCGACGTCGAGATCGCCGCGCGCAAGCAGCGGCAGCTGGATCATCGCCGAGCCCGGATTGAGCTTGAGCTGCAGGTCGATGTGCTGCTGCGTGAAGTAGCCGCGGTCGAGCGCAATCAACACCGGAAGATACGACAGCACGGCCGGATTGAGGCCCATGCGGACGACGTCGTTCGGGGCGGCGCGCCCGGGTACGGCGAGCGCGACGAGCAGTGCGGCGATCAGCGTAATGGCGCGCATCATCAGCCCGGACCGGCGATGTCGGTCAATAGCACCATCTCCTCGTCCGCACCATCTTCATCGACGGCCCGCACGATCAGCCACACGCCGTCCATCGGATTGGTGACGACCTCCGCGACGCGGCCGTCGGTCAACCTCACGCGGTCGCCGGGCTGCTTTGCGATCGATTCCTTTTTCGGTCGGCTTTCGGGCACATTCGCGCTCATCTACGTCCACCTCACTGTTGCCAGCCGCTCGGCCGGATCTTCGGGCTCCCACACCTCGCCGGCGAGCGTGAAAAACCCGTGCTGATAGAATTCGAACCCGGCCACGCCGTAGCGCCGCTCGACCGCTTTCGACGGCGGGCGGGCGAGCCCGATGCCGTACAGACGGTGCAGCGTGCGCTGGTAGAAATGCTCGTCGTAGACCGCCGGCGGCCCCTGCCACAGTTCTAGGTGCAGGTTGTTCTCGGGAAACTCGAGACTGCGGTAAAACGCAAACTCGAGACAACCTTTTTGCGCGCGCGTCTCCGCTGCGTACGGATGGAACGACGCGTCAGCGGCCGGATCGGTGCTGCTCTGGATGACGATGCGAACGCCGCTGCGGCTCGGCCAGCGCAGCGACTCGATGCGTTCGGCCGGATCTTTGGCCAGGAAGACCGGCGGCGTGCCGGCCGGCGCGAAGAGCTGGTGATGGTAGAACTCGGCGCCGTTGGTGCCGTCACGGCGCGGCGACTCGGGCCGCCCGCGGTGATGCGGCGCGACGAGGTGCTCGAGCGCGCAGAAGATGCCGCCGGCGCCGGCACGCCGCCAGTGCGCGTCGAACGCCCGGGGGCTCTCCCACAGTTCGAGCTGCGCGAAGTTTTCCGGATACTCGACGTCGCGAAACGTATCGAACTCGACGCAGCCCGGTTCGTTTCGCACCGCCGCCGCGCGAGCGCGGAGCCGGTCGAGCTGCTCGGGAAGGTCGGGCTGGTTACTGCAATAGAGAACGCGAACGGCGCTCGCGCTCAACGGCGCGCCGCCGCCCGGTCGGCGATGTTCGGCACCGACGGATCGGTCTGATCCATCAGCTCCTGCCAGCGGTTGTAGAACACCATCGCGCTGCTCTCCGAGACGAAGCCGCCGGAATAGCGCGCGCCCTTGATCGGCGCGTCGGAGTCGACCGCGTGCCCGAGCCCTTGCTGCACGTTGTAGGGCAGCTTGCGCGCCATCGCACCTTGGCTTGCGATCGTCGCATAGGCCCAGTTCTCCATGTCGTCTTGTTCGGTCAAGCCGCCGGGTCCGGAATACCGCAGGAAGTAGGCGCGGACGAATTGCTTGACCTCGAACGGCATGTCTTTATCGACCAAGAACCAGCGCCACATCTCGCACGTCGTCGGGCTCTGCGGGTGCGCCACCATGATCGTGCGCGGCCAGCGCGTGTGGTAGTTCATGTTCGGGAAGATGTTGCCGCCGTTCCCGAGCCGGTCCCAGGCCGGACGTTCCCCGGGCCGGTTGACCTGATGGCGCTCCCACGCCGCGCGGTGCCACGCTTCGGTCGCCGGGTCGCTGAACGCGGGGAACGGATAGCGCGGGACCGCGTCGGGATTCGCCTTGCCGCCGCGCGAACCGTGGCCGGTCTTCGGAAACGCCGTCATCGCCAGCGGCCGGTAGCCGCCGTCGCCGTGACGCGTCGAACCGCGGCCGCCGGGCCCGATGCCGACCAATTCGACCGACACGTGGCTCACGCCGTGATAGTGGTCGCCGATCGAGTTCTCACCGGGAAACTTCCAGTTGCACGGGACGACCCACTTTTGCACGCCCGGCAGCACTTCCATCTCACCGTCGCCGCCGTCGGTCGGCTCGAGCATCGAGTCGTGGAACTGCAGCATCTCGCCCATGAACTCATAGAAATCCGGGCCGGTGAAGTTCCACGTCGCCCACACCATGCCGCGATGATTGCACACGCGCGCCGCGAGCAAACCGTACTGCGAGCGGTCGAGCTCGCCGTAGTAGACGTCTTTGAAGCGCGGCACGCCGATCAAATCGCCGTTCAAGCCGTAGCTCCAGCCGTGATACGGACAGGTAAAGACGGCGGCGTTGCCCGCGTCGTAGCGGCAGACTTTCATGCCGCGGTGCCGGCACGAATTCAAGAAGACGTTGATCCCGCCGTCCTTCGCGCGCACCATGATGACGTTTTCTTCGCCCATGCGCGACTGGAAATAGTCGCCGGGCTCGGGGACCTGGCTGGCGTGCCCGATGAACAGCCACTGCTTGCAAAAGATGCGCTCTTGCTCGAGCCGGTACACCTCTTCGTCCACGAAGATCTCACGGCTGATCAGTCCGCGTTCGGGGTCGACGTACTTCGGCATGGCAGACGCTTCGAGCACCCTTGCCGCTTTTCCAGCAAGACTTTGCGCCGGCACGCAAAAGGGTGCGCCATGAATTCGATTTGGCTGGATCTCCTGGGAGCTCAGGTTCGGTACCGCGGGCGGAAGTACAAGACGCGCACGATCGAGACCGGCGAGCAACATCCGAACAAACTGATCCTCATCCACGGGATAGGCGGCCACGCCGAAGCCTACTCGCGCAACATGCAGCGGCTGGGCGAGCAGTACCACGCGATATCGATCGATCTCCTGTGGCACGGCCTGTCCTCGAAGCCTCCGGTCGTGCCGGGGCGCATCCTGCCGATGTACACCGAGCAGATCCTCGACATCTTCGACGACCTGGGCGTCGAGCACGGATCGATCGAAGGCGAATCACTCGGCGGTTGGGTTGCCATGACTGCGGCGCTCAACCACCCCGACCGCATCGACAAAATTGTGCTGAACACGGCCGCAGGCATCAAGTGGAATCGGGACGAGGTCAAGATCGACGACGCCGGTGGCAGCAATCTTCTGCGCGAACGTTCGCTAGCGGCGATTTCGAACCCGAATCGCGAGACGATTCGCAAGCGTCTCGAATGGTTGATGGCGTCGCCCGATCGCGTGACCGAGGAATTGGTCGACCTCCGATACGCCATCTACACGCGCCCCGACACCAACGCGTCGCTGAAAGAAGTGTTCGCGCACAGCTTCGGCAGCCCGCTGGAAAAGCGGATCGCCGAAGACGATCTCAAGAACATCAAGGCGCCGACCCTCTCGCTGTGGTCGGACAAGAACCCGGGCGCGGGCGAAGACGCCGGCGAGCGCCTTCACAAGCTCATCCCCGGCTCAAGCCTCTACTGCATTCGCGATGCCGCGCATTGGCCGCAGTGGGAGAAACCGGAAGAACACGACCGCGCGGTGCTAGACTTCCTAAGCCGCAAGGTAGCTGCCCTGTCATCCTGATGACATTTGAAGCTTGCGCTCGCTGGGCGACCGTTCGTAGCGTTCGTGTTCGGCGAAGATCGGTAGGCCGACGAGGAGCAGCTCGAGCTCGCTCGTCGCTGTGATGAGCGCGCCTTCGTCGCGTTCCAGCGAGAACGCGGCGTGCTGCCGCAATTCGTGCCCACCGATGCGTCCGCCGCCCGCG
Source organism: Candidatus Lustribacter sp. (assembly GCA_049512335.1). Taxonomy (GTDB): domain Bacteria; phylum Vulcanimicrobiota; class Vulcanimicrobiia; order Vulcanimicrobiales; family Vulcanimicrobiaceae; genus Lustribacter. The sequence goes on from JBEKXE010000023.1 coordinate 25,518, forward strand.
AGCACGACGCCGATCTGCGTGCCGTGCCGCGGCGCGATGCGCGCGCTCGCGCCGGCGCCGGCGCGGAGCAGCGCCATCTCGAGCCGGCGTTCCGAAAACGTACCGAGGCGTTTCATCGACACGGCAACCTGATCGGGGTCGTCCTGCCAAATGAAATGCTCGGGCTTCATCAGGATCGGCTCGTCGTAACGCGGCTTCGGATATTCCAGCGGACGTCCGTTGACGTGCTCCCACACCGCTTCGTAGCTGTCGCGGTCACGGCGCATGCCCGGCGGTACGTCACCGGTGCGATGGAAGACGCCCTTCTCGAACGTGCCGAACGCCTTCAGCTCTTCCATCCCTTCGAGCATGCGCTCGAGGCTGATGTAGCCGCTGCCGCTCGCGCCGCCGAATTGGAACGTGACGCCGTAGCGTTCGGTGTCGTAGTCCTGCGGGCCGTAGGGCGTGCCTTCCGGGAAGTAGGCGATCTCGCCGGGCTGGATCCAGCAGTCGGGGCCGTAGTTCATGGGACCGCCGCCGAGCACCATGCGGATCTGGTCGAAATTGTGCGCGTGGCGCGGACTGTAGAACGGCCCGGTCTGGCGCGTGAAACTGACGCGGTAGTTGTCGCGCGTCCCATCGGTGCCGGTCAGCAAGATCTGGCCGTCCTTCGGGTTGCCGCGGAAATCCGTGCCGACGGCGCGGCCGGGGTCGACGTAGGCGATCTTCATCTGCGGCCTCCTTCGGACAATACTACCACGTTCCCGAAGCGCGAGGCGATCAGGGCCGACACGACGGCGCGTGTGGCCGGCGACTTGTTCAGGGTGTAGAAGTGCACCCCGGGGGCGCCGTTCTCGAGCAACTCGACGCACTGCAGCGTCGCGTAGGCGACGCCCAGCTCCGCGACCGCCTCCGGTTCGTTGCGGCGCACCTCGAGCTCCGATCGAAGACCGGCCGGGATCGTCGCGCCGCACATCGCGGTGAACCGCTCGATCTGATCGTAATTCGTGATCGGCATGATCCCCGGCACGATCGGCACGTTGATCCCGCGCGCGCGCACGCGGGCCACGAATTCAAAGTAGTGCGCGTTGTCGAAGAACAGCTGCGTGATCAGGAAGCGCGCGCCCGCGTTCACCTTGCGTTCGAGCGCTTCGAGGTCGGCGTGCAAGCTCAACGCTTCCGGATGCTTCTCCGGATAACACGCGCCCGCGATGCAGAAGTCGAACTCGCGCTCGAGCATCGCGACGAGATCGCTGGCGTGCGCGAAACCGCCCGCGACCGGCTCGAACGTGGACGCTCCGCGCGGCGGATCGCCGCGCAAAGCGAGCACGTTCTGGATGCCGGCAGCCTCGAGCTCGCGGAACAATTCGCGCAACTCTTCGAGCGTGCTGCCCGAGCACGTCACGTGCGCCATCACCTCGATGCCGGTTTCGGCCTTGATGCGCTTGGCGATCTCGACCGACCGGTTGCGCGTCGAGCCGCCCGCGCCGTAGGTCACGGAAACGTACGCCGGATCGAGCGCCTTGAGCGTGCCGAGGGAAGCCATGAGCGCCTCGACGCCGGCGTCGGTTTTGGGCGGGAAGAACTCGAACGAGAAGAACGGCGTCCGGGCGCGCAGACGTTCGGTGATACGCAAGGAGACGCTACTTCACCGGAACGAGGCGACGACCCCGTTGCAGACGAGCGCCCAGCCGTCGACCAGCACGAACAGCAGCAGCTTGCAGGGCAGCGACACGATCGGCGGGCTCAGCATGAACATCCCCAGGCCCATCAGCACCGCGGCCACGGCGAGGTCGATCGCCACGAACGGCAGATAGAGCGCCACGCCGATGGCAAACGCGCTACGCAGCTCGCCGACGACGAAGGCCGGGATCAGGACGGTCAGCGGCGTGCGCGCCGGAGGTTCTTCCGCCGGCCGGTGCGCGATGCGGGCGAACACGTCGACGTCGCGCGCCTTCGTCTGGCGCAGCATGAACGCGCGCAACGGTTCGGCCGCGCGCGCCAGAAACTGCCGCTGCGTGATCGCACCGGCGGCGTACGGCCGCAGCGCATCGCGTTCGATGCGCTCGCAGGTCGGCGTCATGATCACGAACGTCAGCACGAGCGCGAGACCGGTCAGCACCGGATTCGGCGGCAGGCTGGCGGCGCCGATCGCCGAGCGCACGAGCGAGAGCACGACGACGATGCGCACGAACGCGGTCGAGAGCACCAGCACGAACGGCGCGACCGAGAGCAACGCGAGCCCCGCCAGCACGTCGAGCGGCAGCACGGCGTGGCTGCGGCCGGCGATCGAGAGCAACTCGTCCATGCGCCCACGGTAGGCGCGGCGCATGGCCCCGATGTTGCTGCGTTACGGCTTTTCGATGAGCTCCGTGACGCGCACGCCGAAGTTTTCGTCGATGGCCACGACTTCGCCGCGCGCCACCAACCGGTCGTTCACGAGTAAATCGACCGGACCGCCGGCAAGGCGATCCAATTCAACGACCGACCCCGTCCCGAGCTTGAGAATGTCTCGCACGAGCATCTTCGCGGTCCCGAGCTCGGCGGTGACCGTGAGCGGGACGTTCATCAACAGGTCGAGATTATTGCCGTCCGGCGCGATCACGCGTCTCCCCTCAGCCTAACGGATCGAACTTCGAAGGCGGTGCGCCCGTGGCGGAAGCCGCATGTTCCGAAGGCAATCCTCTGGCCCGCGACGTTCAATTCGCCTTCGCCCTCGACCTTGGTGCCGAGTGTCACGACACTGCCGGGCCGGAGTTCGAGCAGGCGCGGGACCGGCAGTGCCGCGCGTCCCAGGATCGCGCGTACCTCGACCGCGACCTCCCCCAGCGCGGCCCGTCCCAGGGTCGTCAGGGGCGGCGTCTCGGGCAGATCGCGCACGATTCCGATCCCCAGGGTGAGCGCCACCGGCGCGGTCACCCGCACGTCGAAGTAGGCCACCGAGCGGGGAATCCGGCCCGCGTCGACCGGGCTCGTCGGGCCCCGGCGCTCGACGCACAACGCCTCGCAGGCGTTGGCGCAGCGGACGATGATCCGCTCGATCGCCCCCGCCTCGAGGGTGCTCCACGCGCCCTCGGCGGGCCCCGGCTCCTCACCGAAGGCCGCCGCGACCAGCCGCCGCGCGTCACGGGCGGCGAGCACGAAGACGACGTCGGTGGCCCGGCCGGGGGTCGCGAAGAGCAGCGCGTCGTGGACGAGGCTCCGCCAGGCCCTCGCGTCGAGGGCGACCGGCTCGCCGATCGTCACCGCGCACGTCTCGCCGAGCAGCGTCCGCAAGCCCTCGCGCACGCCGTTCGCGACGACGCAGGCCGCATCGACCGGCAGGCTCGGGCGCGGCACGAACCGCGCGCGGCGCACCTTGCCCCGCGCGCGCTCGAATTCGAGCGTCGCGATCACTTCAGCAAATCCATCACGGCCTTCGAGCCCGCGCCCTGTGCCTTGTGCGCCGCCTGCAGGGCCGAGAACGCGACGTAGGCGTCCTGCAGGCGCTGCAGCCCGGTGTCGATGTCGACGTTGCCCACGTCGCGCGCGTGCGTTGCGAGCGCGGCGAACGCGCCGTCGGCCGGCGCTCCGACGTGCGGAACGATGCCCGCGACCGCGCCGAAATGCGTTGCGTCGAGGCGCTGCGGCCGGCTTCCCGCCGGAAAGCGCGCCAGCGCTACGCGTCCGACGACCACGCGCTCGATGGAACGCTCGCGCGTGCGCGGATCGATCGAGGCGCGCGTGTAGGCGAGCGTGCCGTCGTCTTCGAGGTGCACGTCCGCGCCGCGCCCGAGCGTGCGATCCGGTTCGGGCAAGCGCAACGGTGCGAGCGCGCCGCCGGCCGATGCCGTGCCGAGCACGCGCGCGCCGTCGACCGTTTGCAGCGTGCCGTCCGCGCCGACGTGGAAGGTTCCGGCGCGCGTGTACGTTCGCGTACCGCGATCGTCGAGGGTGACGAACCACGTGCCCGGCGGGGCGGCGGCGCTGAGCGGATCGTCGACGGGTAACGGCGGTGCGGTACCGTTCACGTCGCCGAATTGCGGGACGGCACCCGGCGCGTACGCGGCCAGCACGTCGTTCGCGCGGTCGGCGATGCGCTTGAGCGCGTCGAGCGAAGCCGTTCCAAGCATCACGGCGCGCCGACCTCCAGGCCCGCGCCGGCCAGCGTGAAGCGCGCACTAGCCAACGCGCGCTCGACCACGTCCCGCAGCGGCGCGCTGCACACGGCGACGATGCGCGTGCGGCGGCCGTCGGTGTGGACGAGCAATCGCACGCGGCCGCCGTCGACGTCGACCGTGTGTGCGGCGGGGACGGGACGGCGCGCGCTCAGCGTGACGACCGCGCGTTCGATGCGGCGCAACGATTCGGTGGTCGGCTGGCGGCGATCACTGGTGGCGGTCCCTCGACTGCGCTCGGGACCAGGTCGATTACCTCGATTGTGATGATCGAGGCTGTCCCTCGACAAGGCTCGGGATGACAGTGGAGGGGGCGCTGTTGCTCGTTGTGCGCGCGGGGGAACGGAATTCTTCACGCTTGCTTGCATGGCGGCCGGCTTTGCGCTTCCGCGCGCGGCCGGTGCCGGAGGAGCGTTTTCGGCTAGGTGCAGGGTGGAATACCAGGCTTCGCTCAGGGCGCGGCGGTCGGTTCGGGCTACGTCGGTCGCGATCACCGCGACGCCGGCGGTTGCGGTCGTCATCTCGTCACCTCGGGGCCAGCGTAGCGGCCCGGAATGAGCGCGCGACTGCGAAAGTGTTACGCGCTCGCGATCAGCGCGTCGATCGCGTGCGCGGCGTCGTGCACGCGCCGGTGCAAACCGCGTGCGACGTTGATGCCCAGCGCCGGCAGGGGCAGCAGCGCAGCGAGCAGCTCGTCGCCTTCGGCCACGGCAACCTGCGTTTCTTCGCAACACACGGCCGACCAGCGATGCCGCCCCGGCGGCTCGAGCAACGCGTGCTCGCCGGTGAACTCGCCGGGGCCCAGCACGGCGATCGTCGTGCGCACGCTGCCGCTCCGCTGCACGACCGCCACGCTGCCGCTGACGATCAGGAAGACCCGGCGCGCCGCCCCGCCGCGGCGGTAGAGCAGCGCACCCCGCGCAAACGTCGCCAGCCGGAACGCCGGCAACACGCGCACCAGCGACGCCGCTTCAACGCCGCTGAAGAACGCGTTGTCGCTCAGCACTACCGCTCGGCGAGCAGTTTCTGCACGATCCGGTCGACGGCGTCGTCTTGCGAATCGCCGACGACGGTCGCGCGCAACGTACCGCTACGGTCGAAGAACAACTGGGTCGGCCACGCGTCGACGCCATACGCGTTCCAGATCGCGAACGAGTTGTCGATGGCGACGGGCCACGTGATGCCCTGCGCGTGCAGGTTCTCGATCACGTTCGCGCGCTGCGTCTCGAACGGCGTCTCCGGACTGTGCACGCCGACGATCACCAGGTCGTTCGAGCGTTTCGCGTTCAGCGCGCGCAGGTTCGGCACGACGTTCTTGCAGTTGTAGCAGTCGAACGTGAAGACGTCGACGATCACGACCTTGCCGGCCGTATCGGCCGGGGTCAGCCGGCCGTTGAGCCAGCCCTGCGAGGCGCCGTAGACGGGCGCGAGCGTTGCGGCGTGCGACGCTGCGGCCGAGGCGGAACCGGCCGCCGGTCCGGCGACGAGGGCGAGCGCGATCGCGGCGAACAGCGTGGTGCGCAACATACGTCAATCCTTCCGAACGAGCACGGTGATGTAGCCGTTCTCTTGTTTGATCTGGCCGGCGCGCACGAGCGCGTTCATCTCGAGGCTCACGGTCTCGCGCGTGCTGCCGATGATCGAGGCAATTTCCTGGTGCGTGAGGCGCACGTCGAGAAACGTGCCGTCCTCGGCCGGCCGGCCCAACTCGCCGGCCAGCCGTTCGAAAAGATTCACCAGCCGGTCGCTGATCTTCGCGTACGCGAGATCCTCGATCGTCGCCGAGGCGTCGCCCAGCCGGTCGCTGAGCATCTGCGCGACGTTGAGCGCGAGCGCCGAATTGCCGGTGAGCAGACCGATCAGGGCGTCGGCGTGCGCTTTGCAGATCAGCGTCTCTTCCATGCAAGTCGCGATCGTCGTGCGTTCGGTGCCTCCGAAAAGCGCATCCTCACCGAACATGTCGCCCGGCCCGAGGATCGCTACCGTCACTTCCTTGCCGTCGGCGGTGTTGCGTGCGATGCGCACGCGACCGGTCTTGATCAGAAACACGACCTTCGTCGCGTCGCCTTGATCGAAGAAGGTCGCGCGTTTGGGTAGCAGCTCCATGGTGAAAATCTCCGCACCCTCGACGACCGTGTCCAACGGCGCGTTGGCGAAGAGCCGGTTCTGCTTCAAGAACCAAATCTTGTCGTGGCGTTCGATCATGGCGTCAGGCTCAGGCGCGCATCGGCGCGCCCGCCTGCCGAGCGGGCGGCGACGTGCAACGCCCGCAACGCGCGCGCGGCGGGCGCGGAGCGTACGTACGACAGTTGGATCGTCCCGCTGCCGTTATGGACCGGCAGCTCGACGTGGGACGGCGAGCACACGTGCGGCGTGCAGAACGACGCGGTCCAGCCGCGCGGGACATCGAGCGCCGTCAGGCGCACGATCGCGCCGGACTGAGCACGGACCCGCACGGCGTACGACGTCACGGTCGGGTCTGCCGCGGCATGGCACGTCCCGGCCGCCAGCGAGCACGCCAGAATCGCTAGTCCCAGAGTCATAGCGCGATGCTACGCCGGGATCGGCCGGGCGGCAATAAGCTCGCTTACACCTCAGGATTGGCCGGGGCGCGCGAGATAGAGCGCGTGGCCCGCGAAGTCGAAGGTCACGACGAATTTGCGCAGCAGGCCCAAGCCGACGTTGCCGGCGTCGATGCGGTCGGCGAAGGCACCGCTCTTGGCGACGATCACGTCGGCCGACTGGTCGCTGAGCACGGTCGATCCGAGGCGCAGCGAGGGCACTGAGGTGGCGTAGCTGCGGTCGGAGCCGCCGATGCCGACGTAGCTGCTCGCCGTCGCACCGGCGGCCGCCGCGATGCCGGGATGCCCGTCGACGAAGGGCGCGTAGAGCAGCAGGCCGCCGCCGTTGCCCGTGTCGACTAGAAACGGCGCATCGACCTTGCCGTCGAGGCGGAACACGGCTTCGGGGACCTCGCGATCGGTGTCGATCGGGATGCGCTCGCCGGCCGGCGCGATCGAGCCGGGCGGGCCGAAGCGCATCACGTGATGGGCGAAATCCAGCTGCACCATGCTCGAGGCGAAGAACGGATAGCCCAGAATGCCGTCGACGCGCATGTGACCCGCTGCTTCGCCGAGATCCATCGTCGAGACGACGAGGTTGTCGAGCGACGCGGTGCCGATCGACAGACGCCGCACGAGTCCGACGTGCAACCCGCCGGCGCGCACCGCACCGCGCACTTCGAGCGAACCTTCCTCGTCGATCCCGGCCGCCCGCGCGACCCGCGAATCGAGCAGCACGTCGCCCGAGCCGCTGTCGATGAGAAACGCATACGCTTTGCCGGCAATTTGAACCGCGCATGCGACGCGCGTACCGTCGTCGAGCAACGGTACGGTCTGCACGCCGTCGGCGATCAGCGTGCGGCCTTCGAGCGGCGCGAAGAGTTTCGGATCGATCGGTTTCCCGAGCAGAATCGCCGCGGTCTGCTGCACGGTGTCGAAGTCGTGTTCGCCGTCGGTGGTCACGGAGTGGAACGCGATTTTCATCCCGCCGACGTCGCGCCAGTCGGAGAGGTCGACGTACGTCGGGCCGTCGCCGTCGAGATATTCCGTGCGCAGCGGCAACCCGCTCTGCACGTCGATCCAGAGCGTTTCGGGCTCGCCGCCGTCGGCGTTGACTCGAATCTTCCATGTCTGCTTATCGCCGATCGACCCGAATCCGAGGAACTGCACGTGGTCGGGCGCGTGCACGAACGCGCCGGAATCGACGAAGTCCGCCGTCAGCGCGCGCCGCAATAGGTAGCCGGTCTCTTCTTGCACGTCGCCGTTGCTGTCGCGCACCCACACGCGTTTGCCGACGTGCAGCGTCGTTTCGAAACGCGGCCCGAGGCTCTCGTCGTCGCGCTCGCGCTCGCCGTCGCGCCATGAATGGAACGTGCCGCTCAGCCCTTCGCCGGCGATCGTGCCGCTGGTCTCGATCGTCTTGACGTCGGCACCGATGGTCGCGCGCGCGTACGCCGCCAGGATCGTCGCGATCGGCGGTGCGGCGTCGGTCGCGCGGGCGCGGCCCGCGGACAGGCACGCGAGCGCCGTCAGCGCCGCGGCCAGGAGGATCCGCTTAGGGCTGCGCGCGGTAGCGGTCGAGCGAGCCGAGGACGTTTTGCACGTAGTTTTGCGTCTCGGCGTACGGGGGAACATCACCGTACTTTTCAACGGCTTCCGGACCGGCATTGTATGCAGCCACGGCCAAACGCGTGTCGCCTTTGAAGCGGTCGAGCAAACCGCGCAGGTAGCGCGTTCCGCCGGCGACGTTCTGCGCGGGGTCGTAGGGGTTCTTCACGCCCAGCGAGGCGGCCGTCTCGGGCATCAGCTGCATCAGCCCCTGCGCGCCGACCGGCGAGGTGGCGTTGGCGTTGAACGACGATTCGTTGGCGATGACGGACTTGATCAGCGCCGGATCGACTTGCCAGATGTCCGCGTTCTGCTGCACGAGCTGATCGATCTGCTCGGGCGGCACGGGCGCAGCCGCATTGGTATCGTCGGTCGGTGCGGACGAGAGCTCCGGCAGCAGCGCTTGCGCGAGCGCGACGTTGAACGACGCGTTGGACTGCGGCGCGACGATCGCGCCGGCCGGCGGGGCCCCGCTGATTTCGGCGATCCGGTTCTGGATCGCCGTGATGTCACTGAAGATGTCCATCGTCGAGACTATCGGCGATTTCGCCCAGGAGCATGAGGGTCTGCTGCGGGTCGGCGGCTGCCTCGGCCTGCTGGAGAAACGCCCCGATCCGGCGTTCGGCGGCGATCGCGCGCGCCAGCATGGGGTCGCCGGCAGCCGGGTCCAGCCCCAGCGAACGGGCGTCGCGGGCGGCCTCGAGGGCGGCGGCGGCGGCCCGCAGCCGGCCCGCCGCCCGGCGGTGCGCCGGATCGGCCACCTCCGCCAGGGTGCGGCTGCCGCTCGCGGGCAGGTCGATGGCCGGGAACCAGCCGGCGGCGGCGAGACGGGCGCTCAGCACGAGGTGACCGTCGAGGGCGGCGCGGGCGGACTCGGCGACCGGGTCATGCTCGAGCGGGCCCTCGGAGAGCACCGTCGCGACGAGCGTGACGCTGCCGGCCACCGTCGGCCCCGCACACTCCAAGAGCTGGGCTTGGCGTGCCACGACCGAGGGCGGAAAGCCGGCCCGGCCCAGCGGCTCGCCACGGGCGATCGCAACGTCCCGCGCCGCCGCCGCGACCCGCGCCAGGCTGTCGAGAACCAGCAGCACGTGCAGGCCGCGCGCGCGCAGCGCGGCGGCCTGGGCGAACGCCGCTTCCGCCGCTTGCACGCGCTCCGCGGCCGGCCGATCGCTCGTCGCACAGACGACGTTGGTACGTGGCCCGGAGCGGCGAAACCAACGCTCCGCTTCGCGACCGCGTTCACCGATCAACGCGACGATGGTCGCGTCGGCCGAGCTGCCGGCGACCAGCTGCTCGAGCAGCGTCGATTTGCCGCTTCCGGGTGCCCCGAAGATGCCGATGCGTGCGCCACGGCCGAACGTGAGCGGACCGTCGATCGCCCGGATGCCGGTCCAGAACGGCTCCGTCACTGCCAGGCGTTCGTCGGGTGCAGGGACGATCAGCGCGGGCGCGCGTTGGCCGGCAAGCAGTGCTTCCAGCTCTGCGACGCGCGCGTGCAGCGCGAGCACGTCGCGCGTCAGTCCGGTGGTTTCCGGTGCCGGTGCGGTTACGGCGAGATCCCGTGGCGGTGCCGGCGCGACCGGTTCGTCGTGCGCCGGCGGCGCGCACAGGGCGCGGGCCAGCGGAACGAAGCCGTCGTCAGCCGCGAGCACGCAACAGCTCCTCGGGATGCGGCACCAAATCGCTGGCCGCGCGCGCGAGACGGCGCACGATCTGCGCGCGCTCTTCGGGCGGATACAACTCGAGCACCGCCGCCGCGGTCGCGGTCGGCAGCGCCGAGATCACCGCGGCAGCGACGTGCGGCGGTTCGCCGGCGAGCGCGCCGCGCACGCGTGCCGGCGGAAGCCCGGCCGACTGGCGCGCCGTGTCGCGCACGCCGGCCGCTTCGACGGCGCGCACCAGCAGCGCGTACGCGGGCCGCGCCGCGCGCACGGCCAGCGCGACCGCACCGGCGACGAGCGCGAGCTGCGGCAAGAGGCCGGCAAACAGTCCGGCGATCGCCCACGCATCGATGCCGCGCACCGCCGGCGGCGCGGTCGAAGCGAAACGCACCGCTTCGACGCGCAGCGTATCGCCGCGCCGTTCGTCGATGCCGGCGGCGGCCGCGGCGAGCGTGCGGATCGCATCGAGGTCGATCGCGCGCGACCCGTCGACGAAGATCGCGACCGATAGGCGCGCCGTCGCATCCGGCGCTGCGGTGTGGTGCACGTCGCGCGTCTCGCTGCCGCGCTCTTCGGTCGCGGTCTGCTTCTGATACTTCTTCTGCGCGCCGGCATAGCGTTCGTCGGCGCTCGTGCGGGTGAGGTCGCCGGCCAGCGGCACGCGCTTGACGTCGCGCTCGTCGCGCGCTTCACCGAGCGGTTCGCGGTGCACGCGCACGATCGTGGTGCCCGCACCGAGCGCGGCGTCGAGCGCCGATTGCAGCGACGACTGCACCGATGCGTCGTCCGGTTCGGACGAACCGCCGTCGAGCGCGCCGCGATCGTCGAGGACCGTGACGCGATCCGCGTCGAGCCCCGGCACGCCACCGGCGACGAAGGCGCGGATGCCGGCGATTGCCGCCGGTGCCAGGTGCGCGCCGGGGGTGAGCGTGATACGCACGCTCGCCGACGCGTCGCGCGACGGCTCGTCGGCGTACGCTCCGGAACTGGCCGGTGCGACGATGACGCGGGCGTCGGCAACGCCGTCCAGCCCGCGTAAACCCTGTGCGAGATCGGAGGCCAGCGCGTCACGCGTCTGCGCTTCGAGAATGCTCTGCGGCGTGAGCGCGTTGACGTGCGCGAACGTTTCGTCGGACGTCGCGAGATGACGGTGCGGCACGCCGGCCAATGAGAGGCGCAGCAACAGCTCCGCGCGCTTGTGCGGATCGACGCGCACGTTGTCGGCCAGCGGCGCGTACGGCACGCCCCAGCCGGCCAGCCGGTTCTGTACCTCGGTCAGCTGATCGGCGTACAACGGCGTCGCGAAGAGCGCGACCCGCGTATCGCGCGTCGCGTCGAGGCCCCACCCGAGCGCGCCGGCAACCAGCAGTACGGCGGCGATCGCACCCGCTTTCAAGCGCGGCGGCAACGCGCCGAGACGCGCCATCACGCGCCGGACGTCTTCCATCGCCTAGATCTGCATCCCCAACAGCGTCTGCAGCCCTTGCGTCACGCGCTGAATGCTCGCGCTCGCGAGCTGCAACGCGATGTCGGCGCGCGCGCGTTCGACGACCATCTCCTGCAAGCCGCCGCGATGCGCGGCGAAGGCGCGTTCGGCCGCGTCGGCATTCGTCAACACGTCCCCGGCCGCGTCGACCAGATCGCCGAACGCGTTCCCGGCACTCGGAATCGGGGCTACGCGCGGCGCGTCGGGCGCGACGTCGGGAACCAGTGCGTCAACCTGCATCAGCGCTCGATGTCCAGCGTGCGTTCGGCCAACCGTTTTCCGATGTCGAAAATGGACGCGTCGGCTTCGTACGCGCGTTGCGCGTCGAGCGTTGCGATCAGCTCGGTCAGCGCGTCGCCGCTGCCGGGTTCGGTCGTCACCACCACCGGATCCGTCTCGTCCGCGTCATCCGGATCGGGAACGTCGAAGGCAGCGTCGGCGTCGGGAGCCGCTACGATGCGCGCGACGAGCCGCTGGTAAGGATGGCCGGGAACGGCCGCCTGCGCCGCGGCAACGTTGCGCGCGTCGACGTCGAGCAGCGTGCGCTGCGCGGCCATCCCGCGGGCCGCCACGTCGAGCAATCCGAAATCCGTCACTTCGCGACCAGCTTCAGCTCGTCGACGCGCGCTTTCACCGCCCCCAGCAGCGCTTCGGCAAACAGCGCCTGCTGCGCCACCGCCCCCATCGTCCGCTCGTTCGCATTCCGGCCGGCCGCCGTCAGCGCATCGCGCGCCCCGGCCGCCGCGGCCGCAGCAGCATCGCCGATATCGAGATTCATGCCGCTATGCTAGCGGCCGGAAATGAGCGCGATGTTACCGGCAAGAGAAAAGGCCCGCATCGTCTGCGGGCCTTCGCCGTGTCTAGCGTTTCGAGAACTGGAAGCGTTTGCGGGCGCGTTTGCGGCCGTACTTCTTCGATTCTTTTTCGCGCGGGTCGCGGGTGAGCAGGCCGTTGCGGCGTAGCGGCTCGCGCAGCGCCTCGTCCATCTCGAGCAGCGCGCGGGCGATGCCGTGACGCACGGCGCCGGCTTGTCCGGCGGGGCCGCCGCCGACGCACTTGACGTCGACGTTGAAGCGCGAACCGGCTTCGGTGACGACCAGCGGCTGGCGCACGATCTGCTGCAGCACCGCGCGGGGGAAGTAGTCGTCGATCGGCTTTTTGTTGACCGTGATGACGCCCTGACCGAGGGTCATCTTGACGCGCGCGACGGCGCGCTTACGGCGGCCGGTCCCGAGAAAGTTTTCTGCTGGTTGCATACCCTACGCTAGCGCCGCGGGCTTTTGGGCCGCGTGCGGATGAGATTCGCCGACGTAGACGCTGAGGCGCCCCAACTGGACGTTGCGCATCCGGTTGGTTGCGAGCATGCCGCGCACGGCGCGCTCGATCAGCCGTTCCGGGTGCTTGGCAAGCACCTGCGACGCCGTCTCCGTGTACAACCCGCCCGGGTAGCCGGAGTGATGGCGGTAGACCTTCTGATTCCACTTGTCGCCGCCGAGCTCGATCTTCTCGGCGTTGATCACGACGACGAAGTCACCGGCATCGATGTGCGGCGTCCAGGTGGGTTTCTTGCGGCCCGAGAGGGTCCGCGCGATCTTGACCGCGAGCGTGCCGAGGCGTTGCCCCGTCGCGTCGACGATGTACCAATCGTGCGTGGCCTCTGCCGTGGTCTGCTGGTAGGTGCGCATGTCTTCTAATCTGTCGGCAAGAGAAAGGTACCGTCCCGGCTCGGAACGGCAACCGTAGGAGTATACCGGCCCAAGCCGGGGATGTCCAGGGGGAGCCGGGCCGGCTAAAGCAGGGTAAGCGAGCTGCCGGCTAGTTCCGTCCGGCTTCCTCGGAATCGAAGCCCGGGTAGCGGACGCCGACCAGGGTCAGGCCGCAGGCCGGGGCGGTGTAGCCGGCGCGCCGGCGGTCCTTCGAGGCGAGGATGGCCGGGATGTCGCCGGGGTCGCGGCGGCCGGCGGCGATCTCCACCAGGGTGCCGACGGTGATGCGTACCATCCGGTGCAAGAAGCCGCTGCCGGTGAGCCGCACGACGACGCGGTCGTTGCTGCGCGTGATATCGATGGAATGGATCTGCCGCACCGTGCCGCCGCGCTCGGGCAAGACGCCGCAGAACGCCACGAAGTCGTGCTCGCCGATGAGCGCCGCCGCTGCGTGGCGGGCGCGGTCGAGATCGAGCGGGCGGTGGACGTGGTGCGCGAAGCGGCGCTCGAGCGCCGACGGCATCGGCCGGTTGATGATCCGGTACTCGTACGCGCGCGCCTGCGCGTCGAAGCGCGCCGAGAACCCGTCCTCGACGAGGGCGGCGTGCCGCACGCTGACGTCACGCGGCAGGTTGCCGTTGAGCGCCAGCGCCAGCCGGTCGCGCGGGAACGCGCGCGCGGTGCGGAACGATATCACCTGGCCCGATGCGTGCACGCCGGCGTCGGTGCGGCCGGCGGAACTGATCGCGATCGGTTCGGCGAAGAGCGCGCTCAGCACGCGCTCGAGTTCGCCGGCGACGGTGCGTACGTCGCTCTGGAATTGCAAGCCGTGAAAGTTCGTGCCGTCGTACTCGACGACGGCGCGATACGTGGGCACGGCTTACGCGGAGAGAAGCCTAGGCGGCGACGCGATGCGGAACGGGGCGCTTCTCGTCGAGATCGAGCAGATCGGCCCAGGCCGTCACGTCGGTGCGGTCCGGCGCGACCTCGCCGCGCAGCTTGAGGAAGTAGCCTTCCTGCGGGCTGCCTTTGTCGGGACCGTACTTCAGCCAGTCGCGGTTGAACGCTTCGATCTCGGCGTCGTCTTTGGCGTGCACGTACGGCGCGACGAACTCGCTGATCTCCGCGTCGTTGCTCGCGCTCTTGATCACGTCGAGCAGCGTGTCGCCGTCGAGGTCGAGGAATGCGAACAGATGCTTGTCCATCGGGCAATCATATTGATAGTCGCCGATCGTGCCGGCCGCGAGGGCCTTGCCTTTGTCGATCGTGCGCTTGAGCTGGACGATCCCGTGCATCTCTTCACGAACGCTGGCAGGGTAGGTTTTGGTAAGATCCATGACGCGACTTTCCGTTCGGCTGAAGTGCTCTGGGAGTAATCGCTCGCTGAGACCGCGCGTGATGCGCGAGGGTTGCGAGCGCGTTTACGGCGGTAGGGGGCGCTGGAGTGGGAAGAGGACCACGTCGCGGATCGATGCGTTGTTGGTCAGTAGCATCACCAGACGGTCGACCCCGATACCGATCCCGGCCGTCGGCGGCATACCATATTCCAGGGCGTTCACGAAATCCCAGTCGGGCGGGGGCACTTCCTCGTCGCCGGCGGCGCGCTCGGCGATCTGCAACTCGAACCGGCGCCGCTGGTCGTCGGGATCGTTCAGTTCGGTGAACGCGTTCGCTATTTCCATCGACGAGCAGAAGAGCTCGTAGCGGTCGGTCAGCTCGGGGTCGCTTGCCTTACGCTTCGCCAGCGGCGAGAGCACGACCGGATAGTCGTGCACGAACGTCGGGTGGAGCAGCTCCGGCTCGACCACGCGCTCGAAGATCTTATCCAGCGCGTGGGCATGCGACGGCGACGCCGGCAACCCATACGCGTGCAGCGCTTGCTGCGCGCCTTCGAACGAGAGCAGGGTCTCGCGCTCCAGCTCGCCCCACTGCTTCATCGCGTCGAAGTAGGAGATGCGCGCGAACGGGCGTTTGAACGAGATCGCATCCTCGCCGTACATGAGCGTGTCGCTACCGTGCACCTCGGCGACGAGATGCGCCATCAGCGCCT
>JBEKXE010000024.1:0-39847 GCA_049512335.1 Candidatus Lustribacter sp.
CGCTCCTGATGCTCGACTTCTTACCGCCCAACTGCGGAAACTCGCCGCGCTGCCAAGCCTCGCTCCCCAAGGTGCGTCCGCTGCTCGACGCCGCGCGCGCCGCGCACGCGCTGGTCGTCTACTCGGAATTTCCGCCGGTGCCGATGACCGCGGTGCTGCCGGCCGTCGCGCCGCTGGGCAACGAGCCGAACGTCGTCGCGCTCGCCGACAAGTTCATCAACACGAACCTCGACCAGATCCTCAAGGACAAGGGCATCAAGACCGTGATCGTGGTCGGCGCCGCGGCCAACGGTGCGGTGCTGTACACCGGTAGCGACGCGGCGATGCGCGGCTACAAAGTGATCGTGCCGGTCGACGGGATGTCGGGGAACTCACCGTTTGCCGAAGCCTACACGGCGTTGCAGTTGGCCACGGGACCCACCGTCGGCGCGAACGTGACCCTCACGCGCGCCGCGATGATCACGTTCTAAGGCCGGGGCTTCAGTTGCTGTAGAGCTGTCCGCACGCGACCGGCCGCGCGCCGGGCGTGTTGTTGCTGTACACGATCACGAGGTAGTTGCCGGAGAGCAACCGGTCTTGCGACATGTTGATCACGCCGCGGGACATGCCGCGCGTCATGTCGGTGCTGCGCGCCACGATGCCGGATTGGATCGCGTCGCACGTGTGACCGCGCTGGATCGCGACGGTCTGCACGCGGCCGGGCAGCGTGCCCTGCAGCGCGGTGACGACGCGCGTTTGGTTCCCGGCCCGGAAGAGCGTGACGAAGCCCGTCTGGCCGGAGTTGTTGAGCTCCTCGACGCCGCGCTGCAGGCCGGCACCGATCGGCACGCCGCCCGGCGGGGCTTGGGCGATGGCCGATGCGCTGGTGAGCAGCAATGCCGCGGCGGCAAGTCCGAAAATCATCTTCATGACATCCCCATCCCCTCGAAGAGCAGTTACCAACCGTACGTTGGCTCGGATGGGCGGCCGCGCCCTCCTTGGACCGCCGGCGGGACCGCAAAGGGGACGGCCGAGGGGCCCGTCAGAAAAGCGGCCGTGATGGCGTCCAGTGTGGTGGCCCGGGGAGGGCCGGGTTTGGGGACCGACGAGGCGCTGGGCATCGAGCGCCGCGCGGTGGTGTTCATCTCCAGCGCCCACATGATCTCGCACTTTTACATCCTGGCCCTGGCCCCGCTCTTTCCGCTGCTCAAGGTCTTTTTGGGCGTCAGCTTCGTCCAGCTCGGTCTGGCCTTGACCGTTTTCAACGTGGTCTCGGTCCTGGCCCAAACGCCGGTCGGCTTCCTCACCGACCACCTCGGCTCGCGGAAGCTGCTCATCGCCGCGCTGATCTTGGGCGGTGCGTCGTTCGTCTCGTTCGCCGCGCTGCCGACCTACGCGTGGCTGCTGGTCGTCATGGCGTTGGTCGGATTGGCCAACGCCGTCTACCACCCGGCCGACTACGACCTGCTCAACGCCGCCGTCGCGCCGAGCCGCGTCGGCCGCGCGTTTTCGTATCACACGTTCTCCGGCTACGTGGGCTTCGGTTTCGCACCGCTGGTGATGATCGGCGTCGGAACGGCGTGGGGCGTGCCGGCGGCCTTCATCGTGGCCGGCGCGCTCGGATTCATCGCGGCGGTGCCGCTGCTGTTCGCCACGCAACTCGACCGGCGCCCCGCCGTCGCGCATCAGGAAGCGGCGGCCAAGCCCAACATCGGGCTGAAAAACCTCATGACGCCCGCCATCCTCAGCCTGACGCTGTGGTTCACGCTGCTGGCGCTCTCGTCCAGCGGCATCCAGAACTTCTCGATCGTCGCGCTCAACACGCTCTATCACATCCCGCTCGCGCTCGCGAGCGTGGCCTTGACGGCGTTTCTGGTCGGCGGCGCGCTCGGCGTGCTGGCCGGCGGTCACATCGCCGACAAGACGACGCGCCATGCCGAGGTTGCCAGCGCGGGCTTCTTGTGTTGCGGTATCGCGACGGTCGCGGTCGGTACGTTCAACCTCGGCGGGTACGTGCTGGCGGCGTTGTTGGCGCTGGCCGGTTTCTGCTCCGGGCTGATCCAGCCGTCGCGCGACATGCTCGTGCGCCGCGCCGCGCCGCCCGGCGCGATGGGCCGGACGTTCGGCATCGTCACGACCGGGTTCAGCATCGGCGGCACGATCGGGCCGATGCTCTACGGCGTGCTCATGGACCGCGGGCTGCCGCGCGACATCTTCTATGTCGGCGGCGCGTTCATGGTGGTGACGGTCGCGCTGGCCTTCTTCACGCAGCGCGCCGAAGCGCGCGAAGCCACCGCGCCGGCGTAAGCCCTTCTGTCATTCCGAGGGCGCGAACGAAGTTGAGCGCCGTCGAGGAACGCGCCACCGACGTGACGGTACGGTGCTAACGGCGCGCGTTCGCGACCGGAACGACGATCACGGTCGAGCGTTTCGAACGCAGCGCCGCGGCGATGGCCGGTTCGAGTTGCGCCGCATCGTCGACGCGCAGCGCGTCGGCGCCGTAGCCGCGCGCGACGGTCGCGTGATCGAGCCCGGCGAGATCGGTTCCGGGATGCTGCTCCGGCGATTCGGCGATGCCGAGATGACGTTCGATCGCGAGCTTCACGGCGAGATAGCCGCTGTTGTCGACGACGATCGTCACGATCGGCGCGTTCTCGCGCGCCGCGGTCCACAACGCTTGCGGCGCGAAGTTGAACGAACCGTCCCCGACGACCGCGACGACCGCGCGGCCGGGACAGGCGATCTTCGCGCCCACCGCCGCGGGCAGCGCCCAGCCGAGTGCGCCGCCGTTGGTGCGCAACACGCGCGCGCCGTCGGGAAACGCCGTGTGGCGTAACAGCGGGCGCGACGACGACACCGCCTCGTCGAACACCAGCGCACCGGGCGGCAAGGTTGCGCCGAGCGCATCGGTGAGCGCCGCGAGCGAGACCGCGCCGGCCGCGTGCGCGAGTTCGTCCTGCCGCTTGCGGTCGGCGGCGTTCGCAGCGCGATACCGGGTGCGCAGATCTTCGAGCCGCGCGATGCGCTCGGCCCGCGCCTGCGCGGGCAAACCGCCGGCCGCGGTGACGGCCGCGAGCAGATCGTCGAGCACCGCGCGTGCGTCGCCGGCGAGCCCGACCTCGGGCACGATCTCCCAGCCGATCTGCGCCGCGTCGGCCGACGCATGGATGAGCTTCGCACCGTCGGGAAGCACGGCCGCACCTTCGGTGGAGAACGGGAAGAACGCGCGAGCCCCGATCACCGCGACGCAATCGGCGTCGGCGATCAACGAGCGCACCTCGCCGTACTGGCCGAGATAGCGCGGGTCGCCGACCGGATACGGCAGCTCGTTGAGTTGCGTGCGCTCGATCGCGAAGACCGGCAGCTCCAACGCTTCGGCGAGCTCGCGTGCGGCATTCGCATGCGCCGCCGTCGACGAACCGAGCACGAGGATCGGCCGGCGCGCATCGAGCAGCAGGCGCACCGCCGCGGCCACCGCGCGCGCGTCGGGCCGCCGTTCGAGGTGCGCGTTCGGCGTGGCCGCGAACGCGGTGGGTTCGGCCTTCTGCGCGGTGCCTACCGGGGCGGCTTGCACGTCTTCGGGGATCGCGAGATACGTCGGTCCGGGCGGATTCGCCGCCGCGACGTTGATCGCGCGGCGCAGGTCGCTGCCGACGGCGTCCGCGGTCAGGCTCTGCCACGCGTGTTTGACGAAGCCGCGCGCCAGCGACGGCAGATCGGGCAGCGCGCAGAAACCGTCGCTCGCGAGCACGCCCGTATCCTTGTGTCCGGCCGTGACGACCAGCGGCGAGTTGTCGCGCGCGGCGTTGTAGATCTGGCTCAGTCCGTTCATCGTGCCGACGCTCGTGTGCAAACCGACGACGCCGATACGATTGCCGGCACGCGCGTAGCCGTCGGCCATCGCGACCGTCACGTTTTCGTGCAGCGTCAGCACGTAGCGCAGCCCGCCTTCCGCGCGCAGTGCTTCGAGCAACGGTGCTTCGGTCGAACCGGGCAAGCCGAACATCACCTCGACGCCGTTGGCTTTGAGCGTGGCGAGAAAGGCGTGCGCGCCGGTCGTCTGCGTTTCGAGCATGATCAGGCTTTCGGTGCTTTCCAGATGAGGTCGGCGGCGTTGATCTCGTGATCGACGTCGTTGTATTTGACGCCGACGTCGATCAGCGCTTGGATTTGGCTCGGCACGATGTCGACGCCGAACGTCGAGCGCGTCATCACCGCCAGCGTGCTCGCCTTGATCGGCGTGTAGCGCAGGAGGATGTCGCCCGCTTCTTTGGGATGGCCGTTAGCCCACACGGCCGCGCGCCGCAGCACGCCGACGAACCGCGCCGCGAGGGCCGGCTGCGTTTGCAGCCACGTGCCGTTCGCAAACCACGTCGTGGCCGGAATGGTGAGCGCGATCGCGTCCATCGGGCTCGCGAGCGGACGCGCGACCGACTTGGCGTCGGACACGTAGGGTTCGGCGAGCGTCGCCGCGTCGACGCGATGCGCGGCGAGTGCCGCGGCCATCGATGGAAACGGCAGCTCGAGCCACTTCACGCTCTTGCTGTCGCCGCCGTTTTTGTCGAGCCAGGCTTGCGTCGCGTTCATCAACACGTTGCCGAGACCGTTGACCGCGATCGTCTTGCCGGTGAGGTCGGCCGCGGTCTTGATCGGCGAATCGAGCGCCACCATCGTGACGTCGGTCGGCGCGGTGCTGAGCGACATCCCGGCCGGCGCGATGATCTTCACGCCCAAGCCTTTGACGAAGCCTTGCGCGACCGGCCCGACCGCGGAGAGGCCGACGTCGAGCGCGCCGGCGATCACGGCGGCTACCAGCGCGCCGCCGTTGGAGAGCGTGGTGATCTCGACGTCGATGCCGGCCTGGTCGAACCAGCCGAGGTCTTTGCCGTAGAACGTCTGGCCGGCCGACTCGACCGGCTGCACGCCGACGCGGACCGTCACCGGCGACGCCGCGCGCGCCGGTCGAGCCAAGCCGGCCGGAGCGGCGGCCAGCAGCGCGAGCGCCGCGCGCCGGGCCAAAAGCGGTTCGTGCATCACCCCACCTTTGGAGTGGCGGCGCAGGCTGCCTGCGTTCAGGCCGGGACGGCGGCGAACGCTGCGGTCAGCAGTTCGTAGGAGCGTAGGCGGGTGGCGTAATCCGGCGCGATCGTCACGACCATGATCTCGTCCGCGCCGTAGGTCTCGACGATCGCCTCGATGCGCGCGCGCACCGTTTCGGGCGAGCCCGCGATCAGGTTGCGCGTCGCGAACGCTTCGGCTTTTTCGCGTTCCGTCCACGGGTAGGCTTGCGCTTCGGCCAGTGACGGCAGGTTGGACGGCAAACCGCGCGCGCGGCGCAAGCGCGACAGCAGCGTCGGCAGCGCGAGCTCGTTGGCTTCTTCGTCGGTCGGAGCGACGATCGCCGCGACCGTCGCCATCACGTGCGGCTGCGCCAAATACTGCGAGGGTTGGAAGAGTTGCCGGTACGCGCGCGTGATCTGCGGGTAGTCGCCGCCGATGAACTGCGCGAACGCATACGGCAGGCCGAATTGCGCGGCCAGCCGCGCACCGTAATCCGACGAGCCGAGCACCCACAGCGTGGGCGACGTATCGCCGGCCGGCTGGGCGATCAGACCGCGCAGCCGCGGATCGGTCACCTCGCCCGTGAAGTAGGCGAGCACGTCGACGATCTGCTGCGGAAACTGCAGCGCGTCGCGGCTCTCGAGCGCCATCGAGACCGCGCGCGTTCCGCCCGGCGCACGGCCGACGCCCAGATCGATGCGGCCCGGCGCCAGCGCTTCGAGCATGCGGAACGACTCCGCGACCTTGAACGCGCTGTAGTGCGGCAGCATGATGCCGCCGCTGCCGAGCCGGATGCGCGACGTTTCGCCGGTCAAGCGGCCGAGCAGCACCTCGGGCGAGGGATCGGCGACGCTCGGCAGCGAGTGATGCTCGGCGCACCAATAGCGCGCGTAGCCGAGCTCGTCGGCGCGCCGCGCCAATGCGATCGTCGCCTCGATCGCCTCGCGCGGCGTCGCGCCGGACACGATCGGTGATTGGTCGAGGACGCTCAGCGGGATGGCCATGGCCTCTGCTATGACCGCATCAGCTGCTCGAAAGGTTGAGCTCCCAGGTTTCGCTGGTGAGGTGCGGACCCCACAGATCGTTGGACTCCGTCGCGGTCATCACGAAGCCTTCGCTCGCATAGATCGCGCGCGCGGTGGTGAGGATCGAGTGCGTCCACAGCACCATCTTGCGATAACCGGCCGCGCGGGCGAACGCGATGCACTCGCGCACGAGGCGCCGGCCGAGACCATGGCCGCGCGCGGACGGTTCGAGGAGCAGCAAGCGCAGCCGTGCCACCGTTGAATCGGCATCGTCGTGCACGGCGAAGATCGAGCCGCAGCGTGCGCCGTGACGTTCGGCAATCCAACAGCGGTCGCGTTCGGGCTGGAAGCCGGCCACGTACGCGGCGATGACTTCGGCGACGTAGCCTTCCATGTGGGCGTCGAAGCCGTATTCGTTGCCGTAGAGGACGCCGTGCCGTTCGATGACCCAGCCGTAGTCGCCGACGACCGGATCGCGCAGCACGATCTCGCCGGAGGCATCCTGCGGGGCGAGCGCATCGGCGATCGTCGCCATTGCGTCGAGCACGCGTCCCTGGCGCTCGTCGCCGAGCGGTGCGAGCAGCGCCGCGATCTCGTCGTGCGAGCGCTCGTTCAGGGGCGCGTAGGCTTCGCGCCCGGCGGACGTCAGCGCGAGGATCGTCCGGCGGCCGTCGGTGGGCGAGGCGATGCGCGTCACCAAACCGGCCCGCTCGAAGCGGCGCAGGATGCGGCTGAGGTAGCCCGGGTCCAGCTCGAGCGCCGCCGCGACGTCGCTGGCCGAAGGCGTCTCGCGGTTGGCCAGCTCGTGGAGCACCCGCCCCTCGGCCAGCGTGAAGGGCGAGCGGAGAAAATTCTCGGCCAGCACCCCGATGCGTTTGGTGTAGAAGCGGTTGAAGCGCCGGACCTCGTCGACCCGGCGGTCGAGCACGGTAGCCATGTGCCAAAATTAATTGACGATCGTCAACCAACCTGTCGGGCCAGACGGATCGAGCCGGTGATGACGCCGCGCCAGAGGGCGGCTGCGGTGCCGATGACCCCGAAGCCCGTGGCGATGGCCAGTGTCTGCACGACCGCCTCGGGTGAGATGCGGCCGGGCGTCCGGGCGACGGTGTCGAGCGCGAACACGAGGGCGACGATCGCGGCGCCGGTCGTCTGACCGAGGAGCCGGGCCACGCCTTGGATCGCCTGGGGCGCGGCGCTGCGCTCGCGCGGGGCGCTGATCTGCATCGCGCGATTGTTCGGCGATTGAAAGAGCCCGTAACCGATGCCGCAGACCGCCATGCGCCAGGCGATGTCCGCCGGCGCGGGGTCCGGGCCCATCACCGTTGCGCACAGCAGGCCGAGGCTGAAGATCCCGAGACCGAGTGCGGCCAGGCGCGAGGAGTTGTAGCGGTCGGCGAGCGGGCCCGAGATCGGCGCCATCACCGCGGACGCAAGCAGCCATGGCAACAGCAGCGCGCCGACTTGCAGCGGCGTGTGGCCCATGACCGTTTGAAACGCGAACGGCAGCGTAACGTACGCGATCGTTTGCGACACGAACGAGGCGAAGCACGCGAACACGGCCAGCGTGAATCGTGCTTGGGCGAAGAGGTCGACCGCGAACATCGGCAACGGTTGCGCGAGTTGATGGCGGATGAACAGCCAACCGACGATCGCGGCGGCAACGACGGCGCCGATGCCGAACGGCGTCGGCCCGTCGTGTCCGAGCGAATCGAAGCCGTAGACCGCGAGGCCGAACATCGCGACGTTCATCAGCGCCCCCGTCCGATCGAATGCGCCGCGCGCGCCGTCCGTTTTCGGAATCGTCCTGAGTGCGAGCACGAATGCCGCCGCGCCGATCGGCACATTCAGTCCGAACAGCCATTGCCACGGCGCGAACGAGAGGATGACGCCGCTGACGATCGGTCCGGCCGCTGCGCCGAGCGCCACCGCCATCGTGTTGTAGCCGGTCGCGCGGCCGACCATGTTGGTCGGAAAGATCAGCCGGTTGATCGGCGTCGCGGAAACCGTGATGGCCGAGGCGGCCGCACCTTGCACGAAGCGCGCCAGCGTGAGCGTGAAGAGATCGTGCGAGATGCTGCAGGCGAGCGAGGCCACGACGAAGATGACGAGCCCGGCGCGGAACACGCGCCAATAGCCGAAGATGTCGCCGGCGGCGGCGAGCGGCACGACGCCGATGACGAGCCCGAGCTGAAAGCCGTTGATCACCCAAACCGACGCCGATGCGCTGGCGTGCAGGTCGCGCGCGATCGTCGGGAGCGCCGTGTTGGCGATCGATTGATCGACCGCCGCGAGCAGCGATGCGGTTAGGGTAGCGGCGAGCGCCCAGGTGCGCTGCGCTGGGGCGACGACGCCCGCCGGTCCATTCACGTCGGCGGCTCTTCCCGGCGCCGGCCCGCGAGCCCGCTCCAACGGTGTGCGGCGGCTAGGCGCAAGCGCGGGGCTATGCCGTCGCCGCCTTCAGCCAAAAAGGGCCGTTGCTCCCTCGTGCTGTAGGGCTTTCCAGCAACGGGCCCTCCGGGAGGACAATGATGGCACGCAAGACGGCTTCCGACTTTCCGCAAGGGCTCATCGATCTGTTCCAGCTCTATCAGCACGGCGAGATCGACCGCGCCGCCTTTCTTGCGGGCGCGGCGAAGTTCGCCGGTGGCGGCGTGACGGCCGTCGGCTTGTGGGCGATGCTCAAGCCCGACTATGCGCTGGCGATCCAAGTGCAACCCGACGATTCACGGCTGCACACCGAGCGCGTCACCGTCGCTTCACCGAACGGCAACGGCTCGATCAAGTGCTATTTCGTACGGCCTGCCGGTGCGACGTCGAGCGCAAAGGTGCCGGCGGTGCTCGTCTGTCACGAGAACCGCGGTCTCAACCCCTACCTCGAAGACGTTGCGCGCCGATTGGGCGTTGCCGGTTACATGGCCCTCGCGCCCGATGGCTTGACCTCGGTCGGCGGCTATCCCGGCGACGAAGAGAAGGCGACCCAGCTCTTCAACACCGTCGACAAGAACAAGATGACCGAGGACTTCGTCGCGTCGGGCTTGTGGCTCAACGCGCGCCCCGAAAGCACCGGACGTCTTGGCGTCGTCGGCTTCTGCTTCGGCGGTGACATGGCGAACAAGATGGCAACGCGCATTCCGGCGATCCGCGTCGCGGTGCCGTTCTACGGTATGCCGCCGCCGCCGGCCGACGTGTCCAACATTCGCGGGGTCGTGCTGGAGCACTATGCCGGTCTCGACGACCGCGTAACCTCGACGATGCCGACCTACGACAAGGAACTGACCCAGGCCGGGATCACGCATCAGTTCTACGTCTACCAGGGCGCCAATCACGGTTTCCACAACGACACGACGCCGCGTTACGACCAAGCCGCGGCGACCCTCGCCTGGGACCGCACGCTGACCTGGTTCAAGCAGTACTTGCAGAGCTAGGCCCGCAGGTCGCCACGAGCTAGTGGAAATTTCGCGGCCGCACCTTGTCGGTCGTGCCGGACGTGTCGAAGTGCCAGCAGCGTTTCATGATCACGTCGATCGCGCCGGACTCTTTCTGTAAGACGCCTTCGACGATCAAGCACTGCGAGGCGCGAATCGTGCGGCGGTAGCGTTCGTAGATGTCGGGCCGGACGATCACGTTGACCAAGCCCGTCTCGTCCTCGATCGTGAGGAACACGAAGCCTTTCGCCGTGCCGGGCCGCTGGCGCGTGATCACGAGCCCGCCGACCTTGCAGACCAGATGGTTGGGCATCGCCGGCAGCCGCTCCGCGGCGAGGACACTTCGTGCGTCGAGCTCGGCGCGGAAGTGCGCGATCGGTTGCACGTCGGCCACCCCGGTCGCGGCGACGTCGAGCGCGGTGCGCTCGATCGGGGTCAGCATGGCCAGCTGCGGTAACGGTTCGTCGTCGATCTCCATCGCGCGCCCGAGCTCGCCGCGGGCCTCGCGTTCGTCGAGCGCGCGCAACGCCCAGATCGCTTCGCGCCGGGTGGCGTACCACGGCGCGAAGGCGCCGCCGGCGGCGAGGTTCTCGAGCGGCTCGCGGGCCAGCTTCGTGCGGCGCGCGAAGTCCAGCAGGTCCTCGAACGGCCGCGCTTGCGCCAGCGCGCGCTCGACGTGCTCGCGCTGCGCTTCGCCCATGCCGCGCACCAAGTGGAAGCCCAGCCGCAACGCGCCGTCCGGCTCGACGAAGCTCCACCATTCGCTCGCGTTCACCGTGACCGGCCGCACGACGACGGCGTGGCGGCGGGCATCGTTCACCAGCACTTCGGTCGAGTAGAACCCCATCGGCTGGACGTTGAGGATCGCCGCGCAGAAGATCGCCGGCTCGTGGCACTTCACGTACGCCGACGCGTAGGCGAGCAGCGCGAAGCTGGCCGCGTGCGATTCGGGAAAGCCGTAGTCGGCGAAGCCTTCGAGCATGTGGAAGAGCCGGTCGGCGACCTCGCGCTCGATGCCGTTGGCGACCATGCCGTTCACCAAGCGCGGGTAGATCTGCGCCATCCGGTCGCGCGAGCGTTTGTGGCCCATCGCGCGGCGCAATTCGTCGGCTTCGCCGCCCGAGAAACCGGCGGTCTCCATCGCCATCCGCATCCCTTGTTCCTGGAAGAGCGGCACGCCGAGCGTGCGTTCGAGGATCGGCTTGAGCTTGGGATGCGGATACGTCACCGGCTCCATCCCGTTGCGCCGGCGCAGAAACGGATGGATCATGTCGCCTTGAATCGGTCCGGGCCGGATGATCGCGACCTGCATGACGATGTCGTAGAAGCAGGCCGGTTTCAGCCGCGGCAGCATCGATTGCTGCGCGCGCGATTCGACTTGGAAGACGCCGATCGAATCGGCGCGCTGCAGCATCTCGTAGGTCGGCTTGTCGTCGATCGGGATCGTCTCGAGCGACAGCGGCGGCCGTTCGGGATAACAGCGCCCGTAGAGCGCGAACGCGTCGCGCAGGAGCGAGAGCATCCCCAGGCCCAGCAGATCGATCTTGATCAGCCCGAGGTCGCTCAAGTCGTCCTTGTCCCACTGCACGATCGTGCGGTCGCGCATCGACGCCCACTCGATCGGCGCGACGTTCATCAGCGGATCGCGGGTGATGATCATGCCGCCGGAGTGGATGCCCATGTGGCGCGGAAAGCCGTTGACGCGCCGGCACAGCGCGAGCAATAGCGCGCCGGTAGCGCCGCCGATGACGCCCGTGGCGCGTTCCTCGACGGCGCTCAACTTCGTTCGCGCCCTCGTTCCTCGACGGCGCTCAACTTCGTTCGCGCCCTCGGAATGACAGGGGCTTGTATCGTCGATTGCGGCGAAGCCGGGGGCGTAGGGGGTGCCGCGCGAGGGTACGATGTTGCTGCCGGCGTCGAAATCGCGGCGGCGTTCGACCGATGCCGGGAGCTGTTTCGTCGCTGGTGCCGCCGCGCCGACGGTTTCTGCCAATGATTCGGTCGCGTCGTATTCGCGGACGATCTGATCGACTTGACCGAGCGAGAGCCCGAGCGCTTTTCCGACGTCGCGAATCGCCGAGCGCGTGCGGTAGGTGATCACTTCGGCGACCATCGCGGCGTGGTGGCGGCCGTAGCGGTTGTACACGTACTGCAGCACCTGCTCGCGATCTTGATGGGCGAAGTCGATGTCGATGTCGGGAATCTCGTTGCGCTCCTCGCTCAGGAAACGTTCGAAGAGCAAGTCGCCGGCGATCGGATCGACGGCCGTGATCCCGAGCGCGTAACACACCGCCGAGTTGGCCGCCGAACCGCGGCCTTGGCCCAGCACGCCGAGCCGGCGGGCTTCGCGCGAGATGTCCCACACCACCAGAAAGTAGCCCGAGAGATCCATGCGCGCGATGATGCCGAGCTCGTATTCGAGTTGCCGCTCGACCTTCGAGGTGAACGGCCAGCCATAGCGCTTGCGCGCCCCTTCGTATACCAGCGTGCGCAGGTAGGAGTGATGGCTCGATTCGCCGTCGGGGACCGGGAAATACGGAAACTGTCCGGCGAGTTTTTCCAACCGGAACGTGCAGCGCTCGGTGATGCTCAACGTGTTGGCGATCGCCTCGGGATACGCGCCGAACAGCCGCGCCATCTGTTCGGGCGTCTTGAGCCCGAATTCCGCGTTGGGCCGCAAGAGCGTGCCGGCCGCGGAGAGCGCGGTCTTGTACTTCACGCAGGTGAGCACGTCGCACAGCCGCGCGTCCTCGCGGTCGACGTACGCGACGCCGTTGGTCGCGACGTACGGCACGTCGAGCCGCCGCGCGAGCGCCACCAGCGCTTGCACGAGAGCACCGTCCTCGGGCCGTAGGTGGTGTTGCAGCTCGAGATAGAAGCGGCCCGGAAAGAGCTCGCGCAAACGCGTGCCGATAGCGAGCGCGCCCTCGTCGTCGCGCGCGCGCAACGCTTTTTCGACCAGGCCGTTGACGCCGCCGGACAGCGCGACGAGCCCCTCGGTGCGGCCGGCGAAATCGTCGAGCCGCGCGCGCGCATCGCGTTTGCGCCCGCGCAGTTGGGCCAGCGAGATCAATTCGCACAGGTTGGCGTAACCACGCGCGTTCTCGACCAGGAGGACGATCCGCGGCGTATGCGTCGGCACCTCGCTCGCGGGCCGCGCGGGACGGCTGGGCCGGATCGGGTCCGGGTTGGCGGTCTCGAGCGTCAGCTCGGCGCCGCAGATCGCCGGCAGTTTCGCCTCTTTGGCGGCTTTGGCGAAGCGGACCGCGCCGTGGAGCCCGTCGCGGTCGGTCAGCGCGAGCCCGGCCAAGCCCGCGGCCGCGGCGGCTCCGACGAGTTCTTCGGGGTGCGAGGACCCCTCGAGAAACGTGAAGTTCGACCAGGCGTGGAGTTCGGCGTAACGCGCGGCGGCGGCCATGGGCCGCTATCATAATCGAACGTATGTTCGATAAACAAGAGGAATCTCGCAGGCGTTGACATGATTCGACATATCGGATAGTGTCGTATTCATCAACATGATTCGATATATCGACGAAGACCCGGAGGACCATATGCACAGATCATCATCGCCGGCCTGGCACGAGCGCCGTCCGCACGGCGGCCGCCGGGCGTTCGGTGAAGCCGAGCGCGGCAGCGTGAAGTACGACATCCTCAGCATCCTGTGGGACGGCCCGCGGCACGGCTACGACATCATGCTCACGATCGAGGAACAGCGTGGCTACCGTCCCAGTCCGGGCTCGGTGTATCCGGCGTTGCAGATGCTCGAAGAGGGCGACTTCCTCACCGGCAAAGACGTCGACGGCAAGCGCGTCTACACGATCACCGACAAGGGCAGCGAAATGCTGGCCAAATACCGCGAGAGCACGGCCGGCGATCCCGCCGGCGATCCCCGCGGCGCGGTGCCGCTGATCGCGCGCGGCATGCAGACGATGGGCGGCCTCAAGATGGTGCTCAAGGAAATCGCCAAAACGCGCAACATGGACATGTACGCCCAGGCGCTGGCGATTATGGAACGCGCGCGCCGCGATCTCTACGCCCTGCTCACGCACGAGTAATGGCTGCAACGTTGGCGGTCGCGCCGGCACCCGCGCGTCCGGTGGCGTCGCCCTACCTGATCTCGCTGACGGTCATGCTCGGCATGATCATGGCGATCGTCGACGGCACGGTCGTCAACGTCGGCCTGAACACGATCGCGGGCACGCTCGGCGCGTCGCTCGACGACGCGGCTTGGGTCGTGACCGGGTACCTACTCGCCAGCGTTATCACGATGCCGCTCAATGGTTGGCTCACGGCGAAGTTCGGCCGCAAGCGGTTTTACGCCGCGTGCGTTGCGATCTTCACGATCGCGTCGCTCCTGTGCGGAACGGCGACCAGTATTTGGCAATTGACGTTTTATCGCATCCTGCAAGGTTTCGGCGGCGGCGCGCTGCAGCCGACCGCGCAGGCGATCATCTTCGAGACGTTTCCGCCCGGGAAGCGCGGCATGGCCACCGCGATCTTCGGGCTCGGTGCAATGGTCGGCCCCGCGCTCGGCCCGCTGATGGGCGGCTACATCATCGACAACGCCACTTGGCCGCTGTTGTTTCTGGTCAACATCCCGATCGGCATCGTGGCGTTCTTCATGACGATCGCGTTCATTCCCGATCCGAGTTATCTCGAGAAACCCAAAGGCGGCATCGACTGGTTCGGCCTCGCGCTGCTTTCATGCGGCATCGGCGCGATCCAGTACGTGCTCGAGCGCGGCCAGCACGACGATTGGTTCGACTCGTCGACGATCGTGATCCTCACGGTTCTCTCGGTCGTCGCGACGACGTGGTTCATCGCCAAGTCGTTGCGCGATCCGCACCCGTTGGTCGACTTGCGCTCGTTCCGTTTTCCGACGTTCGTGTTCGGCAACGCGCTGCTCGTCATCGTCGGCTTCGGGCTCTACGGCACCTCGCTGATCATGCCGTTGTTCTTCCAGAACTCGATGGGCATGACCGCGTACGAAACGGGTTTGGCGTTGCTGCCGGGGGCGCTCGCGACCGCCGCATCGATGATCGTGGTCGGGCGGCTGATGACGGTCGTCGATCCGCGCATGCTCACCGCTATCGGCCTCGTGCTGTCGGCCTGGTCGTGCTGGGCGCTGGGCGGGCTCAACCAATACGCCGGCGTTGGCGACATCTTCTGGCCGCGGATGATCCAGGGCTTCGGCATGGGGTTGATGTTCGTGCCGGTCACGACCGTCATGCTGACGCCGTTGCCGAAGAACGAACTGGCCAGCGCGACCGGCATCTCGATGCTGGTGCGGCAGCTCGGCGCGAGCGTCGGCATCGCGGTGCTGACCACGCTGCTCGCGAGCGAGACGACGATCGCCTGGATGGCCCTCGCCAGCGGCGTCACGCACAGCTACGGCGCGACGGTCAACCAGATCAACGGCCTGCTCGTGCAGTCGGCCACCGTCATCGCCTACGATTATCTCTTCCGTATCTGCGCCTTCGTCTTTCTCGCCGCCCTGGTCTTCGTCGTCTTCATGAAACCGTCACGCCGGACGGGGGCCGTCACGGTATCGATGTCGGAGTAGCCGTATCGGTACATAATAGTAGCTATATGGCTACATATATGATACTATAATCTGGCCATGGACCTTTTTGGTTCCCGAACCCGTACGCGTATCTTGATCTATCTGGCACTGGCTGAAGAGAGCTATGTGGCTGAGATGGCCAGCGCGCTCGGGGACTCGAAATTAACCGTCCAACGCATCTTGCGTGCCCTCGAGGATTTGGGGGTTGTGGCCTCGCGGCTGCGTGGCCGAGTCCGTCTCGTGTCTCTAGACAAGACCTGGTACGCTGCCGCCGAGCTGCGGGCGCTTCTGCTGCGAATGTCTGCCGCCGACGAGGACGTGCTTGCTGCCGCTGCTTCCATACGCCGCCGACCGCGCCGCCCCGGTAAGCCGCTATGACGCTTACCGGGTCCGCAACGTTGATCGATGTGGCTTTTGCCGTCTGCACGGCGCTCGATCGCGTCGGCACCATCGGTGTCCTCACGGGTGGGAGCGCGGCGACCTTTTACGTTCCTGACCGCTATCAATCGCTGGATGTGGACTTTGTGCTACGCGTCGTCCCGCAGCGCCACGTCGTCGATGAAGCGATGCGAAGTCTCGGATTCAGCGCCCTTCCGAGCGGCATTTACGGGCACCCGGACCTCGCCGTTACCGTCGAGTTTCCGCGCGGCCCGATGGCGATCGGCCGAGACATAATACGGACTTGGTCGACGCAGCGTCGGGGCGACGAGCTCCTACATATCAATACGGTCACCGATTGTGTACGTGATCGCTTTATGCACTTCTGGGCATGGAACGATCGGTCCGCGCTCGATGCGGCGCTGGCAGTTGCCGGTCGGCATCACGAAGATTTTGACCGTACCGCCTTTCGATCGTGGGTGGAGGCCGAACGCGCATACGACAGTTCATATCCGCAAGACAAAGTCGACGAGTTCTTTCGGAGGCTGCAACATGCATGAAGGTCCGTCTCTCGCTGTGCCGGCCCCGGTCGACTTTGACGTGGGTGAGGCCGATCTCGACGCGATGCGTGCCGATTATCTGCGGCACGCTCACGGCGTGCCGCGACCGTGGCTCTTCTGGATCGGCATTCTGGATCTCGCGCTGTCCGTCGCCAAAGTCGCGCGGCACCAAGGGGATTGGTGGTTCTATGCGATGACGGGCGCGATCCTCATCGTCCTGGCCATGCGCGCGGGCGCGGGCTTCCCGCCGGCGGAGCGTCCGACCGAATTGCGCTTCTCCGCCGGTGGTCTCGACGTCGACGTCGCGTTCGCTCGCGCCGGGCCGCGTCACTACCCGTGGAGCAGCATCCGGGTGATTCACGATATCGGCGAGTCGTTCGTGCTCGTTCCGCGGTACGGCAAGCGCCTCGTCTTCCCGAAGCGCTCGTTTCCCGACGGCGGCCGCGAAGCCGCGGCGTTCTTTGCCGCGCACGGGATCGTGGGTCGCAGGCCGGCGGTACGACCCGCCGGGGCGTCGTAAGGCTCAGCATGCAGTATCGGCACATCGGGCAGTGGGGGATGCGGGTGTCCGCGGTCGGCCTCGGGTCGTGGCTCACCTATGGCGGCAGCGTGGAAGAAGCGACGGCGCGGGCCTGCATCCGGCGGGCGTACGAATTGGGCGTGACGTTCTTCGATACGGCCAACGTCTACGCGGGCGGCCGGGCTGAAGAAGTCGTGGGCCGGGCCATCAAAGGCGTCGGGCGCGATACGGTCGTGCTCGCGACCAAAGTGTTCTTTCCGATGGGTCGCGGTCCGAACGACAGCGGGCTGTCGCGCAAGCACATCCGCATGCAGATCGACGCCAGCCTGCGGCGTTTGGACGTCGACTACGTCGACCTCTACCAGTGTCATCGGTATGACGAGAATACGCCGCTCGAAGAGACGTGCGATGCGATGAACGACCTCGTGCGCAACGGCAAGATCGTGTACTGGGGCGTTTCGGAGTGGAGCGCCGAGCAGATCGCGGCGGCATGCACGCTCGCGCGTCAAAACGGCTGGGCGGTGCCGATCAGCAATCAGCCACAGTACAGCGCGCTCTGGCGGCACGTGGAGCGCGACGTCTTTCCCGCCTGCCGCGAATTCGGTCTGGGCAACGTCGTGTGGTCGCCGCTCGCGCAGGGCATTCTCAGCGGCAAGTACACCTCGGCGCGCGCGGTGCCGCAAGGCACGCGCGCCGCCTCGAACGCCGCCGGCAGGATGGCCGACTACTTCACCCAGCCGGTCCTTGACGCGGTGCAGAAGCTCAAGCCGCTGGCCGAGCGCGCAGGGTGCACGATGGCGCAGCTCGCGCTCGCGTGGTGCTTACGTGACGAGATCGTTTCGGCGGTGATCGTCGGAGCGACGCGACCGGAACAGGTCGACGAAAACGTCGCCGCCGCCGGCCTCCGGATCGATCCGGCCATCTTCGCACAGATCGACCAGATCTTGGCGCCTCTTTCGAGGTGATACCCGTATCCGGTCGCGTGTAGATATACGGGCGCTGGAAGAGGCGGGAGTACGGCGACCGTGACCGCCGGTTGCTCCGATGAAGAAAGCCAAGGCTGATCCATGCCCGGGTCTCCTCGTTAGACGGGCTGCGCCACCTGCGCAGAATACATCGCTTCCCACTCCTCGCCGCGCGAGATGTGTAGCTCGTTCGTATCATACGTCCACGCGGTCAGCGGCTTGCCGGCGCGAAGCGCGCGCAATTCACGTTGCCAAATCTTGCGAATCAAGATCACGGCGCGATCGGCTTGCCCGAGACGCTCGGCCGAAGGCGGTGGGAACGCTTGAGCGACGTCGTCTTGAAGACGGACCCAGTCGACGGTCTCCGGGTCGATCTGATCGAGATACAATTCGCCGGTCAAGATCTTCTTGGCGAAATCGCGATTCGGCCCGACGCGTTTTGCCAACCGTACCGTCCGGCGTTTTTTATACTCATCCGCCTTATCCGGGGGCAGACGTACTGCGGCAACCGTGAACTGCCAATGGCTTTCATCGTCGATCGGAACCCACCATGCCATGAATTCGCGGAAAATTGCGATCGTGGGATCGGTCGGCTGTGCCTTGTGGTGGAATATGTTGGGCATACCGATCTGGGATTGTTGCTTCCGATCCGGCCATTGCGCGGTAACGGTCAATCCCCAGCGGCTTTCGGAGGCCGTGATCAGCGGGCTGCTTGCGAGACCGTCGAAAGACCCGGGGTTATTGCGGTGTACGAACCCCGAATGCGTCAGATCGCCCGCGTTTTCGAGGTTATTGAAGTAGTTGCAATCGCGGATGTAGCTATCGCACTCGAGAAAGCCCTCGAGATCCTCGAAATTCGGGTAACGCGGAAACGCGGGTGGCGCACCTTCGCCGAGGAACGCGAAGACCAGACCTAAGTAGTCTCTGCACGAGTACGAGCCGATCGACACCTTCTCGCAGAAGCTTTGTGGTTCGGCGGGCTGCTCCGTGCAACGTCCCCGACCGTCAAATTTCCAGCCGTGGTAGAAGCAGCGCAACTCGCTGCCCTCGACGATGCCGATCGACATGCGCGCGCCGCGGTGCGGACAGAATGGGTCGACCAAGTGCGGCTTACCATCCTGGCCGCGGTAGAGCGCGTAGTCGCTGCCCATGATCTTCACCGGTTTCGTGCGCCCGAGGGGAAGGTCGTCGGAATGAAAAATCGGCTGCCAAAAGGAGCGCAGATAGCGACCCGACAGCGTCCCCGGTCCCGTTTGATGGAACGGGACGTCGTTCTTGGCAATCTTCCCAGGTAGTTCAGATGGCATGGTGTTGATCGACTCCTCGACGGTGTTCGGGCAAGCTAACGCGTTGCTAGTTTCTGCCCGCCTGGGCGCGTGACTGGGATCCAGCGTTTCGTCGCCGGATCGTATCGGACGACCATCTCCGTGTTAATGCCTAGCCCGCGCTGGCTGCCGTCGCGGAAATCATAGATCCCATTGATCCCGGCAAAACCGTGCAAACCCTCGATGTAGTCTCGCACTTGAACGGCGCTCGCGTCGGGCCCGATGTGCCGGAGAGCATCGATGAGTATCATGGCCGGATCCCAGGCAAAGATATAGCCGTTGTCAACGGTCACGTCCCGCGCCTTGAGCGCCGAGTCGAACTGCGTGAGGGCATTATGGATTGGGCCCGGCCGAACAACGCTCACACCCAGCCCGACCATCGATGAAAAGTAAAGCTGCTTGGGCATGATGTCAGTGTATTGTTCCATTTGCGCGGTGATCGCGTTTCCCGAGTTGCTGAGTACAGGTACGTCCATTCCGCTTTGCGAGAGCTGCTTCAGGACGAGGCCGAAAGGAGTGCCCGTCGTCCACGCGATGAGAACGTCGGGTGCCGACGCCTGAATGCGCGCGATCTGAGCGGAGACGCTCAAGTCCGTGACGTTAAAGTGTTCGTTGTCGACAAGGGTTAGGTCGCGATTCTCAGGCCGGAGTAGCGCTGCTTTGACGTTGTCCTCGCCTTCTTGCCCGGTCGCGTCGGTCGAGGTGAGCAGGGCGATCTTATGCCAGCCGCGGGTATGAAAATAGACCAGCGCGCCGCCGACGGAATCCCGAACCGCCATGCTTGTCGAAAAGATGAAGCTGTTTGGCGCCGGATGGATCGACGGCGAGACACAATAAGTGACGGGTCCCGCTTTGTTTACGATCGGCAGTATCGCCGAACAGGTGCCCGAGCCCGACGGTCCCAGCATGACCGCAACGTGCTGGCCAATGAACCCGCTCGTCAGTTGTACTGCGAGTGCCGGATTACTCTGATCGTCGACAATCTCAAAATGCACCGGCCGACCACGAATGCCACCGGACTTATTGGTGATCTCTTCGACTGCCCCGAGCGCCACCGCATCGGAGTGTCCGATGAACGCGCCGGCCCCGGTGAGCGACAGGATGACGGGAATGTTATACGGTGGCCCGTTCGCGGCCCCAAGCGAAGCCGTAGCTGTCACGATGGTGAACAGAGCCGAAAACGCGAGAGCCCGAATCGTCATATTGCAAAAATGCCGCATGGGTCAGGCGAATCCTAGCTGGTACGATATCGGTTTGAGCCCGGCTTATACGAAATCGGTATCGGACCAGGTCAACGCGCGTACGCGTCCTTGAGGTGTTCGATGAACTGGGCGACGAGTGGATTCGCGTCGTCCCGACGCGAGAGCGCTTCGAGGTGAACGGGCGGCGACTCCGGGGCGATCTCTTTGAATATCACGCCGTTGCGAGGTATCACGCAGGCCGCATTGTTGACCAGGGCCACGCCGAGGCCGGCGGCGACGCACGCCAAGAGCATCTCGTGCCCTTCCGCCTCCTGGGCAATGTTCGGAACGAAACCGCTGCGCGCACACACGCCGCGGACGAGGTCGTGTAGTCCGGTCGGCCCGTAACGCGGAAATTCGATGAACGGCTCCTTGGCGAGATCCGCCACGGGTACCACCGGAAGACGCGCCATGGGATGATGTGCCGGCAGCGCCACGACCAAATGGTTCGTCGCCAGGCGGTCTGCCTGGAAATTTTCTGCATCAAAGCTGCCACTGACCAGGGCCACGTCGATCGTCCCGAACCTCAGCGCGTCGCTCTGGTGTGCGAAAAGATAGTAGACCAGCTTGATGCTGGCGTTCGAGTGGCTCTTACGAAAGGAGCGAATCGCGTCAGGCATGATGGAGAAACCCGTCACCCCGACGTAACCGACGCGAATTTGGCCCGTGCTGCCGGCGACCGTGTCGCGGCGGATATGCTCGGCGAGCTTCGCCTGTTCGAGGACGATGCGGGCTTGCTTGACCAAGGCCAAACCGGCGGGCGTGAGTTCGACCTCCCGCGCGCCACGCAGGAAGAGCGGGGCGCCGATTTGGCGTTCCAACTCGGCGATGCGCCGGCTCAGCGGCGGTTGCGCGATGCTAAGATGCCGAGCGGCGCGGCTGAACGTCTTGTATTCGACAACCGCCATGAAGCACTCGAGATCGCGCAGGCTGAACACGTTGCCGAAACGGTGGTTCGGGCTTTACCCGAGCAGGGCGGCGTGCTGGACGATCATACCGATCCAGTATGGCGGCGTTCACAACGCATATTGAACGCTCCAGGTGCGGCTCTGGGCTCTAGAAAACCTCCAGTCGATGGACCCCAAACGAAACGGTGAAAGGTTCACATCGTGACCGCGGTTGAGAAGATCGCCGGCGGAATTCCGCACGATGCCCGCACGCCGTTCGAGCGTTGGGCACAAGACGACCTGCGGCTCGAAATCATTCGCGGGTATTTCGCGGGACCACTCGGAACGCTCGAGCTGAAGCCCTGGCCGGGACGCAATTTCGATGCGGTATTCATCGATTTGATCGGCGCGGAGTCGCTAGCGGGCATGTTTGTCGCGCAACTCCGGCCGGGACAGTCGTCGACGCCCGTGCGGCAGATCTACGACGAGACGTACTACGTCCTCAACGGACATGGTTCGACGACGATCGAGACGCCCCACGGAACGATTCAATTCGAATGGGGTCCCCAAAGCCTCTTCGCGATTCCCCTCAATTGCCGCTACCAGCTCCATAACGGATCGGGAACTCAACCGGCGCGTCTCGTTAGTACGAACACGCTGCCCATCGTCTACAGCTTCTATCGCGATGTCGAGTTCATCTTCGGCAGCAATCACAACTTTGCACGGTTTTCGCCACAGGTCGTTTCCGACCCGACGGCCGCGACGATCTACGAACCCGATGCGAAGAAGACGCGCAGTGATGTAGACGTCTACGACACGCTTTTCATTCCCGACGTCCTGCGTTTGACACGTGGAGATGCGAGCGTGCGTGGAGAGGGCACCTCGCTGATCAACATCGAGACCGTGAACAGCGTCATCTCGGATCACGTCTGCGAAGTGCCCGGCCGCCGGTTCTTCCGGCCACATAGGCACGGTCCGTCGGCTTCCATTTTTACCGTCAAGGGCACCGGATATTCCCTACTCTGGACCGATGGGAGTGACTTGACGCGTTTTGACTGGCCCGAGGACGACGTCGGGGTCATCATTCCGCCCAACATGTGGTGGCACGGCCACTTCGTGACGAGTCCGAACGCGATCCAAGTCGCGGTCAAGCTGCGCAGTCGTATGAACCCTATCAACCACCTCTACGAAAATACCCATGTCATCGTCAGTGAAGGCGGAACGGTTCTGCGTTTCGAGGACATGGATCTGGCCCTGAGAACGCGCATCTGGGAGATGTACGTCGACGAGTGTCGACGCAAAGGCTTCGACGCCGTGCTTCCGATCGCGGATTAGGCCGCTTCGTTGTGTACGTGATCCATTATCCAGGCCACGACGGATTCGTCCCTCACGAGCATGGTGCGGGTCACGGACACGACCACTACCACGACGCATCCGGTGCCGCCGTCTGGCTGGCCGATCATGTCGAGCTGACGACGGTCGGAATCGACATCGGGTCGTCTACGTCGCACTTCATGTTTTCCCGTATACACATGCAGCGCACATCGACGGCGCTGATGAGTCGCTTCGTCGTCGTCGAACGTGAGATGCTCTGGCATTCACCGGTGACGCTGACCCCGTACCGGTCCCACGGCGCAATCGACGCTGCCCGGCTTTCCGATTTCTTGGATGCAGGCTATGCCGCGGCCGGGATCGCGAAAGAAGCGGTGGACAGCGGTGCGATTATCTTGACCGGCGAGGCCCTCAAGAAGCACAATGCGCGCGCGATCGCCGATCTCTTCTCTGACGATGCAGGAAAGTTCGTCTGCGCGCTGGCGGGCCATCACCTCGAATGCGTTTTCGGCGCGCATGGTTCGGGGGCGGTCAGGCTGTCGGCGCTGGAGCACGCCACCGTGCTCAACGTCGATATCGGTGGCGGAACCTCCAAATTTACCCTCATGCGTGACGGCGCGATCCTCGCCTCGGTGGCGATTGCCGTCGGTGCGCGCCTGCTGGTGACGGAGTTGGACGGCACCATCGTGCGAATCGAGGACCCGCTGGTTTCCGTCGCGCGGGAACTGAACGTCCAATTGACCCTCGGCGAGGCGGTCTCCGCCGGCGTGCGCGAGCGCATCGTGGAACGTATGGCTGCTCTGGTCGCAGCTATCGTACACCGCGCTCAACCGGACGCGTTAGTCCAAGAATTGTTGCTTACTGAATGGTGGCCGGAAGCCGTGCGCGCCGCGCAGATCGATGCCATCACGTTTTCGGGTGGCGTTGCAGAGTACGTGTACGGACGAGAAACGCGTGACTTCGGCGATCTTGGCATCCCGCTTGCGCGCGCAGTGCGTGCCGCGCTCGGTGACGACGTCGCAGTGCAAGACCCGGGCCAGGGGATTCGCGCCACCGTGATCGGTGCCGGTCAGTTCTCGGTTCAGGTCAGCGGCAATACGATCTTCATCGCAAATCCAGACGAGTTGCCGCTGCGCAACGTCCCGGTCCTGGTATGCGGCTTCTCGCTGGACGAGTCGATCGATCCGCTACAGATCGCGAGCGTCGTGCGCGATGCACTCGTTCAGGCGGATCTCGAGGAAGGCTCGTCTGCCGTTGCGTTGGCCTTTCGCTGGCGAGGCGTGCCGACACATGCGCGCATTCACGCGCTTGCGCTCGGCTTTGCCGCGGCTTTGCCCAAAACGCTCGCTGCGGGCCTCCCGCTCGCGCTGCTTATCGATGGAGACGTCGGCAGGACGTGTGGGCAAGTCCTGCACTTCGAGGCAGCGCCCAACGCGAACGTTATCGCGATTGATGCCGTTGCGATCCAAGCATTCGATTACGTCGACATCGGTGCCATGATCGAACCTGCTGATGTCGTTCCGGTCGTGATCAAGTCTCTGCTGTTCTAGTGTCTCAAGGAGCATGAAATGACGCGCACCCTCGTCCTCGTCGCAGCCTTCCTCTTGACCGCGGTAGATTTGCCCGCAACGGCGGCTCAGCCCTATACCATAAACGCGATTCTTTCGCTGACGGGCTCCGGTGCGTTCCTCGGCCACGCCGAGCAAGTAACGCTGAAAGCAGCCGAGGCGGTTATCAACAAGACCGGCGGGATCCGCGGGCGACCGGTCCAGTTCACGATCGCCGACGACCAGAGCAGCACGGTATTGGCGGTGCAACTGGCCAACGACCTAATCGCGCAAAACGTAGCCGTTATGATCGGCCCCACCCTCAGTGCCACATGTTCGGCCATCTCGCCAATCATCAACAAGTCGGGTCCGGTGGAATATTGCGTTTCTCCGGGTATCCATCCCGCGGCAGACAGTTACGCATTCTCAACCAGTATGTCGGTTCGCGATTCGATTCGTGGCGCACTGCGGTATTTTCATACACGCGGCTGGCACCGGGTCGGACTTCTAGCAACGATCGATGCAACCGGTCAAGAAGGCGAGCAGGACGTTCGAGAGCTATTGGCGTTGCCTGAAAACAGGGATCTGAGCCTAGTCGCGGTGGAACATCTGAATACGACGGACCTTAGTTCCAGTGCGCAGATCACGCGAATCCAAGCAGCAAACCCCGACGTATTCATCACCTGGATGACGGGAACGCCGTTCGGCCTCGTGCTCAAGCAGATCTCGCAAAACGGCTTCGAGGTGCCGGTCATGAGCCCGTCGGGCAACGCGATCACGGTACAGCTCGCACAGTACATTCCCTTTTTCCCGAAGGAACTCTATTTTTCGTCGCTGGTCGGATTGGGTGGCGACGTGTTGCGCCCAGGGCCGATTCGTGATGCCTCAAAGCTTTTCAACGCCGCATTAAGAGCACAAGGCGTTACGCCCGACAACGGCTACGTCTTTGCCTGGGACCCGGCGATGCTTTTGGTCGATGCGCTCCGCCATCTTGGTCCGGACGCCACCGCGACGCAGATCCGCGACTACCTCGAACAGCTACACGGCTTTGCCGGAATCAACGGCATCTACGATTTCCGCGACGGCAGCCAGCGCGGCCTCGGGATCAATGCGGAGATGGTGATTCGCTGGGACATTCCGACCAAACGCTGGGTGCCCGTAACGGGACCGGCCGGCCGAAAGCTCTAGGTGTGGTGAAGCGCGTCGTAGATGCGCTGCGCCGTAATCGGCATCACCGGGACGCGCACGCCACACGCCCTGGCCACGGCGTTCGCAACCGCCGGCGCGATACTAGACGAACTCGACTCTCCAATCGCCTTGGAGCCGAATGGGCCGGGTCCGCCGTGTGTGGGCAGTAGAATGCTGCGAAACGGGGGCAGGTCTCGTTGCACGGGGATCTTGTAATCCGCGAATGTCAGGTTGACGATTCGCCCCTCTTCGAGCAGCAGTTCTTCGCTGAGCGCGTGGCCGAGCCCGAAAATGAAACCGCCGTCGATCTGTCCCTGATGGGCGAGCGGATTGATCACGGTACCGACGTCGGCGACATAGACGATGTCGTGAATCGACAGCGCTCCGGTTTCGCAGTCCACGGAAAGGTCGACCATATATCCTGAGAAGTTGTTCGACTCGGCTCGACCGGGAACACGGTGAAGCTCGAAGGCACCGATGACTGCGAACGAGGGTGCATCGCCACAGGCAATCGCGGCGGCGCGGGGCAGTGTGGCTTCGGTGCCGTCCCAGCCGCAACTTACGAGTCGCTCGCGAACCTGTTCCGCTGCATCTTGGCACGCCCGGCCGCTGAGGGCTGTGACACGGGTCGCGCCCGGTCCGAGTTCGGCGAGGGAACTCGATGAGGTCTCACAGTCGAACGTGAACCATGCCGTGCTGATGCCGAGCACGGTCGCGGCCGTTCGCTGCAGCATCGTCAGTGCGCCCACACCCTGATCCATCATCGGCGTATGCACTACGAGGCGTCCATCGGGGGCGACCGTTATGCGCACTTCCGCGCGCCCGTGGCCGATATGATGTGCCGTCAGCGCGACACCTTTACCGCGCCCCGGGGGCAACGGTTCATCCCACGCGCCTTCGCGCCGGAGGATCTCCAAGATTTCCTTCCCACGCGGTTCGATATAGGGCAGCCCGTCGATGTCGCTCTCGTCTTCGACCAGGACGTTGCGCAGGCGGTAATCGATCGGGTCGATTCCGAGCTCCGTTGCCACCATGTCCATGTGCGATTCAAGCGCAAAGACGATCTGCATGTCGCCGGGCGACCGGACGTGACCGGCTGGAACCGTGTTGGTGTAGGCAGCGAGTAATTCAACGTGCGCGTGTGGGATGCGATACGGCGTCTTCGAGAGGAACGAGCCGGGAAGCAAGTGTGGAACCGGTTTGGCTGCTGCAAACGCGCCACCATCGTAGAGGACGCGGGCTGCGAAGGCAATGAGCCGGCCCTCCCCGTCGACG
Organism: Candidatus Lustribacter sp.; assembly: GCA_049512335.1. Classification (GTDB taxonomy): domain Bacteria; phylum Vulcanimicrobiota; class Vulcanimicrobiia; order Vulcanimicrobiales; family Vulcanimicrobiaceae; genus Lustribacter. The sequence goes on from JBEKXE010000024.1 coordinate 26,275, forward strand.
CCGCTCTTCATCGTAATTTGCGCGGCATGCCGTGTATTGGTGGAACGGACGTCGTCGAGATACGAGCGCACAAATTTCACCGGCCGTCCGGTGGCTTTCGCGAGGAAGTAACACGGAAAGTCGTCGACCGACAGCCCCTTGGCGCCGAAATCCCCGCCGATACACGACTGCTCGACGACGATCGTCTCCGCCGGAACGCCGGTACAGACCGCGAGTTGCGATTTGAGCGCGAACGGTGATTTGCACGTCGAAATGACGTGTACGACACCGTCCGGACCGATCCAAACGAGAGTGGCGTGCGGCTCGATGTATCCACCGTGATGACGTGGCGTCGAGAAACAATGCTCGAACACGTGGGCGGCGCTCGCGAAGCCGGCTTCGGTGTCACCGCGCTCGACGACGATTCGGCCTTGGATGTTCGGGTGTGCGTGTTTGGGCGCGGTTCCGACGCGACCTTGAAACGCGTATTGAGATCGGTCACCGTGAAGCGCTATCTGCCCGTCACGAAGTGCCTCTTCGGGGTCAAAGATCGGCGTGAGAGTTTCGTAGTGTACGATGATCTTTTCCGCCGCTGCGCGCGCGATCTCGCGGCTTTCGGCCGCAACGGCCGCAACGTACTGACCGATGAAGAGAACTCTGCCTTGCGCCAACACCGGCCAGTCCGCAATCGTTCGGCCGAAGAAGCGGTCCGGTACGTCGTTACCGGTTAGGACCGCATGGACGCCCGGGGTCTGGAGCGCTTCTTCGATCTCGTACGCGCGAATGCTGGCGTGCGCGTGCGGGCTAGCGACGAACGCAGCCCAAAGCATTCCTTCGCGTGAGAAGTCGGCTGCGAACTGCGCCTCTCCTGTGACCTTGGCGTGCCCGTCGACGCGATATTCGTCATCATCGAGGAGCGATCGCGCCGATAGCGATGAAGCAGCGACCGTCATTGCGGACAATATTCTCGTCCCCAAAACGGCCTCCTAGATATACCGAGGCGGTATGGATTGGGTCGGCGTGCGGCCTTGCGGAGGTGTGTCTATCGACCCGGCCGTTTTTGCGCAGATGGATCAGATCTTGAAGCGGTGGCGCCGAGCTAGTTCCCCCAAAGGGCACGGCCGGCGGGGCCTGAGGCCCCTATGGAACCGGTTGCCTACCGGCTATCGTCCGTGGTGTGGTCCTATCATATTCGGACTTGTACCGGGTCCTGCGCCAGCCGGCGAGCGAGCACTACGATGGTGCCTACCGCCGGCTGCGCTGGAAGTGCGGCTGCACCGCCAGCGGCTTGAGCGCGCGCGAGATGCTCGTCAAGCTGTGCCTGCACCATCACCGCTCCTCGTTCGAGTCGCGCTTGGGGCGTCAGCGCTAGCGGGGGCGGCCGCTCTTACTCGGCGGCAACGAGCGAAATTCGCGGCGTGGTTGCGGGCCGCTCGGCGCGGGAGCGTTGCGCGGCGGACGCGGCGAGCGTGCGCGTTGCGCGCCCGGCACGTCGTCCGTGTAGCGCACGGGGTTCACGGGCGGCGGCGGTAAGGCCGGCGTCTTCGCGCGGTCGAGGCGCTTGCCCAGCGTTTTCTCGATCTGCGCGAAATACTTCTCTTCGTCGGCCGCGACGAACGTGATGGCGTCGCCGGTGGCCGAAGCGCGGGCCGTGCGGCCGACGCGATGGACGTAATCTTCGGGCACCATCGGCACGTCGAAGTTCACCACGTGACCGAGCTCGGCGATGTCGATGCCGCGCGCCGCGATATCGGTCGCGACGAGCACGCGGAATTTCCCGTGCTTGAAGTCTTGCAGCGCGCGCGTGCGCTGCGCTTGCGAGCGGTCGCCGTGAATGCGGTCGGAGGGAATGTTGTGCTTGAGCAGATGCGCCGCGAGCCGGTTGGCGCGGGCTTTGGTGCGCGTGAACGCGATCGCGCTGAAGATGTTGTTGTCTTTGAGCAGTTCGACGAGCAAGTCGTTCTTCTGCATTTGTCCGACGCTGTAGACGGTCTGCGTGATGCCGACGGCCGGGCCTTTGGCCGGTGCGAGGTCGACGCGGACGGGGTTCTGCAGCATCTCTTTGCTGAGCGTCGCGATCTCGGGCGGAATCGTGGCCGAGAAGAACAGCGTCTGCCGTTTGACCGGCAGCACGCGCAGAATGCGGCGCACGGTGGGCAGGAAGCCCATGTCGAGCATGCGGTCCGCTTCGTCGATGACGAGAAACTCGATCTTGTCGAGCGAGGCGGTTTTCTGCGCGAGATGATCGAGCAGCCGGCCCGGCGTCGCGACGATGATGTCGGTGCCGCGCTTGAACGCGCCGACTTGCGGGCCGAAGCCGACGCCGCCGTAGACGGCCGCCACCTTGACGGTCGTGTGCTTGGCGAAGGCGGTGAGGTGCGCGGTGATCTGGGCGGCGAGTTCGCGCGTCGGTGCGAGGATCAGCGCGCGGGTGGTGCCGCGCGGCATATCCATCAGCATCTGCACGAGCGGCAGCCCGAAGGCGGCCGACTTGCCGCTGCCGGTGGCAGCGCTGCCGAGAACGTCGCCGCCGGCGAGTGCGGGCGGGATGGCCGCGCTCTGGACCGGGGTGGGTTCGGTGAACCCGAGGTCGAGCACGGCGCGGAGAAGCTGCGGGCGGAGCCCCAGGCTATCGAAGGTTGAGATGATCGTTCGTCTTTCAAAAATGCGCAATTGATCGGCAAAAGAGAACGAACGATCGCGCGGCTGACAGCCCATGTTCTCATGCCAACAAGGAGGTGTCAACGCCTGAAGTCGCACGTCACCGGGATGGAAAGAACGCACGAAGCCGTCGTCCGCGCGCAATTCGGCAGCCAAGCCGCCGCCTACGTTACGAGCGAAGTGCACGCCCAAGGCGCCGATCTCGACGCGCTGCGCAGCCTCGCCGGCGAGCGGCGGCCGCAGCGCGCGCTCGACCTCGGCTGCGGCGGCGGACACGTCAGCTTCACGCTCGCGCCGCTGGCCGGCGAGGTCGTCGCCTTCGATCTCTCGACCGAAATGCTCGACGCGGTGCGCTCCGCGGCGCTGCAGCGCGGCTTGACGAACGTCAGCACCGTCTGCGGGCCGGTCGAAAAGTTGCCGTTCGCCGACAGCAGCTTCGATTTCGTCGTCAGCCGCTTCAGCGCGCATCACTGGCGCGACGTCGCGCGCGGGCTCGCCGAAGCGCGCCGCGTGCTGGCCCCGGACGGGATCGCGGTGTTCGTCGACGTGGCCGCGCCCGAAGTGCCGCTGCTCGACACGTTCCTGCAAACGATCGAGTTGCTGCGCGACCCCTCGCACGTGCGCGACTACGCCCCGAGCGAATGGCGCGCGTTGCTGGAGACGGCCGGCTTTGCGATCGAAGGCGTCACGCTGCGCCGTTTACCGCTGGACTTCGCGAGCTGGATCGCACGCATGGGCACGCCGCCGGCGCGCGCCGACGTGATCCGCGCGCTGCACGCCGACATGGCCGACGAGGTCCGCGCCTACTTCGAGCTCACGCCCGCCGGCGATTTCACGGTCGACACGCTCGAGATCCGGGCGCGTTAGCGCCCGCGCGTCATCGGCATGCTCGCTGCCAGCACGGCGCTCGCGTCGAAGTCTTTGTCGACGATGCCGTACTTGTAGGCGAAATCGAGCGGTTTCTGCACGTCGGCGAGCGTGATGCTCTCAGCCGTGATCGAGCGCACGCCGTTCTTGAGCAGCGCCGGATCCTGACCGGAGAATTGGGCGACCATTTGCAGCGTCTCGTCCTCGTGCGCGTTCGTGTAGCGCGCCGACTCGACGCAGGCCGCCACGAAGCCGGCGACGATGTCGGGATTCTTCGCGATGTAGTCGACCGTCGCGACCCAGGCGGAGAGCAGGAAGCGCGGCGCGATCGCGTCGAGCGGTTGGCCCAGCACGCGCAGCTTCCCGGTCTGCAATCCGACCGTCATGAACGGCGCCTTCAGCACCGTGGCATCGATGCGGCCGGCTTCGAGCGCGGCCAGTTGTTCGGACGGCTTCAGCTCGATCGCACGCAGCGATTTGCCGTCGCCGCCGTGCAGCTCGACCCACGCGCGCGTCGCCGCGACGTAGATGTCGGTCGGCGTGTCGCCGCCCATCGTCTTGCCGTTGAGATCGCGGGCGGTGCGGATCGGTGAGTCCTTCTGCACGAGCAGCACCGAATCGGCGTGGGTGCTCTCGTAGATCGAGATCGGCGCGACGATGCGCAACGGCACGTTGTGCGTGTACGCGCTGAAGACCGGCAGTAGGCTGCCGGCGCCGAAATCCGCCGAGCCGCCGAGCAGCGCCGCGAAGATCGCCGCGCCGCTGCCCATCGGCAGGATGGTGGCGTCGATGCCGTGCTTGCGAAACAGCCCGGCTTGTTGCGCGTACAATAGCGCCTTCGAGCCGTCCGACGGCACCGAGAGCATGCGCACCGGCTTGAGATCTTGCGCGGCGGCGGCAGCGGGTGCGCCGGCGATCCCGCCCAATGCCGACATGCCGGCGAGCTTGATGAAGTCGTGGCGAGGAAGCGTCATGCGTGCTTCTTAGTCGTAGACGCCGCGAATGCTCCAAGCGCTGGATTCGTGCGCGATGCGCACGAGCGAACCGTCGTCGAGCAGTACGTCGTATTCATCGCGTACCAACGGGGTGCCGGTGCCGAGCGCGCCGCTCCACCAGTCTTCCTCGACGCGCCACGGTCCGGCCGCATCGAGGACGATTTGCGCCGGCGTTCCGACGAAGCGCGGCGTTCCGCCGATCACGCGCACCGCGACCGCTTGCGGCGCGACCGGACGGAACTGCAGCGTCGCCGTTTGCGGCAACGCCGGCGGCGGTGCAACGCTCCAACTCGTGGCGGCGAGCGGCTCGAGGGTGAACGCGTCGTGCGCGAAGCGCCGCTCGATGCGCGGACCGTCGACGACCCGGCTGCGCAGCGCGCCGCCTTCGCCGAGTGCCGCCTCGAGCCGCGCCAGCACGATGCCCAACGCGTCCGGATCGGGATCGCCGGCGGCGAAGAGCGCCAGCGGCACGCCGCCGTCCTCGAGGCTCGCGGCCACGAGGCGCAGCCCGATCACCGGCGCGTCGAGGACGATGCCCTCGAGCCGCGCGCGCAGCAGGTCGAAGAGCGTCCCCGGAACGGCCGTCGGCGCCGCGACGCGGGTCGTCAGCTCGCGCACGTCGCCGTTCTCGCACTCGAGCGCGAGGACGAGCCGGCCGGCGCGCTTTCCGGCGGCGCCGAGATCGTCGACGACCCGCCCGACCAGCGCGCGTAGCGCGAACAGCACGGCTTCTTCCGAGGTCGCCTCGCCCTCGCCGTAAGCGCTGCGGTCGATCCGCAGCGCGCGCGGCCGCGGCCGCAGCGGCCGACGGTCGATCCCGCGCGCCCACTCGTGCCAGCGCGCCGCCGGCGGACCGAACCGGCGGACGAACGGCCCGTGCGGAAGTGCCGCGAGCTCGCCCAGCGTGCCGATCCCCAGCAGCCGCAGGCGCTCGCAGACGTCGGCGCCGCATTCCAGCTGCGCGAGCGGGAAGGGCGCGAGGAACGCCGCCGGGTCGCCGTCGCACACCGCGCCGTCGCCGCGCACGGTCGCGGCCAGCGCGACGAACGGGTTCGGCCCCACCCCCACCCGTAGCGGCAGCTCGAACCCGGCCAAGGCGCTGCGGACCGCCCCGATCCAGCCCGCCGCCCCGCCCTCGATGCCGTGCATCTCAAGGAAGGCGCGGCCCCAGCCGGCGTCCTCGACCAGGGGCGAGGCGGCGTCGAGCGCTTCGAGCACGTCGTTCCAGACCGCCGCGTCGCGGGCGCGATCGTCGACCACGGTCCGCGCCTCGTTGGCGACCGCCTGGGCTTGCACGAGCGTCATCCCCGGGCGGACCCCCAGCGCCGCCGCCGGCAGCGAGCAGTCCACCACCCGTCCGCGCTCGAGCTTGTCGGCAACGATGACCGGAGCGTCGAGCGCAACGTCCCCCGTCAGCCGGGCAACGGCCAGCCGGAACGCCGGAATCCAAACACAGACGATCGGCATGGGACGGCTATCGTATCGAACATATGTTCGAATTTCAAGGGTTACGCTTTGCCAACGCCTCGAGTGCGGCGAGGTACGCGCGTTCGTCAACGCCGTCGACGGCGAGGCGTTTCGTGCGCGCGCCGTGGCCGCGTTCGATCGTGACCCGGCTCGGCGCGACGTTCAACCAGCCGGCGAGCGCCGCGATCACCGCGGCGTTCGCCCGCCCGTCGACGGCCCGCTCGCGCACGGCCACGACCACGGTCGCACCGGCGCGCGAGATGCCGGGCCGGTGCGAGCCCGGTTTGACGTTGACGGTCAGCCGCACCGCGAACCCGCCGCGCGCGGGGTGCCGGTGAAGCGGCGGATCAGGGCGGTGAAGCCGCCGTAGAGGCCGCTTGGGAAATAGAGCAGGGCGACGATCAGCAATAGGCCCGACGCGAGCGTCTTGTAGTTGTCCAAGAACTGGAACATCGTCGGTAGCAGCGTCAACAGGATCACGCCGATCACCGGGCCGACCAGCGTGCCTTCGCCGCCGATCACGAGCATCGTCACCAACAGAAACGACTGGTCGGTGCTGACCATGCCCGGCGAGATGAAATGGAAGTCGAACGCCAGCAGGCTGCCGGCAAGCGATGCGAACGCCGCGCTGATCAGAAACGCGTAGAGCTTGTAGCGCGGCACGTCGATGCCAAGCGCGAGCGCGGCGGTCTGATCGGTGCGGATCGCGCGCAGCGCGCGCCCGAAGTCCGAACGCAGCGCGTTCGCCAGCACCACCAAGCTCACGATGACGATGCACCACACGAGATAATAGTTGGCGATCGGGCTCGCGAACGTGTAGCCGCCGAGCGAGAAGCTGGGAATGCGCGGCAGCCCCGACGGGCCGCCGGTCCAATCGCGCAACCCGAGCGCCAGCGAATCGACCAGCAAGCCGAACGACAGCGTCGCCAGCGCCAAGTATAGCCCGCGCAGATTCACCGTGACGAATGCCAGCACGGCGGCACACGCGAGCGAGAGGCCGAGTCCGGCCAACACGCCCACCAGCGGCGGCAAGTTGAACGACACGCAGCAGATCGCCGCGACGTAGCCGCCGATCGCCATGAACGCCGCGCTGCCGAGGCTGATCAGCCCGCAATAGCCCATCACCACGTCGAGTCCGAGCAGCGCGATGAACGTGATCCCCGCGATGACGATCGAGCTCAGCAGCTGCGCGCTCATGAACAACGGCGCGAAGGCAACCAGCAGCAACGCGAGCGCGGCCAACGTGCGCGCTTGTACGATGCTGAGTGTGGTCGACACGCTGCTCTGGTTGCGCGGAATTTCGCGCACGTCTTGGCGGCGCAGAATCCGTCCCGAGATGACGCCGGTCGGCCGCAACGCGAGCATGACCAGCAGCAGCACGAGCGCGATCGTGTTGGCGAAGAGCGAGGAGATGTACCCGGCCGCACCTTGCTCGATCAGGCCGAGCCCGAGGCCGCCGACGATCGGGCCGAAGAACGACGCCGCACCGCCGATCGTCACCGCGATGAAGCCGGAGGTCGAGAAGATGCCGCCGCTGCTGAAGTCGAGTGAGATGATCGGTCCGATCAGCATGCCGGCGATCGCGCCGAGCCCGGCCGCCGCCGCGTACGAGTAGATCGTCATGCGGCGCACGTCGATGCCCATCAGCGCGGCGGCGGCGTGGTTTTCCGCGCACGCGCGCAACGCCATGCCGAAGCGCGTTTTCTGCATCACGTACCACATCGCGGCGACGATCAGCACGGTCGCGCCGGCGTCCCACGGCGCTTGCGTGGGAAACAGAATCCCGCCTACGTCGTAGGGGCGCGTGCCCGAGAACGGATCGGGTTGATACGGTGCGCTGCCCCACGTCAGCAGCATCGCGCCTTGGAAGAACGTCGCCGCTCCGACGGTGACCATGATCGCGCCGCCCGGCGGCAACTTCCGCAACGCCGGCTCGAAGACGAACTGCGCGAGCACCGCCCCGATGATGACGCAGATGAAGAGCGTGATCAGAAATGCCGGCAGCAGCGGCCACGACAACGTTTGATGGAACGTGTACAGCAACAGCGCGCCGAGCACGACGAAGGCGCCCTGCGCGAGATTCAGCATTCCGGTGACGCGATAGATCAGCGCAAAACCAAGCGCGACGAGCGCAAAAGCGCCGCCTTGCAGCAATCCCCCGACGACAATCTCAAGTGCTTGCTGCACGCAAACTCCGCCGCTTGACTTTAGCCCACCCTGCTTGTAACCTCGTTGCTAAGGCTCCTGGGTATTTGAAAAAAAGGTGCGCCTATGATTCGGCTCGTCGCGACCATTCTTTCAGCCGCGTTGCTCGCTGCGTTGGGCACGCCGGCCGGCGCCGCCGATCCGTACGAGATCGACGGCATCCTGCCGCTGACGGGGCGGACGGCTTTCGTCGGTCAGGGCCAATTGGCGGCGCTCAACGCGCTTGCAGCGTACGTCAACAAGACCGGCGGCATCGACGGGCGGCAGCTCAAGTTCAACATGCTCGACGATCAGTCCGACGCCAAGACGTCGTTGCAGCTCGCGCAAGGTCTGATCGCCAAGAACGTGCCGATCATCCTCGGCCCGTCGGCGCCCGACGCGTGCTCGGCGATCGCTCCGCTCATCGAGCAGAACGGCCCGCTGATGTACTGCTTGGCGAACGCGGGTCATCCGACGCCCGGCAGCTATGAGTACCTGACGCTGTTTCCGTACGAACCGCAGTTCGTGGTGACGCTGCGCTACTTCCGCGAACGCGGATTGAAGCGACTGGCCTACATGGTCGCCTCCGACGCCGGCGGTCAGGACGCCGAGAAGGCGCTGCTCTACGCGGCCGGTTTGCCGGAGAACAAGTCGATCCAGATCGTCGCGCACGAATACTTCACGCCCGGCGATCTCAGCGCGGCGGCGCAAGTCGAGCGCATCAAAGCGGCCAAGCCCGACGTGCTCGTCTTCTGGGCGACCGGAGCGCCGGCCGGCACGATGTTCCGCAGCGCGCAAGACCTCAACCTCGACCTGCCCGCGGCGACGTCGCCCGGAAACCTGACCCCGTCGTTCTTCAAACAGTACGGCTCGAAGCTGCCCTCGGAACTGCTGTTCGCCTCGGTGCCCTATTACGCCGGCGAATCGTCGATGAATGCGGCCACCAAGGCCGCGGTCGCGACGATCTCGGATGCGCTGGCCCCCCAGAAACCCGACACGATCGCGATCGCGGCGTGGGATCCGGCGATGATCCTCGTCGACGGCTTGCGTAAGCTGGGTCCCGATGCCTCGGCCGCGAAGCTGCGGGCCTACATCAACGGTCTGCGCGGCTGGACCGGCGTCAACGGGCCGTACGATTTCAAGGCCGAACCGCAGCGGGGTCTCGGCGATGCGAACATCGTGATGATCCGCTATAACCCCAAAGACGGCACGTTTGCCGCCGCCAGCAAATTCGGCGGCGATCCCCTACCCGGAAAGTAGCACGTAGTGGTTGACGATCTCGAACTCGACTCCCTCATCACCGACGACATGCGTGCCGCCATCGGCAGCTCGACGCCGCCGCTGGAGCTGCCCGAAGAAATCAGTGCTTCGGACGTCCGGCACTTCGTGTCGGTCATCGGTGAAACGAATCCGATCTACCGCGACGCAGAGTACGCGCGGCGCATGGGGTACAAGGGTCAAGTCGTACCGCCGATCTTCGTGGTCGTGCTCTTTCGCCGGCTGCAAGATCCTGAGGGCGAGAAGCGCATCGGCATCGATTGGCCCGGCCTCACGTTGCCGGAAGCCTTCAGAAATACGCGCAACGCCGGTCAAGTGTACAAGTGGTTTCGGCCGGTGTACGTCGGCGACCGGCTCACGATCACGACGCGCTTGTCGGATCTGTTGGCGCGCCGCACGCGCGACGGCCGGCCGATGATCCTGGTCGTTACCGAGTACGAGGTCCACAATCAGCTCGGCGAGCTGGTGCTCCGTCAAACCAATCACGACGCCAAACTTTCATTGACGGCGTTCAAAGCGAGCTGACGTTGGGACGGGTGCTCGATCTCACGCGCCAGTCCGGCGTGTACGCCACGCGGCTCTTGGCCGAGCAGGGCCATGAGGTCATTCGGGTCGAGTCGCAGTTCGGCGACGCGGTTCGGCGCCAGGGCCCGTTCCTCGGCGGCGTACCGGACGTGGAGGACGGCGCCTACCATCAGTTCTTCAACGCCGGCAAGCGCAGCGTTTCGCTCGACTTGACGGACGCGGCCGGTCGCGAGGCGTTCGCGCGGCTGGCGCGCACGGCGGACACGATCGTGGCCGGCACGCCGTTGCCGCTCCCCGAAGCCGAATTGCGCGCGGCGAATCCCGGCGTCGTGCTGGTGCTCGTCACCGGCGACGAGCTGCCCGAACTGTGCGCGTACGCGAAATCGGGGTTGCTCTCGATCACCGGACACAAGGACCGCGCGCCGGTGCTGATGGGCGGCCACATCATGTATGCCGCGACCGGCCTCTGGGTCATGGTCGCCACCGCTGCTGCGCTGCTCGTGCGGCGTTTGACGGGCGAAGGCCAAACGGTCACGGTCGACATCCAGCAGTGTTTCGAATCGTTTCTCGATCATGCGATCGAGAACTTCATGTTGCGCGGGCGTGGCGTCGAGCGTAGCGGCGCGCGCGGTTCGGTGACCGCGTTGGCCGGTGCGCTGCCGAGCGCGGACGGGTTCTGGATGCTGAGCCTCGTCGACTCGCGCGAGCAGTGGCGCATGCTCACCGAATGGATGCAAGATCCCGAGCTCGCGAACGACGAGACGCTGGCGAAGTACGAGCAGCGGTTGGCGCGGCGCGACGAGCTGCTCGATCGCATCGGCGCCTGGGCCTCGAGCTTCAACAAGCTCGACATCGTCGCGCAGGCGCAAGAACGGCACATCCCGGCGGCGCCCGTCGCGACTTCGCTCGATCTGGCCGAGGACGCGCAGCTGATCGATCGCCGTTTCCTGGTCGAGATCGATCACCCGGCGCACGGCCGCATGCTGTTCCCGCGTGGCGCGCTGGCCACGATCTGGGACCGCGACATGACGCCGGCGCCGCGCCTCGGTTCGGCCAACCCCGAGATCCTGCGCGAGCTAGGCTATACGGAAGAAGAATGCACCTTGCTATTTGAACGAAGCGTGATATGAGACATCCGGACCCGGTCGAAGTCGAGCAACGCTACTTCGAGGACATCGACGTCGGCACCGAGATTCCGCCGCAAGAGTACGGCCCGCACACGCTCGTCTCGGCCGTCTTCTGGGCGGCCGTGCAGGAGAACGTCGGGCTCTTGCATCTCGACCGTGAGCACGTGCGCGAATTTCGCGGCGCGCCGTCGATCGTGGTGAGCGGGCAGCAGCGTCAGAGCTTGCTCGTGCGCCGGCTGCTCGACTGGGCCGGACCGCGCGCGTTCCTGCGCGAGATGGATTGCCGCCATCGCGCTTCGACCTACGAAGGCGACATGCACATCTTCTCCGCGAAGGTGACCGGCAAGTCCAAGGATCCGGCCAAACCCTGGATCGCGCTCGAGTTCGACGGCCGCAATCAGAAGGGCGAGCAGATCCTGCGCGGGACGTGCACGCTGCTGTTGCCGGGCCGCGACTGGCCGGTCGAACGCCACGTGTGGGATGTCGAAACGCCGTGAGCAAACTCGCCGGCAAGTATGCCATCGCGGGCGTCGGAGAATCCGACGTCGGGCGGCAAACCGGCCGCGCGGCGATGGACTTGCAACTCGAAGCCGCCACCCGCGCGATCGCCGACGCCGGCTTGGACAAGTCGGAAATCGACGCGGTGATCTCGCGTTCGCCGCACAGCGCTCCTCAGGATAACTACTGTGCGGTGATCGCGGCGCAGCTCGGACTGCAGCCGAACTACCTCACCGACGTCGGTCTGAGCGGTGCATCGTCCGTCGCGATGATTCTCGCCGCGGTAGGCGCGCTCGAGGCCGGCTTCTGCACGACGGTGTTGTGCGTCAACGGCGATGCGTCGGCCAGACGCGGCCCGCGCCGCGACATGCACGCGGAGCACACCAACTGGATCGACGATCTCGAGCGTCCGTTCGGCATGCTCGGCGCGCCGATCCAATACGCATTGCCGGCGATGCGCCATATGTACGAGTACGGCACGACCAGCGAACAGTTCGGCGCGATCGCGGTCGCGTGCCGCAAGCACGCGCTGCTGACGCCGAACGCGGTGATGAAGAAGCCTATGACGCTGGCCGATCACCAAGCCTCGCGCATGGTCGTCGATCCGTTCCACCTGCTCGACTGCACCGGCTCGACCGACGGCGCGGGCGCCGTGATCGTGACGTCGGCCGAGCGTGCCCGCGACTTGCGTCAGCCGCCGGTGTACATTTTGGGCCTCGGCCAGAAGAATACGCATTCCGACGTGCAGTACGCGGCGTCGATGACGACGGTCGCGATGCGCGGCGCCTCGCGGCAAGCGTACGCGATGGCGGGTCTCGGCCCCAAGGACATCGACGTCGCCGAGCTCTACGATTGTTTCACCTCCGTCGTGCTGGTAACGCTCGAAGATTACGGCTTCTGCGAAAAGGGCGAAGGCGGTCCGTTCGTCGAGAACGGCCGCATCGAGCTGGGCGGCGAGCTACCGGTGAACACCAGCGGCGGTTTGCTCTCGCAAGTAAACGCCAGCGGTTTCTTCCACATCACCGAGGCGGCGACGCAGATGCGCGGCACGGCTGGCGCGCGCCAAGTCGCCGGCGCGGAAACCGCGATCGTCAGCGGCCAGTGCGCCGTCACCGGGGTCAACGCATGTCTCATTCTGGGCAACCACGCGTCGTGAGGAGGCTGACGTGATCGTCGAAGAACGCGCGGCCGGCGCCGCCGGCATCAGCCCGATCCGCGGGCTGAAGCTGCTCGACTTCACCCACGTCTTCGCCGGCCCGTTCTGCACGCGCACGCTGGCCGACTTGGGTGCCGACGTGGTGCACGTCGAGAGCGCCGTGCGCGATCCGGGCGACCGCCACCGCGCGACGTACGCGCACCGCAACAAGCGTTCGATCGCGCTCGACCTCAAGAGCGCGGCCGGCTACGACGTCGCGACGCGTTTGGCGGCGGGCGCCGACGTGATCGTGGAAAACTTCAGTGCCGGCGTGATGCGCCGCCTCAAGCTGGACTACGAAACGCTCAGCGCGGGCAACCCGCGCTTGATCTACATCAGCCTCTCGGGATACGGGCACACCGGTCCGCGCAGTTCGTGGACGAGCATGAACATGAACTTGCAAGCCTACACCGGGCTGATGCTCACGACCGGCGCCGAGAACGATCCGCCGACCGCGATTTCGAATTCGTGGAACGACTACATCGGCGGCTTGCACGGCATCATCGCGGTGCTGCAGGCGCTCGAAGAACGGGCCGGCACCGGCCGCGGCCGCATGATCGACCTCAGCCAATTCGAGTGCAGCGTCGCCACCGTGGGCGCGCTCTTGATGTCGTCGGCGGTGACCGGGCGGCCGCCCAAGCGCATGGGCAATCGCTCGAGTCACGCGGCGCCGCAGGGCGCGTATCCGTGCGCCGGCAAGGACGAATGGTGCGTGATCGCGGTCGAGACCGACGCGCAGTGGGCGGCGTTGGCGAACGCCATCGAGCGGCCGGACCTCGCCGCCGACGCGCGGCTCG
>JBEKXE010000025.1:0-39182 GCA_049512335.1 Candidatus Lustribacter sp.
CTCGGGCCGGGGATGACGGCCGATCAGCTCAAAACCTACGTCCTCGGTCTACGCCACTTCACCGGTCTCAACGGCAACTATGATTTCTCGGCCGGCGACCAGCACGGACTGGATTCCAACGCCGTCGTCATCGTCGGCTGGGACCGTGACAAACAAGAATTCTATCCGGCCAGCCAAACGGGTGGCGTCCCGATCAAACACTGAGGAGAAGACCGCGTCCATGAGCAGCATGAGCAAGATCACGACGATCGAGATCGACGATTCGCTCGATAAACTCGGCGACTGGGACTTTTTCGATGAAAAGGTGATCGGTAAATTCTCCGGCTTCAAGGCGGCGTCCGGAAACGTGCTCGGCCTGCGTCGGCGGATCATCGATCGCGAGTCGATCTACGATGAGAAGAAGGGCCCGTACGGCGACATGCACGAGCTGGGGCCGGGCGGCATCCATCTCGTCAACATGGTGCCGATGAAGTTTCACGTGACGCGCGCCGGCACGTCGCACCGCGTGCCGCACAGTTTCGGCTATTGGCACATCAACGACCTCGACGAAGTCTACGTCGCGATTCCCGCGCCGGAAGGCGAAACGCGCGGCCACTTCGTGGTGGTGATGCAGAAGCCGGTCGGCAAAGAAGGTGAAAGCTTTGCCTGGTACTGCGAAAACTGTCTGTTGCTGATCGACGAGTACCGCTTCGATCACGGGCGATTGGGTCTCTCCGAGTTCTGGCGCGCCGAGATGGAGGCGGTCACCAGGCACAACGCCACCGATCGCCGCTGCCCCGAGTGCGGCCACGTCAATCCGCTCGCGTATCCCTGGAACACCGTGAAGGACACGCCCGCGCTGACCGCTGCGCGCCGGCATTGGTGAGCGCCGGGTTGAAGGAGCCGGTTCTCGGCTACGACGTCCCGCTCGAGGGTCCCAACGGCTGGCACGAAGCCAACCGGTATCTGTTGTGGACGGGACACTTCGCACTTGATGCGCCGCCCGTTGCGCTGCAAGAACGGATCGACGGGCGCACGGAGACGCTGCCGCTGCGCAAGCGCTCGTTGAGCTTGGTGCCGGCCGGCACGCCGCACCGCCTCACGCATCTGGCGGGCTTCTGGCGCACGTCGGATGCGGACTTCCTCGTGTTGCGCGCGGAGTTGCCGGAGGCGGTCTACGTCAGCCTCTACGTTTCGTCGGGACCGCTGCACCATACCGACCGGCTCTTCTGGATTTGCCCCGCGTGCGGCACGGAGTTGGCGCCGTGGGTGTACGACGTCGGCCGCTACGGCGCGCTGGCGTTTTGGGAACGGCTGCGCGAACCGGTGCGGGCATTCAACGCCGATCCCGTCGCCCGGACGTGTCCCGGCTGCGGCGCCGTGCACCCCACCGCGTACGCTTGGGATGCGGAAGAAGACACGCCGGAAGAACGGTTGGCCCGGGCCGCGTGGTGACGGCCCGGCTTACGCTACACCTAGTGTAGCGTCTCCACGTAGCTCGCAACCGCGGCTACGTCGCCGTCGCTCAACAGGCCGGGGTAGAGCTTGGGCATCCCGGCGCCCGGGCTCTTGACGACCGCGGCGACGGCACCGGCGTCTTTGCGTCCGCTTTCACCGCGAAGCGCGGGACCGATTCCGCCCTGTCCGGCGGAGCCGTGGCACGCCGCGCAGTTCGCCGAGTAGAGCACCGCGCCGAATGGGGTGTTGGTCGCCGTACCGACGGTCACCGAGGCCAAGAGCGGGATGCTCTTCGCGTCCTTGACCGGCGGTTGTGATGCGAGATAGGCGTAGATATCCGCAGCGTCCTGATCGCTCACCAGCTTCGTGTCGTAGGGCGGCATCGAGAGCCGCGGCGTGCGGACCTGTTTGATGAACGCGGCGTACGGGATCGGACCGGGGGCGAGGTTGGGTCCGGGATTCACGCCCGGCTTGCGGCTGCCGCTGCCTTGGCCGTTGTAGTTGTGGCACTCATAACAGCCGTCCGCCACGAAGAGCTGATGGCCGCGCGCGACGTCGCCGGGCGGTGCGGTGGTTTGCGCCGACAACATGCCGGCGCCGGCGACGAGCGTCGCCGCGACGATCGATGCGATGGCGAAGGCGTTGACGCGCTGCATGCTACCGGCCCTCCATGACGACATCGAGTAACGCTGGATGGCCGCTTCTGACGACCTGGAGCGCGCGCGAGATCGCCGGCGCGAGTTCGGATGCTTGCGTCACCTGCGGCGGCGCGTAGACACCGAAGCCCGCGGCGAGCTTCGAGTAGTCGATGTTCGGGTCGACGATCTCCGTGCCGATGCGGCCGCGTTCGGGATGGCGATCGCGGCGCGACGCCAGGATCTGCACCGACATCGTCTCTTGGTACCAGGCGCGGTTGTTGTGGATGATCATCAAGAGCGGGATGCGGTGATGCGCGGCGGTCCACATCGCGCCCGGTCCCATCATGAAGTCGCCGTCACCCTGGAAGCTCACGCAGACGGCGCCGGTACCCATCTCTTTGTGCGCGTACGCTGCGCCGATCTGCGCGCCGCCGATGTAGCCGATGCCGGCTGCGCCGGAGCCGCCGATGAACTGATGATTCTTGGTGAAATCCCACAGGCGGTTCGGCCAGCTGCTCTGGAAACCGGTCTGTGAAACGCAGGCGAAATCGCCGCCCTTGATCTGGTTCCAGACCTCCATGGCCACGCGCGCGGTGCTGATCGGCGAGTTGTCCCAGCCGACCGCCGCGAACTGCGCGTCCGAGGTGCGCTTGATGTAGTAGGCCGTGCGCATCCGGGCTTCGCGGTCGGAGTTTTCGTTGCGCCGGGCGGTCGACATCGCGCTCTGCACGGCTTCGGTCAAGTAGGGGACAGTCGCTTCGGAGTCGGCCGCGATCGGCAGATCGGCCTGGAAGAAACGCTGTTTGTCCTGAAAATTTCCGGCCCCTACCAGGTACTGTCCGTCGATGTTGATGACTTTGGCGTCCGGCCGGATGCGGCGAATCGAAACGCGCGGGATCGACTCGGGCAGCGCATCCACGATCCCGAAGAGATCGCCGGGATCGAGCGTCAGGATCACGTCGGCCTCGGCGATCATGTCGCGCGAGCCGTTGAGGTAGTGGGTGGTCGGGAAGTTCATCCGGCTGAGCAGGTCGACCACCGGCGCCTGCAGCGCCTCGGCGAGCTTGACGAGGTTGTCCACGCCGGCTTGCGAGCTGCACGCGCGATCGGCGACGATGACCGGATTTTTCGCGGCCACCAGCATCTGTGCGGCCGCCTTGAGCGCCGCCGGGTCACCGACCGGTTTCGACGCGGCCACGTACGCCGCCAGCGGCGGCTGCGGTTTGGTCGACTGCGTGTCTTCTTGGGTCGTCTGCTCGCAGACCATGATCATCGGGCCCATCGGCGCGGTCATCATCAGGCCGTGACCGCGCAGCATCGTCTCCTTGTAGTCTTGGAGCCCTACCGGTTGCGCGTCGTACTTGATGAAGCCGCGGCACATTGCCGCTTGATCGGTGTTCGAGTGATCCCAGTCGGCGGCGGAGCTGCGCAGGGTGCCGTCGGCGTAGTTGCCCATCATCACCAGCATCGGGACACGGTCGGCCCAAGCGTTGTAGATGGCCATCGACGCGTGCTGCAAGCCGACGGTGTTGTGCACCATGATCGCCATCGGTTTGCCCGACGTCTTGGCGTAGCCGTGAGCGAACGAGCCGGAGATCTCTTCGTGCCCCGTCGAGATCCATTCCATCTTTCCGATCGCGTAATTGATGACCGACTCTTGCAGGCCACGGAACGTGGTGCCCGGGGTCGCGGCGACGGCGGTGTAGCCCAAGGACAACATCACGTCGACCATGTAGTCGGAGCCCGGATTCGCGATGTGCAGCGGATCGACCGTCGCAGCCTGTGCGACGATCGGAGCCTCTTCGAGGGCGGCTATGGCCGAGGCGTGCGATTGCGAGACCGGCGGAAGGGCGGTTGGACGAGCCTCGGCCGGTGCGGGTGAGACCCCCGCAACGGCTGCCGAGGCGGCGCCGGCGGCACCGATGCCGCCGAGAAACGCGCGCCGATCGATGCCCCCAGAATCTTTCTTTGCCATGCGAACCCCGTCAGTGGTGATGGTTTCTTTCGTTTCGGGGGTCTAGGCGCTTGGTTCGGTCGACTCCTCTTACGCCCCACCGGAAAAGACTGCCACCCAGGTGGCACTGCAGTGCGATAGCCTTCCCAGATGAGCGTATCGTATTTGTTCCCGCCCGACGGCGACGATCTTGAAGTAGCGCAGCTTCCAGAGCCTGAGAAACCAAAGCGCAATACGAAAGCAATCGGCGATCGTTCCGAGCTTGAAGTCGCCGTCGCATTAGCTCGCGCAGGTTATACCGTATCGAAGCCTCTCGGCGATTCTCACCGCTACGATCTAATCATCGATGACGGAGAGACGTTAGCACGGGTCCAGGTAAAAACGGGACGCCTGATCGCCGGCTCGGTCGTCTTTCACTGCTACAGTACGCACACGCATAGGGGCGGCGTCGCCATACGCTCTTATCGTGGCGAGGTCGAGTACTGGGGGTGTTTTGCCGGGAAACAGGCGACTCGTACCTCGTGCCAGAATCGGAGTTCGTCGATTCGACCATGCACCTGCGGGTTGCCCCGACCGTTAATCGACAAGATCGACATATACGGTGGGCGAGCCGGTATCGGCTGACGTAGCTCAGTGGTAGAGCATCTCCTTGGTAAGGAGAAGGCCGCGGGTTCAATCCCCGCCGTCAGCTCCAGAAATGCAAGTCCCCTCGGATCCCGAGGGGTCTTTTCATTTTGGCCCGTAGTTCGGTCGGATGCCCTCGTGGATTGCCGGGGCCGACGGTAGTGGCTTCGGCATAGAGAACCTGCCGCTCGGCATCTTCGCCACCGACGACGCCGCGCGGCCCGGCGTGGCGATCGGGCCGTCAATCGTCGACCTCTCGATGCTCGTTCGCGAGCGCTTGATCGATGACGAAACGCTGCTCGACGCCCGCCGCCTCAACGATTTCCTCGCGCACGGTCCGGGCGCGTGGCGCTCCCTGCGCGCGACGTTGCAGCGCCTGCTCGGCGAGGATGCGAGCGGAGAAGAACGCGACACGGTGATGCGGGCGCTCGTGCCGCGCGATTGGGCGACGCTGCATCTGCCGATCGACGTCAAGGATTACGTCGACTTCTACTCCGGCATCGAACACGCCACCAACGCCGGCAAGCTGCTGCGGCCCGAATCCGAGCCGCTGCTGCCGAATTACCGTTACGTGCCGGTTGGATATCACGGCCGCGCGAGCACGGTCGTCGTCAGCGGCACGCCGGTCCGCCGGCCGAAGGGGCAACGCAAAGCGCCCGATGCGCAAGCGCCGGTCTTCGGCCCAACGCAACAGCTGGACATCGAGTTGGAGCTGGGCTTCGTCACCGGGCCCGGCAACCAACAGGGGGAACCGATCGCCGCGGACGCGGTGCGCGACCACGTGTACGGCTACGTGCTGCTCAACGACTGGAGCGCGCGCGACGTCCAGGCCTGGGAGGTGCGGCCGCTCGGACCATTTCTGGCGAAGTCGTTCGCGACGTCGATCTCGCCCTGGCTCGTCTCGCTCGACGCGCTCGAACCGTTTCGCGTGCCGAACCGCGCGCAAGAACCGGAACCGCTGCCGTATCTGCGCGCGCGCGGATCGTATGCCTACGACATCGGCCTCGAAGTGTTGCTGCTCACCGAAGCGATGCGCGCGCAACAGCTCGCGCCGGCCGTCATCTCGAAAACGAACTTCCGGGAGATGTACTGGAACGTCGCCCAACAACTCGCGCACTTGACGTCGAACGGCTCACGCATCCGCGCCGGCGATCTGTTCGGCAGCGGCACGATTTCGGGCAGCGAGCCCGGCAGCTACGGCAGCCTGCTCGAACTGAGCCGCGGCGGCGCGCAGCCGATCCCGCTCCCGTCAGGCGAAACGCGCACGTACCTCGAAAACGGCGACACCATCGTCCTGCGCGGGAGCGCGGGCGGCGGCGCGACCCGCATCGACCTCGGCGAAGTCCGCGGGACGATCAGCGCCTAGATCGGGTCGTGGAAGCCCTGCCGAATCATCTCTTCGCTCTGCCGGCGCGCTTCGCGGAAGAACTTCGACTCTTTGGCGTTGTTCGGGTCGACGAGCAATCGCGCGAGCTCCTCGTCGAAGAAGCGCGTGACGTCGGCGGCGGCGTGCATGCCGTGCAGGTAACGCTGCGCGATCATCAGCCGGTAGATCCGATCGGTCGCGAGGTCTTCCATGTAGCCGTCGAGCAGTGAGGCGCCGCGGCCCATCAAGTAGCCGCACCGGTAGCGGATGACGGTGCGGACCGCGGCGCGCGTCCCCTGCACGGTCTTCGTGCCGGCGTTGCCGAGCGGCGGCCGCAGATCCGGCGTCTCGTTCGCGGCCGGTTTACGCTTCATGCCTTGATTGGGTTTGGGAAACTGCGCGACCGCGATCTCGTTCTGGTCCGGGTGCCCCGTCCACGCGCCGTCGAACAGGAACGCGGCTTCGTTCTTCTTGTCGTTCTCGAGCATCTCGAGCGCCTTTTTGTTCAGCTCGGCATTGGCGCGATCGGGAAAGAGCGCGGTCATGCCGCCGATCGCGAGCAGCCCGTGGCGATGGCAGACTTCCGGGATGCGTTCGCGCAGCGCCTGAAAGAACGGGACGTCGATCGGGATCGTGTTGCGATCGGGCAGAATCCAGGCCGGATCGTCGAGGTTGAAATGAATCAGGCTGGCCATGTAGTCCCAGCGCCCCAGATTCAACCCGACCAGATGATCGCGCAACGTGTAAGCAAACTCTTCGATTTGGTAGGCGAACGGGTGCGATTCGACCAGCGCCATGCACTTGATCGCGGTGGACGGCTGACCTTTGGCGACGGCGAGGGCGACGAAAACGTCGCGCCACCAAAGGGCCTCCTCGGCCGACTCGGTCTTCGGAATGTAGATCGCGAGCGGATGTTTCAGTCGCGAGAAATCGAGCTTGTAGACCAGCAGCGCGAGATCGAACAGCGACGCCGACGTCGGTTCTTTGAGGACGCCGGCCTGCGAGAGGTGCAGCCCGCGCACGCGCGTCCACAGCACGGCCGGGCTGTCCTCGATGTGCACGACCGCGTTGCCGCGTTTGGCGTCGGTATACGTGAGTTCGCCGTAATACGCGGCGATCGCGTTGTCGATGCCCCGGAGCGTGTGCGAAAACAGGTTGGCCATCGAGTCTTCGAGGTCGAGCATCACGCCGGGCGCGCCCGAGTTGAGCATCTTCACGACCAGCTCGGGATCGTCGGCCGGGCCGGTCATCTGATTGCGCTGGTCGGCGCACCACGCCGGCAGCTCGATCTGCCAGTTTCCACCCGCTTCCGAGAGGCCGAGATAGCCGGGGCGTTTGCCCTCGAGCGACGCCTTGAGCACGGCTCTACGGTTGGCGATGATCTGCTGCTGGCGCCGCGTGAACGCCTCGTGCAAGGGCGCGTAGAACGCGGCAAAGCGCGTCGGCAGGTCGCGCTCGATCGAGAAGCCCTGGGGCGCGGAGCTCATCGGGGGGATGTGCCGCGTCTTCGCCTGCATCATTGCGCCCCGTGCCGGTTCGTTCCGGGAGGCCCGCTTCCCGTTCGCGAACGCCTCGGCGAGGCCGGCGACCGTAGCTCAATCTGGATAGAGCAGGGCACTCCTAAGGCCAAGGTTGTCAGTTCGATTCTGACCGGTCGCACCAATCCTCATCAGAAGACGCGCGCGGTGAGAATACCGGCGGCCGCACCGGCCATCCCGAGCACGACGCTGACGCCGACGTAGAACACCGCGTTGAGCGGCAAGCCGCCGGTCCAGTACGCCAGCGCCTCGACCGAAAACGTCGAGAACGTCGTATAGCCGCCGAGTATCCCGGTGGCGAGGAAGAGGCGGAACATCGGCGGGAGCCCGGCCCGGGTCCGGGCCAGTTCGATGACGATCCCGATCAGGAACGAGCCGCTGATGTTGATGAACATCGTCGCGTAGGGTGCCCCGGTCACTCCGGCCCGCATGACGACCAGATTCGTGATCCACAGCCGGGCAATGCCGCCGAGAGCCGCCCCCAGGCCGACGGCCAGGGTCTGCATGGTTACCTACCTGTACGGAGATGGCGGTCGATCCGTCCGCCCTTGTGGCGATGCTTGGCCGTATGCTATCATGAACGCCTGGAACGGGCTCGGCCCCGTTTTCTTTATGTCCGGCGCCCTCGGCGCCTCACGGATTGAACGATGGCAAAGAAAGAAAATCGCGTTATGGTGGTGATGGCCTGCACCGAGTGCAAGCGCCGGAACTACAATACGTTCAAGAACAAGCAGAACACCACCGACCGGCTCGAGCTGAGCAAGTACTGCCGCTTCTGCCGCTGCCACCGGGCGCACCGGGAGACCAGGTAACCCCTTCCCCAGCCGAGGGCGGTAGCTCAATTGGTAGAGTTGCGGTCTCCAAAACCGTCGGTTGCAGGTTCGAGTCCTGTCCGCCCTGCCAGATTTTTGCGGTATAACACAAGATGAAGACGACTCCCAAGGGTCCGGTTCGACCGGCTAAGCGGCCCGCGGCTACCTCGGCCGTGCGGGCGAGAAACTCGCGCGCCGCGCAAGAGTTTTTCGGCGGCATCGTCCAGGAGATGCGACGCGTCACCTGGCCCACGCGCGAGGAATGGATCGCCGCGACGATCCTGACCGTCGTGCTCGTGGTGGGCGTCGGCGTCTTCACCTATCTCGTCGACATCACGTTCGGCGCGATCTTCAGTTTCCTCACGGGCGGAGCACGGTAATGGATCAGACTACGGTCGAGAACGCCGAAGAAGCCGGCGTCGAGATTGTCGACGGCGTGCCGGCGGAGACCCTCGACGCGGCGGCGACGACCGCCCCCAAGGCCAAGACGAACAAGAACTGGTTCGTCATCCACACCTATTCCGGTTACGAGAACAAGGTGAAGGCGAACCTCGAGCGGCGCATCCACTCGATGAACATGCAGGACAAGATCTTCCGCGTGCTCGTCCCGATGGAAGACGAAGTCGAGTTCAAGGACGGCAAGCGCAAGATCACCCCGAAGAAAGTCTTCCCGGGCTACGTGCTTGTCGAGATGGACATGGACGACGCGTCCTGGTACGTCGTGCGCAACACCAGCGGCGTCACCGGTTTCGTCGGCTCGCCGGGTTCGGGTGAGAAGCCGGTCCCGCTGCAAGAAAAAGAAGTCAAGACGATTCTCAAGCAGATGGGCATCGAGACGCCCAAGCTCAAGATCGACTTCGCCAAGGGCGACCGCATCAAGGTCACCTCAGGCCCGTTCTTCGACTTCACCGGCATCGTCGACGACATCCAGCCGGAAAAAGAAAAGGTCCGCGCGCTCATCTCGATCTTCGGCCGCGAGACCCCGGTCGAGCTCGAGTTCTACCAGATCGAAAAGGTTTAAGCAGCTCGGAAGGACCGCGCAACATCTGGCCCTTCGGCGGGTAAAACCGCGGCATGCGAGTGCTGCGGTTTTTTCGTCTCTTTCGGGCCTGGCGGTCGTTCTCGACCGCGATCCGCTTGGTGCGCCATCCCGCCGTGCCGCTGCACCTCAAGCTGATCGCGCTGGCGGGCGCCCTCTTGATCCTCTCGCCGATCAACCTCCTCGGGGACATCCCGTTCCTGGGCCTGTTCGACGACGTCGCCCTGCTGGCGCTCCTGGCCGGCTGGTTCGCGACCGCCGCCGCCCCCTACGCCGAGGCGGTGACCCTAGAGGGCGAACTGGTCCCGGTGGACGGCAGTAGGCCGCCTGCGGTATAATCCGCGGGTTGTGCGCCGGTTGGCGTACCGATCCGGAGGGCGACCCCGCCGCCGGACCGACCCTAGGGGCAGAGGCGCGAGAGCGGCTCGTTAGGAGAAAACAATGGCGAAGAAAGTCGTCGGCAAAATTGGCTTAGCCTTGCCGGCCGGCAAAGCGACCCCGGCACCGCCGGTGGGGCCCGCACTCGGGCCGTACTCGCTGAACATCATGGATTTCTGCAAGCAGTACAACGACCGTACTGCGAGCCAGCCCGGGATGATCATCCCGGTCGAGATCACGGTCTTCGAAGACCGCACGTTCACGTTCATCACGAAGACGCCGCCGGCGTCGTTCCTGATCAAACGCGCGCTCGGCATCGAGTCCGGCTCGAAAGAACCCAATCGCAACAAAGTCGGCAAGTTGACGCAAGCGCAGATCAAAGAGATCGCGACGACCAAGATGCCCGACCTCAACGCGAACGACATCGACCACGCGATGAAGATCATCGCCGGCACCGCCCGCTCGATGGGCGTGGACGTCGCATGATGAGCATGGTGATGGAGCGAGCGCAGCAGAATCGCGCAATGGCAAAAACGCAACTTGCGAGCTCGAGCTGGGGGGCCACCGCAGTGGGGGGCGCGCAGTCTGGGACGGAGCGCCTGTAAAATGAAGAAGCACGGCAAGCGCTTCCGCAACCTCACCTCGGCCTTCGATCCGGCCGCGCTCTATGCGACCAACGAAGCCGTCGCATTGGTGAAGAAGAACGCCAACGCGAAGTTCAACGAGACGATCGAGATCCACGTCCGCCTGGGCGTCGATCCGAAGAAGTCCGATCAGAACGTGCGCGGCACGGTCAGCCTGCCGCACGGCACCGGCCGCACGGTGCGCGTGATCGCGTTCGCGCGCGGCGACAAGCTCAAAGAAGCCGAAGCGGCCGGCGCCGATTTCGTCGGCGAAAACGATCTGGTCGAAAAGGTCAAAGCCGGCTTCACCGACTTCGACGTCGCCGTGGCGACGCCGGACATGATGGCGACGATCGGTAAGGAACTCGGCCGCATCCTCGCGCAGAAGATGCCGAACCCGAAGTCGGGCACCGTGACGCCGAACATCGGCAACGCGATCCGCGACATCAAGGCCGGTAAGGTCGAATATCGCCTCGACAAGACCGCGATCGTGCACACGCTCGTCGGCAAGGCGAACTTCGACGAGAAGGCGCTCACCGAGAACATCGACACGCTGATCGATGCGATCGTGCGGGCCAAGCCGTCGGCCGCCAAGGGCACCTACCTGCGTTCGATCACGCTCGCCAGCACGATGGGCCCGGGCGTGAAGATCGATCCGACCCGCGTCAAAGCAACCGCCGCAACCGCCTAACGACGGGGGCGGATACCGGAGGCCGTCTTGGGATTAACTGCCCGAGACGGCTTTGTTCGCGGCGTCGAAGCCGATCTTGCTGTGCGTGCCGTCGCAGAACGGTTTCGTCACCGAGCCGCCGCAGCGGCACAACGCGATGTTGGTCTTCCCTTCGGGGATCGGGACCGGATTGCCGTCGGCATCCGTGAGGTCGATCGGCCCGCTCACGAGGTACGGACCGTTGGGACGGATCTTGATCGTTACATCTGCCATGCGCGGTGCTTCGTGCGGTGATTGACGGCACCATTCCGGTCGACGTCCGGCTCGTCGTCGCGCTCGCCACGATCGTGCTGGCCGGTGTCGCGAAGGGCGTCACCGGCATGGGCTTGCCGGTTGCCGGCGTGCCGATTCTGGTTGCGCTCTACGGCGATCTGCGGCTCGTGCTGCTGACCACCATCTTCGCCACCGCGCTCTCGGACCTGCCGATGCTCTGGCGCTTTCGCAAGAACTACCGCGAGGCGTCGATCCTGACCGGCTTCCTGATCTGCGGGCTGATCGGCATCGTGATCGGCACGCGCATCCTGATCTACGTCAAGGTCTCGATCCTGAGCGCGGTGCTCGCCACCGTCGTCATCGCATTCATCCTCGTCTCGTGGTTCGGCCGGGTTCCCACGATGAGCCGGGTGCTCGCGACGCGGCTCGGACCGCTGATCGGTTTTGCCTGCGGCATCATCCAGGGCAGTGCCGGCGCGTCGGGGCCGATCGTGACGACGTACCTCGTCAGCTCGCAGCTCTCGCGCGACGGTTTCCTGTTCGCGATCAACGCGATCTTCTGCGTGCTGGACTGGACGCAGTTCGTCTCGCTGCAGCAACTGCACCTGACGACGGCGGCGATCTGGGCGTCGTCGCTGGTGGTCGCGGTGCTGGCTTTTGCCGGCATGACGCTCGGCTTTGCGATCCAGAAGCGCATCGACGATGTGATCTTCCGGCGCGCGGTGCTCGTGATGCTCGCCTGCGCCGCCGTCGGCCTCGTGATTCGCGCGCTGCGCGGCTAAAGGGGCGAGGTTGGGGCGGTCCCTCGACCGCGCTGCGAGCCTGTGCCGAGCGCAGCGAGGTGCGCGCTCGGGATGACAGGGGGACGCGCTGCCGGAATACGGCGGGCATGAACACGTCTTCGGCTGACAAATCCGTCCCGGGCGGGAAGAACGTCCTCGTCGAGTTCGAGGACGGGATCGCTTGGGTGTCCCTCAACCGTCCGGAAAAGCGCAACGCGATGAATCCGGCGCTGGCCTACGAGATGCTCGAGGTCCTCGAGGCGCTCGAGGTCGACGAACGGGCCGGCGTGCTCGTGCTGACCGGCACGGGCGCCGCGTTTTCCGCCGGCATGGACCTCAAGGAGTACTTCCGGGCCACCGACGGTATGCCGACGCTCGAGCGGCTGCGCATCTACCGCGTCAACGCCATGTGGCAGTGGCGGTTGCTCGCGCCGTATCCGAAGCCGACGATCGCGATGGTCAACGGCTGGTGCTTCGGCGGCGCGTTCACGCCGCTGATCTCGTGCGATCTGGCGATCGCGGCCGAGGACGCGGTCTTCGGTCTCTCGGAGATCAACTGGGGGATCATCCCGGCCGGCATCGTGACCAAAGCGGTGGCGCAAGTGATGAACCAGCGCGACGCGCTCTACTACATCATGACCGGCGAGACGTTCGACGGGCGGCGCGCCAAGGAGATCGGCCTGGTCAACGACGCGGTGCCCAAGGAGCAACTGCGCGAGCGGACGCGCAAGCTCGCGCACACGCTGCTCGAGAAGAACCCGGTCGTGCTGCGCGCCGCCAAGCAGGCCTACAAACACGTCCGCGACATGACGATGGAGAACGCGGCCGACTACCTCGCATCGAAGATGGATCAGACCTCGTTCCTCGACCCGGCTAACGGCCGCGCCGAAGGTATGAAGCAGTTCCTCGATGAGAAATCGTTCAAGCCGGGCCTCGGCGCCTACAAGAAGCGCTGACTGCCGCCGATGAAGACGCAGGTTTTTCTGCACTCGTTCGCGCAGCGCGTCCCCGGCCGCGAGGCGCTGGTCTGCGAGCAGACCCGGATCACCTACGCGCAGTACGAGCGGCGCACGAACCAGTTTTCTGCGGCGCTGCACGCGCGCGGCGTGCACGCGGGCGACCGCGTGTTGCTGCTCTTGCACAACGGCGTCGAGTGGCCGCTGGCGTGCGTGGGCGTGATGAAGCTGGGTGCGCTGGTCGTTCCGGTCAGTACGCGCCTGACCGCGCATGAGATCGCGTTTCTCGTCGGCGACGCCGACCCGCGCATCGTCGTCGCCTCGGACGACCTGCTCGACCTCGCCGTGAGCGCCGCCGCCGGCGGCGCGGCGGAGGTGCTGCCCCTCGGCGAGCTGCTGGCCGAAGCCGAACGCGCGAGCGATGGGCCCTGGCCGCTGGTGCTCGATTCGGACGACTGCATGATCGGCTACACGTCGGGAACGTCGGGCACGCCCAAAGGCGCGATCACGACGCACAACAACTTCGTGCTGGTCGCCATGTACAACAACTTCGACTACGGCTTGAACGAGCACGACCGGATTCTGGTGACGACGCCGTTCGCGCACCGGACCGCGATCGCGCGCATGTACAACGCGCTCACGCTGGGCGCGACGCTGGTGATCATGCCGCGCTTCGATGCCGCCGAGACACTTGCGACGATCGTGCGCGAGCGCATCAGCGTGACCGGTCTCGTCCCGACCATCGCGCGGATGATGCTCGATGCGATCGACGGCGATACTTCCGCGTATGCCGGCCTGCGCATGATGATCTCGGTCGGCGAAGCGTTCCCGGTCGAGCTGAAGAAGCGGCTGTTCGCGACGTTGCCGAACTGTAAGCTGTCGTCGTCGCTTGCGATGACCGAAGCCTACGGCGCGGCGGTGCTGACGTCGGACGATCAGATCACGCACGCCGCTTCGGCGGGACGCCCGCATCCGGCGGTCGAGGTGATGCTCGCCGACGACGCCGGGCAGCCGGTGCCGACCGGCGAGGTCGGCGAGATCCTGGTGCGTTCCGGCGTTCCCGGTACGGGCGTGGTGATGCGCGGCTACTGGAACCGGCCGCAAGAAACGGCCGAGTCGTTCCGCGACGGCTGGTTCATCACCGGCGACATGGGACGCTTCGATGCGGACGGCTACCTGTACTTAGTCGACCGCAAGAAAGACATGATCCTCAGCGGCGCGCTGAACATCTATTCCAAGGAAGTCGAGGACGCGATTCGCAGCCATCCCCACGTCGCCGACGTGGCCGTCGTCGGCACTCCCGATGCGCAGTTCGGCGAAGCGGTGGTGGCGTTCGTCGAACTGCGAGGTGACGCGCGGCTGAGCGAGGACGAGGTCATCGAGCACTGCCGCGCGCTGATCGCGAGTTACAAGAAACCGAAGTACGTTTTCTTCGAGACCTTTCCGAAGAACGCGCAAGGCAAGGCGCTCAAGCGCGAGCTCCGCGACCGGGTCAAGGACGCGCTAGGCGCGACTCAACCGTAGCCCAGTCGACGTTGCTGAAGAAGGCCTCGATGTACTTGGAGCGCTCGGACGGCTTGTAGTCGAGCAGAAAGGCATGCTCCCAGACGTCCATCACGAGGATCGGCTTGAAGCCGGCCACGTTGCCGTCTTCGTGCAGCGTCACCCAGTGGTTCGAGAGCCGGCCGTTCTTGGGATCCTGATAGGCAATCGCCCAACCGACGCCGCGCATCCCGCCGACGGCGGCGAAGTCTTTCTTCCACGTCTCGAAGTCGCCGAAGCTCGCTCCGGCCGTGTTGTAGAGGTTTCCCGATGACGGCGTGCCGTTGCCGTTCGCGGTCAGGTTGTCGAAATACAGTTCGTGCAGCACCATGCCGTTGTACTCGAAACCGAGGCGGCGCGTCAGTTCGGCGAACGGCAGATCGGCAGCGCTTCCCTTGCCGCTGCGGATCAGCTCGGTGCGCTGCTCGTTGAGCAGGTTCGTGTTCTTGACGTAGCCTTCGTAGAGCCCGAAGTGCGTCTCGAGCGTGCGGTCGGAAATGCCCTTGAGGCCCGCGAGTTTCCACTTCTTGGCGGTGTAGGATTCTTGGAGTGTAGTCGTCATGCCTGACGTCTACCCACCCACCGAACCCTACACGCGGGCCAAGCCGGGGCTAGGTACCGTCGGCCTTGACGGCCGGGGTCGTCGAGAACTCGACGTCCTCGTACTTCGTGCCTTCTTTCGTGGTCTTGCGCATGTACATGTCTTGGGTGATGTCGTGCGTTTGCGGATCGATCACGATCGGCCCGCGCGGGCTGTCCAGCTTCAGGCCGCTCCAGATCGCCATCGTCTTGTCGGGATCGACGCTGCCCTTTTGCGCAGCGACGGCCTTGTCGATGGCCGACATGCAATCGTAACCGGCGACCGCGAAGAAGTTCGGCTCGAGCGTCTTGGTCGGATCGGCGGCGTGGAACGCGTTCACGAAATCGCGGTTGAGCTTCGAATTGTGCACGGCGGAGTAGTTGAGCGTGCTGATGACGCCGTTGGGCTCGTCGCCCATCTGCGGCAGCGCGTCTTCTTCGAGGGTGTCACCCGAAGCCAGGATGCGAATGCCCAGCTTGTCGAGGCCGTTTTGGTGGAAGGCCTTGAAGAACGCGACCGACGGGATCCCGGCGCCGACGAACACGAACACCGCGTCCGGCTTGGCGTCCTTGACGCGCTGGATGTAGGCGCTGAACTCGGTGTTGTTGACCGGGACGAGCACCTCACCGAGCATCTTGCCGCCGGCCGCGGTGAAGGTGTCGGAGAAGGCCTTGCCGCCGTCGATTCCGGGCTGGTAATTGGCCAGCACGCTGTAGGCGGTCTTCACCCCGTTCTGCCAGGCCCACTTCGCGAGCGGCACGGTGATCTGTGCCATCGTCACGCCGAGGCGCGTCGAGTACGGTGCTTTGGCGAGCAGGCCGCCCCCGGCGGCGTTGACCATGCAGTAGGGCGTTTTGGACTGCGTCGATACGGTCGCCATAGCGACGGCGTTCGGCGTGAACGTGCTGCCCAACAAGAAGTCGACGTGATCTTGCACGACGAGCTCGGTGGCGAGCCGCCGCACGACGTCGGGCGCGACCCCGGTGTCGTCACGCTTGATCAGCTCGACCTTGCGGCCCGACATCATGCCGTTGTGCTGGGCCAGCCAGGCCGCGAGTGCGGCGTCGAGGACCGGGCCGGCGCTGGGGTCACCCCCGGTGTAGGAGTACACGATGCCGATTTTCAGCGGCGGCAGATCGGCTGCGCCGGCGGCGGTGAGCGCGAACAACCCGACAAGTACCGCAACAAATATCTTCCGAAGATGCGTCATGGGGGCAACTCCCTCGCAAGGCGACTGTAAGCGGCTCATGTTCGATTTTTGAGCGTGTACCTGCCGAGCTCGTCGCGGGTGATCGGCAGCTCGGCGCGCAGGCGCTCGAGCTCGAGCACGATCTCGCGGCCGTCGCGGCTGCCGGCCGCGGCGATCAGTTCCTCGAAGCGCTTGGGGCCGTCTTCGAGCGCCGCGCGGAGCGACGGGAAGCGCCGGTTCCCGTACGTTGGGGCCTCGGGGATCAGCGCGTCCATGCCGCTGCGCCCGAAGGCGACGGTCAGATCGAAGCCGGCCTTGGCGCCGGTGCGCTTGCCCGGATCGAGCGAGGGGTCCAACGGCAGCGCGCGCATCCCGCGGTGGACGACGAGATCGCGGTCGGCTTGGAAGCGCGTCGCCAGCGCCCAGTCCATCTCGGCGTCGGAGAAGATGTCGATGTCGGGATCGACCACGAACACGTTCTTCACGTTGGCGAGACAGCCGAAGACGGCGGAGATCGCGTTTTGCGCTTCGCCCGGCACGCGCTGGCGCATCTGGATCCGCACGTTGTAGTTGCCGCCGCTCGACGCGGTGGCGTACACCGCGCGCGGCTCGCGTACCGCGGTCTGCAGCGCGTTCCAAATGATGACCTCGCTGCGCAGTGCGCCCAACTGTGCGGTGTCGGTCGTGGCCAGGAGCCGGCCGCTGATGCTGGCCGTCTGGAAGAGCGGATCGCGGCGGTGCGTGATTGCGGTGAGGTGGAAGATCGGATTGTTCTTCACGCCGCCGTAGTAGCCGAGGAATTCGCCGTAGGGGCCTTCGGGTTCGACGAATCCGCGCTCGTCGATGTAGCCTTCGAGCACGTATTCGGCGTCGGCCGGAACGCGTACGTCGTTGGAGACGCCCTTGACGACGGCGACCGGCGCGTCGCGCAGCGACGAGACCAGGCTCAGCTCGTCGCCCGGCAGACGCATCATCGACGCGACGTAGTCGATCGGATGCGCGCCGACGACGAAGCTGATCGGCAGACGCTCGCCCCGACCCACGGCGGCTTCGTAAATGGCCTTGAGATCGCTCGGCGTGTGCAGATCGATCCCGGTCTCGCGGCGGCCGCGCAGCATCAGCCGCCGGATGCCGACGTTGGTGAGGCCGGTGAGGCGGTCGACGGCGTAGTCGATCGAGGCCGAGATGAACGGCGCGCCGTCGTAGCCGTGCTGCAGGTGCACCGGCAGCTTGGTGAGGTCGGCGTCGTCGCCGGTGAGGACGACGGCTTGGACCGGCGCTTCCTCGCGCTCGACGTCGACCAGCCGCGGGGCCACGGTCAGCCGGCGCGAGAGTTCGGCCCGCAGCGTTTCGGGCGGCACGCCGAACGCGTGCGCGAGCCGGGCCCGGCTCGCCGTGACGCTGGCGACCAGCTCGGCGTGTTCCGGGCCCACGTCGCGAAAGAGGACGGCCTTGGGATTACCTTCCACCACGGCCGCGACGTCGACCAGATCGATCGGCGCGTCGTGGACCTGCAGCTCCGCCGTTCCCTGCAGCGAATCGATGTAGGAACGCAAGCGGAAACGCTCGGTGTCGATGCCGTGACGCGGAACGGAAGGCACGGTTTGCATAGCAAATCGGCCTTCGCGTAGCGGACCCATGATCCCGCCGCCGGTGCGGAGAACGATGCGGCATGAAGGTCACCATCCGCGTCAACGGCGACGAGCGCACGCTCGACGTCGAACCGCGCCTCCTGCTCGTGCAAGCGCTGCGCGAAGAGCTCGGTTTGACCGGCACGCACGTCGGCTGCGATACGTCGAGCTGCGGCGCGTGCACGGTGCTGCTGGACGGCGTGTCGGTGAAGAGCTGCACGATGTTCGCGGTGCAAGCCGACGGCCGGCGCGTGACCACGATCGAAGGGATCGGCTCGCAGACGGACCTGCACCCGATGCAAGAGGCGTTTTGGACGCAGCACGGACTGCAGTGCGGTTTCTGCACGCCGGGCATGATCATGAGCGCGATCGATCTCATCCGGCGCAACCCCGATCCGAGCGAGGAAGAAATCCGCTTCGGCATCGAGGGCAACATCTGCCGCTGCACGGGCTATGAGAACATCGTGAAGGCGGTTACCGTCGCCGCCGCCGCGGTGCGCGCCAAATGATTCCCGTCGCTTTCGATTACGTTCGCGCGCTCGACGTGCCCGACGCGCTGCGCCTGCTCGCCGAGCACGGCGAGGATGCGAAGCTGCTCGCCGGCGGTCACAGCTTGATTCCGATGATGAAGCTGCGCCTCGCCGCGCCGGCCGTGATCATCGACATCGGTGCGATTCCCGGTCTGGCCGGCATCGCGCGCGACGGCCGGCGCATCGACATCGGCGCGTTGACCACGCACGCAACGCTCGCGGACAGCCGCGAACTGGCCCGGCACGCGCCGGTCCTCTGGCAGGCGGCCAACGAGCTCGGCGATCCGCAGGTCCGCAACCGCGGCACGGTCGGCGGCGCCTGCGCGCACGGCGATCCCTCCGCCGATTACCCCGCCGTCATGCTGGCGCTCGACGCGACGTTCACCCTGACCGGCGACGATGGTACGCGCGACGTCGGCGCCGATGCCTTTTTCACCGGAATGTTCGAAACGGCGCTCACACCGCGTGAGGTACTGACGTCGATTGCCTTCGCGAGCGCGCCGAACTCGGCGTACGCGAAATTCCACCATCCGGCGTCGGGGTACGCGGTCGTCGGGGCGGCCGTCAACCTGACCCTCGCCGGCGGCCGCATCGCGGCCGCGCGGGTCGCGTTCACCGGCGTCGGCGATGCCGCGTTTCGCGCGCCCGGCGTCGAGGCCGCGCTGACCGGCGTCGCGCCGGGTGATGCGGCCCGTCTCGATGCGGCCTGCCGGGATGCCGCGGCGGGCGCCGAGGTGCGCAGCGACCCGTTCGCGTCGGCCGAGTACCGGGCCGCGATGGCCGACGTGTACGTGCGCCGGGCGGTCGCCGCGGCGCTGCAACCCCGCGAATGACGCCTTCGGTTCAAGCCAGCACGACCACCCAGGGAGAGATTCGAATATGGCAACTGACTTCCGCAGCGGAAAAGACTTCCCGCGCCGCGGGCGCACGAAACTCGGCGAGTTCTACTGGCTCGCGCGCGTCTTCGACAAAGGCCGCGCCAAGCGCGACGACACGATCTTCGATTACATCTATCCGTGCCCGCTCGATAAGGGCGTCTTCGAACGCTGGGGCATCACCCCGGCCGACTTCGACGAAGCGCTGAAGACGATCGACACCGACGAAGGCATTCTGGCCTGGGCCAAATCGCGCGTTTCCGACGCGCAGCGCGAAGCGGCCAACCAGTGGGTCATCGTCGAGAAGGCCGCCAGCCTCGACAAGCAAGACTCCGAAGAGGGCGTGCTCGCGGCGTAAGGCGCGCTCAGCCGCTGACGAGATCGCGCCGTTCGTCGTCCGCGCGTTGCGAGAGTCGCAACTGCGCGAGTTCGGCGCGCATCTCGGCCAGCTGATAGGCGACCACGGCCGCTTCGCACAAGCGGCGCAGCAGCGCCAGCTCGATCGGGTCGATCTCGGTACCGTTGCGGTGACGGCCGTAGAACGCCACGCCGACGAATGCGCCGGCGTGGGCGAGGGCGATAGCGACGACCGATTCTAGCCGCAGCACCGGTCCCTCGGTACGCAAACGGTGCAGCAGCAGCTCGTCGCGTCCCAGGGCGTCGAGCGCGGCCTCGTCCCAATCGACAGCGGCCGTAGGGGCCAGGCCATCGCCGTGCGCGCGGAAGACCGCGGCCGAGCTCAGCGAGAGCACGTCTGCCGCGCCGCTGGTGAGCGCTGTGTCGATTTGGCTCGGACGGTCGGCGAGCGGAAGAGTGCGAATCGTCGCATCGAGTTGCTGTTCGGCCGCGAAGCGTTCGCGGAAGAAGGTGCGTTCGAGCAGCGTTTGCGTCCACTCGCGAACGCGCAGGAACGCGAGACCGAGCACGATCGCGGCGACCGGCTGAAGCACTAGGGCCAGACGAACGGTAATCAGGTGCTGCGCGAGC
The DNA here is from genome assembly GCA_049512335.1 of Candidatus Lustribacter sp. GTDB lineage: Bacteria > Vulcanimicrobiota > Vulcanimicrobiia > Vulcanimicrobiales > Vulcanimicrobiaceae > Lustribacter. The sequence goes on from JBEKXE010000025.1 coordinate 20,425, forward strand.
CAGTTGACGCCGGCCAGAATTGCCACGGCCGCTACGGTGAGCGTCGAATAAAGTGCGGCCCGATTGATCGCGAAACCCAGATCGAATAAACGATAGCGCAGGATCGGGTAGATCGCCATGAGCGGGAAGAGATTGGCGAGAACCAGCAACGCGCGTGACTCGATCCCGGCGACGTAGCCGAACCGCGAAACGATCGGAATGACGAACCCGACCGTTGCTGCGACGTAGGAAGCCGCCTGGGCGAGAATCGATCCCCCGAAGCCGGCAATTGCCCAGGCCGTTTTGGCACGGTCGGCCGGACCGTCGCGGAAGAAACGCCACAGCAGGACCGCTCCCGCGAGCGCCAGCGGCAGCCCCGTGAAGTCGAAGAGCACCACGCTCTCGATGACGTTCGGCGCGTAACCCGCAAGCCACAGAACATTGTCGGCGGCGAAGAACACGGTGCCGCAGCCGAATGCGATCCAGACCAACGTGTCCGCCCAGCGCGCCCTCGCATCGAGCTTGCCGCCCGGAAAGCGCAATGCGAATGAGATGAGCGGTATACCGGCCACCGAAACGCTGGATCGGGCAAAGAGGACGATCAGCCCGAGTACCGGCGGGAAGCGTTCGATCGAGTTGATTTCATCGGTAACGAGCAAGACGGCCCAAAGCCAAAAGGCGAGCGACATCATTCCGGGACGACGCACGTACAAGAGCACCGCAAACCCGATCACGATCAGTCCGCTGATCTGAATAGCACACTGCGCGATCGCCGAACCGATCGGTGCGTACTGCGGCTGCGGATGGATCGTTACGATGCCGTGCGCGGTTGCAACGTGCAACGGGTCGACGTGGCGCTCCGCGAGCTGGAGCCCGAGCAGCATATCGCCGCGCGGGATGTCGAGAACGCGGTCGCCGCGTACGATGCCGGCAGCCTCCGCGTTCTGGCCCCGGTAGACCAAGCTCACCTGGCCCGTCTGGCGCGAGATCTGCATGCCGTAGAACGGATGCGTCATGAACTCGCTCGCGGCGCTCCAGAGGTAATACGGCAGCGCGCACGCCGTGAGAACCAAGATGACGATGGCACCCGGGGCGAGGCGGCGCGGTGCCGTCGTCATCCTGCGCTAGGCCGTTACGGGCTGTTCGACGCGGACGCTTCGTAGCGCGCGCCAGATCTTCTCAGGCGTCACCGGCGTGTTGATGTGTTCCACGCCGTAATCGCGCAACGCGTCGCAGATCGCGTTGACGATGGCGGCCGGTGCGGGCGTCACGCCGCCTTCGCCGCCGCCCTTCACCCGCAGCGGGTTACCGCTCGTCGGGTGCTCGAGCAGCTCGACGTCGTAGTGCGGCACTTGGAACGCGTGCGGCACGGCGTATTCCATGAACGTTCCGCCGCTGACCTGACCCGCGAGGCGATCGACGTGCAGTCCCTCGTAGAGCGTCTGCCCGATGCCCATCGCGATGCCGCCATGCACTTGACCGTGCAGGATCAGCGGGTTGATGGCCTGCCCGACGTCGTCGACTTGCGTGTAGCGCTCGATCATCACGCTGCCGGTCGACGGATCGATCTCCAGCTCGCACACCGCGCAGCCGGTTGGATGCGACGGAATGCGGCCGGCAAAGTCGGCTGCTGCGACCAGCGGCTCACCGGCGCGTTCGGCGATCTCGAACAGGTCGCCCGGGCCCGCGCGTTCGCGCAGCTCGGTGCACGTTTGGACGAGCAACGTGCCGACGATGCGCATCGAGCGGTTCGAATGAGTGCCGCCGCCGTTGACGTCGCGCGTGTCGCCCTGCACGAGCTTCACCGTCTCGATCGGGACGTCGAGCAGCTCGGCGGCGACCTGCGCGAACGTCGTCTCGTGGCCCTGTCCGGTCGATTGCGTTCCGGTCGCGATCTCGACGACGCGATCGGCGCGCACGCGCAGCTCGACCCGTTCGCGCGGCGCTCCGACCGGCGCTTCGACGTAGTTCGCGACGCCGATCCCGCGCAGTCGCTTGCGGACGGCGGCGGCGACGCGGCGTTCTTCGAAACCGGCCCAGTCTGCCAGCTCGAGCGCGCGTTCCATGTCGGCGCGGAAATCGCCCGAATCGAACGTCAGCCCGACGGCCGTGCGGTACGGCAACTGCGCCGTGTTCACCATGTTGCGGCGCCGAATCTCGACGCGGTCGAGGCCAAGCTCGGTCGCGGCGATGTCGAGCAGCCGTTCGATTGCGAGCGTGGCTTCCGGCCGGCCGGCGCCGCGGAACGGTACGGTGGGCGTCGTGTTGGTGAGCGCGCCGCGCGCCCGCACGAATGCGAGCGGAATGTCGTACACGCCGGTCGCGATGCGGTAGGCGTTTTGCAACGGCGCGTAGCTCGCGGTGTAGGCGCCGATGTTGCCGGTCATCACGGCGCGCAGCGCGAGCGTGCGCCCCTGCCGGTCGAGCGCCAGCGAGACGCGGTCGATGATGTCGCGGCCCTGAAAATCCGTGACGAAGGCTTCGCTGCGATCGCTCGTCCAGCGCACCGTGCGGCCCAACCGCTTTGCGGCCCAGGCCAGCACCAGCGGTTCGGGAGGCAGATGACTGCGCGATCCGAAGCCGCCGCCGACGTCGGGCGTGACGATGCGCACCTGTGACTGATCGACGCCCAGGGCTACGGCCATGGCGTGGCGATGGCGCGCGGCGCCTTGACTGCCGTTGATGACGAAGTACTCGCCCGTCGCCTCGTCGTAGGATGCGATCGCGGCGCGCGGTTCCATGAAGCACGGAACGATGCGATGGTTGTCGAACGCGCGCTCGACCACGACGTCGGCGCGCGCGAACGCAGCATCGGTCGCGGCCTCGTCGCCGAACGCGAGATCCAAACAGCTGTTGCCGGGGACCTCGTCCCATAACTGCGGCGCGCCGGACGTCAGCGCGTCGAGCGCGTTGACGACGGCCGGCAACGGTTGGTAGTCGACGTCGACGAGCTCCACCGCGTCGCGCGCTTGAGCCGCGGTTTCGGCGATGACGACCGCGACCGCTTCGCCGGCGTACCGCGCGCGGCCGTGGGCCAGCGGCAATTGCGGCGTGTCCGCGATCGGCTGTTCGCCCGCGGCCGGAACGAAGCCCGGGCGTTGCCACTCGACGGCATCGGCGGGGTTGGGCAAGTGCGGGATCGCGCGATGACCGTCGGCCAGATACTCGGCGGCGGTGAGCACCGCGATCACGCCCGGTGCGGCGAGCGCGGCGGCGACGTCGATCCCCCCGATGCGCGCATGCGCATAGGGCGAACGGATGAACGCGGCATGCGCGGCGCCGGCGCTGCGAACGTCGTCGGTGTAGCAGCCGGCGCCCGTGACGAGCCGCCGGTCTTCGAGCCGCGGCAGCGCGACGCCGATGTATTTAGGCACGTGCAGGGGTTCGCTTCGCGGTACGGGGGTGCCCGCCGCGCGGCGCGAAGCCGCCGCTATGGAGGAGCTGCGCTATGCCGGCGGTTTCGGTAACGAGTTCGCCAGCGAAGCGGTTGCCGGCGCGCTGCCGGTCGGCCAGAATTCGCCGCAGCACGTACCGTTCGGCTTGTTCGCGGAGATCATCTCGGGCACGCCGTTCACGGCGCCGCGCGCGGAGAACCGGCGCACCTGGATGTACCGCAAGCGCCCGTCGGCCGAGCACGGCGCCTACCGGCGCGTCGGCACCAAGGCGCTGCGCAGCGGCCCCTTCGACGAGGTGGTGCCGACGCCGAATCGCCTGCGCTGGGATCCGTTGCCGCTGCCGAGCGAGCCGGTCGATTTCATCGAGGGATTGTTTACGCTCGCCGGCAACGGCGATCCGCGTTTGCGCACCGGCATCGCGGTCCACAACTACGTTGCGAACCGTTCGATGACCGGGCGCGCGTTCTTCGATGCCGACGGCGAGTTGTTGATCGTGCCGCAGGCGGGACGCTTGTCGATCGTCACCGAGCTCGGCCGGCTGACCGTTCGCCCGGGCGAGATCGCGGTGCTGCCGCGCGGCATCCGTTTTCGCGTCGACCTGCTCGACGCGGCGGTGCGCGGCTACGTATGCGAGAATTACGGGGAGCTGTTGCGCTTGCCCGAGCTTGGCCCGATCGGCTCCAACGGCCTCGCCAACGCGCGGGATTTCCTGACGCCGGTCGCGGCCTTCGAAGATGCCGCGCCGACGGAGATCGTGCAGAAGTTCATGGGCGGGCTCTGGTCGGTGCTCCTCGACCGCTCGCCGTTCGACGTCGTCGCGTGGCACGGCAACTACGTGCCGTACAAATACGATCTCGCACGTTTCAACACCGTGAACACGGTCAGCTTCGATCACGTCGATCCATCGATCTTCACCGTGCTGACGTCGCCGTCGTCGATCCGCGGCACGGCCAACGTCGACTTCGTGATCTTTCCGCCGCGCTGGGCGGTCGCCGAGCACACGTTCCGGCCGCCGTGGTTTCACCGCAACGTCATGAACGAATACATGGGCCTGATCGAAGGCAGTTACGACGCCAAGGCCGAGGGCTTCGTCCCCGGCGGCGCAAGTTTGCACAACTGCATGTCGGCGCACGGTCCCGACGTGGCGTCGTACGAGAAGGCGATCGCGGCCGAGCTGCTGCCCGCGCGCATCGAGGGCTTGGCGTTCATGTTCGAGTCGTGTTATGTGCTCGCGCCGACGCAGTTTGCGCTGGCGACGCCGGCGCGCCAAGCCGACTACGATGCCTGCTGGAGCGGCTTCAGTGGTGGATGAGGGGCGTTTCCGCTAAGCCGTTCAGGACGAACTGCACCGCCAGCGCCGAGAGCAAGATGCCGAACAGGCGCGTGACGACGTGCGCGCCGGTCGTCCCGATGATCCGCAGCAGTTGCGTCGAGAGGCGCATGCAGCCCCACGTCACGCCCATCGCGCAGGCGTAAGCAGCGAAGACGATGGCGAGCTTCTCGCGGTCGCCGGCCGCCAACGTCACGAGCACGAGCACCGTCGCGATCGTGCCGGGTCCGGCGATCATCGGGACGGCTAGCGGAAAGACCGCCGGGTTGGTGCTCTCGGCGCCCTCGCGTTCCTCTTCGGGGGTCTGTTTGGTCCCGGTCTTGCGCCCGAACAGCATGTCGACCGAGATCAGGAACAAAAGCGCTCCGCCGGCGATCGTGAAGGCCGGCAGGGTGATGCCGAGCGACTCGAGGAGCGGCTTCCCGATCACGCCCATGACCAAAATGACGACGGCGGCGACCGCCGCGGCTTGGTTGACGATGGCCGCGTGGCGGGCAGGCGAGGCTTGGGCGGTGACCGACACGGTCAGCGGGATCATGCCGACGGGGTCGATGATCGTGAACGCCGTTGCGAAGGCCGTCGCGACGAAGGCGCTGGTCACGCGGACCTCGTTCGGAGGAATGTTCGCGTTCTCATCGATAACGACGCAAAGTTCTTTCCGAGGGAGACCGTACTGATGTTCCGCTCATTCAGAGTGCCCGTTCTAGCGTTGTTGGCCGCCGGGCTGGTGACGGCTTCCGTTCCAGCCGTCGCTCAGGCGCCCGGCCCGATCAAGATCGGCGTCGTGCTGTCATACTCCGGCGGTGACAACGTCGTCCTCGGGAAGATGGCCGACGCCGCGTTCGCCGCCTACATGAAACAACACGGCGCCACGATCGCCGGACGCAAGGTCGAGCTGATCAAGCGCGACGACACCGGCATCGCGCCGGAAACCGCAGCCCGGCTGGCTCAGGAACTGATCGTGCAAGACCACGTGGACTTGCTGATCGGCGCCTCGTACACGCCCAACGCGATCGCGATGGGCAAGGTGTCGACGCAGGCCAAGGTGCCGTACTTCATCGTGAACGCCGCGACGTCGAACATCTTCAAGGACAACCCGTACGTCGCGCGCTTCGGCTTCACCACCGGGCAGATCTCGACGCCGTTCGCGAAGTGGGCCTTCAGCTTCGAGCACGCGCGCACGGCGTACGCCGTGTTCCAGGACTACGGCCCGGGGATCGATGCCGGCACGGCGTTCGAGAAGTCGTTCACGGCCGCCGGCGGCCGCGTGCTCGGTGAATCGCGCATGCCGCTCGACACCAAAGACTTCTCGGCCTACATTCAAAAGGTCAAGGACGCGAAGCCCGACGTGATGTTCCTGTTCATCAACGCCACCGGCGGCGGCGTCGACTTCATCAAGGCGCTCAAGTCGGCCGGTTTCGACAAGACCGGGATCAAGTTTCTCGCCACCGGCGACCTCGTCGACGAAGCGATCCTGCCGACCGAAGGCGATACCGCGCTCGGCATCGTCACGACGTTCGACTACTCGGCGATGCACGATTCCGCGCTGAACCGCTCGTTCATCAAGGCCTTCGAGGCCGCCTACGGCAGCGACCAGCTGCCGACGTTCGAGGGCGTGCAGGCCTACGACGCGATCGCCGCGGCCTACAAGGTGCTCGAGGCGCAGCACGGCGTGATCGATCCGGACAAGACGATGGCGATCGTCAAAGGCATGCACTTCGAGAGCCCGCGCGGCCCGATCTCGATCGATCCGGCCACCCGCGACATCGTCCAAAATGTCTACTTCCGGAAGGTCGAACGCCGCAACGGCGTTCTCGGCAACTACGAATTCGATCAGTACGTCGGGGTGAAAGACCCCAACGAAGGGCCGTAGCCGAGCTGGGGGGCGGTCCTTCGACAACTCAGGATGACACTGGGGCGAGGGCGAGCCCCGGTGTCACCTTGACCCCCTCCGGCCGCCTGGGGTACAATAGTCGACGGCTCCAATGACCGTGGGTCCCTGCGAAGGGGTAATGCCGAGCGTGCGAGCGCCTGGCGCCTACCGAGGATGCAGACGAGAATCGTGATGCCTTCGGGTATCGGCTTTCGGTGCGCCTCGCCTGGGTTGGCGGAGGCGCTTTTTCGTTCTCAAGAAAGCCACCATGCCGACCGCGAAAAAAGAAGCGACGATCGAGGAACTCCGGCAGAAGCTGGGCGCGGCGAAGAACCTGTTCTTCACCAACTACGCCGGGCTGACGGTCGAAGACATCACCAAACTCCGCAACGAGCTGCGCAAAGACGGCAGCAGCACGTACGGCGTGGTCAAGAACAGCCTGTTCTCGATCGCAGCCGGGACCGATCTCGCCGGTAAATTCGAGTCCTACCTGGCCGGGCCGACGGCGATCGTCTTCGCCGGCGACGATCCGGTCGCGCCGGCCAAGGCTCTCAAGACCTTCGGCGACGCCAACAAACCGGTCGAGATCAAGGCCGCCTACATCGACGGGCAGATCGTCGATGCCAAGGCCGTAGCCCTGCTCGCCGCGCTCCCCCCGAAAACCGAGTTGCTCTCCCGTCTGGTAGGGTCGCTCAAGAGCCCGCTTTACGGTCTGGTGACCGTGCTCTCGGGCAATCAAGGCGGTCTCGTCCGCGTCCTCAATTCGATCCGCGAGCAAAAAGAAGCCGCCGGATCCGCAGCTTAGGAGATAATCGAACATCATGGCAGTAGCCGAACTCATCGATCAAATCGACAAACTCACGGTCCTCGAGCTCTCCGAGCTGGTGAAGACCCTCGAAGAAAAATACGGCGTCAGTGCCGCCGCGCCGGTCGCGGTTGCGGCTGCCCCGGGTGCCGGCGGCGGAGCTGCCGCCCCGGCCGCCGAGCAGACCGAATTCGACGTGATCCTCAGCGAAATCGGCGCCGAGAAGATCAAGGTCATCAAGGCCGTCCGCGAAGTCACCTCCCTCGGGCTGACCGAGGCCAAGGCGTTCGTCGAGAGCGCTCCCAAAGCGATCAAGACCGGCGTGACCAAAGACGAAGCCGAAACGATCAAGAAAAAGGTCGAGGAAGCCGGCGCTAAGGTCGAGATCAAGTAAGCGCACGCCCGCTAAGCAGAGAGAGCACCCCGTCGGACGGGGTGCTCAGCCCACTCCAAGCCGGGGCGCCTATCCTCGCCGTTGAATCTCGTGGGACTCTGGTAGTCCGAGGAACGTTATCTCCCAGGACATGATCAGCGCGCGAGGCCGCGCGCGGACGCGGCGCTATCTCCTTATCGGGCTAATGCTCTCGTTGATGGTCCACCTTGCAGGCGGATCGTTGTACGGTATATTGGCGCGCGTCGCGGTAAAGGCGCTGCCGCAGCTGGCGGCGCGGCAGTCGCCGCAACTGCCCAAGTCCGACATCATCCGGTTCGAGAAGGCGCAGCCGGTGCCCAAGCCCATCGTGGCGGCCGCCCCGGCGAAGCCCAAGCTTCTGCCGCCCCCGCCTGCGCCGGCCCCGCACGTGGCGCCGCGCCCGATCGTGGCGCCGGTCGAAGAGCATCACGAGATCGCGCACATCACCGTCCACGCACCGCGCCAGACGGCGCCGTCGCGCGGCGAGGGCGTGGCCGAGCTGCCGCACGAGATCCGGCCCGCGGCCGCCCCGCCGGAGCCCAAACGCCCGTACTACTCCGACGAACAGCTCGCGCAGCTGAGCGGTTCGTTCCAGCAATCGATCGCGGCGTCGCATCAAACGCTGGCCCAAGCCAACGCGGCGATGGACACCGCGCCCGTGATCACCAGCAAGCACTTTCAGATGACGTTCAACGGGATCCACGAGGGGATGAATCCCGGCGACGGCATCATCAGCACGATCGGTCCGGGCGAACGGCGCGGGAACCAAATGTGGTACTGGACCCACTACGAGTACATGTATCCCGACGGGCACGTCGAGGAGGACGACATCCCGTGGCAGTTCCACTATCCCATTCGCGACGATCCGTTCGCGCGGGGTGACCGCCGCATTCCGCTGCAGCCGCCGCCCGCCGACTTCAAACCGAATCGTCCGCTCAAACCGATCCTGATGGAGTTCTTCGGCGGACCGCAAGTCGACTAAGGAGGTCCCGTTATGCCGGCCACGTTCGTTCTCGTTCACGGTGCGTGGCACGGCGGATGGTGCTATACGCGCGTCGCCCAGCTCCTGCGCGCGAGCGGTGCGAGCGTCTTCACGCCGACGCTGACCGGGCTCGGCGAACGGGCGCATCTCGCGCACCCGATGATCGACTTGAGCACGCACGTGACCGACATCGTCAACGTCGTGCGCTATGAGGATCTGCACGACGTCGTCCTGTGCGGCCACTCCTACGGCGGGCTCGTCATCACCGGCGTCGTCGAGAGGTTACCGGAACGCGTTGCGGCGCTGGTCTTTCTCGACGCGTTCGTGCCGCAGGACGGCGAGTCGCTGCAGGATCTCGTCCCGGCGTCGCACCGCGAACGTCAGCTCGAGGCGGCAGCGGCCAACGGTGGGTTCGTCCCGCCGATTCCGGCCGCCGTCTTCGGCGTGAACGAACGCGACCAGGCCTACGTCGACGCGCACTGCGTGCCGCAGCCGCTGCCGACATTCCGCGAGGGACTCGCACTGACCGGCGCTCGCGAACGCGTCGCGCACAAGACCTATCTGCGCGCCGGAAACTACCGCTCGCATCCGTTCGATGCCGCCCGCGAGCGCTTGACGGGCGAGCCCGGTTGGGTGGTGGAGACGATTCCCAGCGGCCACGACGTCATGCTCGACGCGCCGGAGGCGTTGGCCGCCGCCTTGCTTGCCGCCGCGCAACGCGCCGGCCTGACGGGGAGTTGACGCGGCCGGAGAAGAGAGGAGACGCATGGGCACGTTCGTCATCCACACGCATGGCCGTCTCCAAGAATGGGTCGCGGAAGAGAAGGGCTACTACGCCGCTGAGGGTCTGACGGACTACGTTCTGAAAAAGAACGACATCGGCCGGCCCGACCCGGCGAGCGTTACGGCCGCCGAGGGCAAGAAGCACGGCGCGTACGAGTCCTACGAGGCCGGTCGCGACGCGACCGTGAGTTGCGCTTGCCATTGGACCGTGAACATGGCCGCTTCGGCCGACCACGGCACGCTGTGGGGCGAATGCTACTCGGTCACTCCCGGCGCGATCATGGTGCCGCCCGAATCGCCGATCGTCGCGCCGGAGCAGTTGGCCGGCGTCGAGGTCTACGTGGGCTACCATTCCGGCAGCCACTACGCGACGATTCAGTCGCTCGAAGAACATCTGCCCGCCGGCAGCATCAAGCTGCGCTTCGGCGGCTTGCCGGACGAACGCGTCGACGCGATGATCGCGCGCACCGCGCAGGCCGCAAACGTGTTCGGGATGCAGCGCTACATCCTCGAACAGCTCGGCTTCCGCGTGATCACCGACACGACGTTCATGATCGCCGGCATGGTCGCCAAAGGCGCGGATCTCGGCGACGTCAAGAAATATTACGCGGCCTTGCGCCGGGCGCAAGCCGACATCGACGTCCGTCACCAGCACTACGTGCATTACTACGAAAACGAACTGGCCGAGCGCTTCCTCCCGCTCGTCGACGTGCGCCGCTTCGGACCCGGCGAGCGGCTGGTTTTCGAGCCGTATTCGAAAGCGATGTACGAGCAGACGCATCGCTGGGTCGAGGAACGCGGGATCTTCGACGCCGATAAGATCGGGGCGAGTGCCTTCGAAGAAGCGGTCGCGCTGACGCGCTGATGTTCGCCGGTCTGTTCGGGAAGAAGAAACCCGCCCCAGCCGCACCGGAAAAGCCGGTGGCCCCTCCGATGACGCTCGATAGTGGTCTGTTGACCTTCGTTCCCGGCTTCACCACGCGCCGCGCGATCGAGCGGCGCATGGGTCCGGCAATTCAGTACCCGGCGCCGGGCTGGCGCACGTGGGCGGCGGCCGGCTTGCGCAACCAGCGCTGGATTCTCTCGGCGATCTATCGCGGGCAAGTGCTGATCGGGATCGAGCACTACGTCGCCAAAACGGAGAACCTGCCGCGCGACACGCCGCCGGCCAACGGCGTGTTCAAGCTGCAGCCGGGTGACATCGGGATCGGTGACCGCGTCGCCGCGCTGCCGGAATATTTCATCTCGGCGGCGGGTAAAGACGGTGGCGCCCGGTCGCTCGTCTATCAACACGCCTATCAGGCACGCTGGAAGCACGGCATCGCGATCATCAGCGGCAACGACGGGCGCATCGAGCGCATCGCGCTCTACGCCAATCACGAGATGCCGACGCTGCCCGAACCGCCGCCCGAGCCCGTCGATCCGGGCGACCGGCTAGTGTAACGCCAGGACGCGTTCGGGGACCAGCACGACCTTGCCGGTCACGACGCGTTCGTTGACCAGCCGATGCGCTTCGGCCACCTCGGCGAGGGGCAGAATGCGGTCGATCGCCGCGCGCAGCTTGCCGGTTGCGGCGAGCTCGATCGTGGCTGCGATGTCGCGCGGATTCGAACCGGCACCGCCGATCACGCTCAGCTTCCGCCGGTAGAGCCGCTTGACGTCGAGCGTCACCGTCCCGCCGCCGTGCGCGCCCGCCGTGACGAGTCGTCCACCGCCGCCCAGGCTGTTGAACGCGGGCGTCCAGAGATCCGGCGCGCCGATGTTCTCGAAGACGACGTTGACGCCGCGCCCGCGCGTGAACTCGTTCACGCGCGCCTCGAGATCTTCGCGGCGGTAGTTCACGCCTTCGTCGGCACCGAGGTCGCGCGCGAGCGCAACACCGGCGTCGGTTCCGGCGGCGCCGATCACGCGCGCGCCGCGATGCTTCGCGACCTGGATCAGCGCGTTGCCGAGTCCGCCGGCGGCGCCCATCACGAGCGCCGTTTCGCCGGCTTTGAGCCCCGCTTTGTTGTCGAGCAAGTGGAACGCCGTCGGAAAGTGGCGGAAGATGACGGCCGCTTCGGCAAAGTCGAGGTTGTCCGGCAGCGGCATCGTGCAATTTTCCGGGATGCGCACGTACTCGGCGTAGCCACCCCAGCGGTGAATGCCGAGGTGCTGGGTGGCGACGCAGTCGTTGGGCCGGCCGGCTTCGCAGGCGCCGCAGTTTCCGCACCGCACCGACGCGGCGCACGCGACGCGTTCGCCGATGCGCGACTGCGGAACGTTCGCTCCCGCCGCGACGATCACGCCGGTCGGGTCGACGCCGAGCACGAGCGGCAGCACCGGATTGCGTCCGTCGCCGGTCTCGCGCACGTGGATGTCGAGCGCGCGGTTGACGGTGACGGCGTGCACCTCGACGAGCACGTCGTCGGGCCCGAGCTCGGGCGTCGGAACGTCGCGGTATTCCATCACTTCGGGACCCCCGAAGCGTTCGATGAGCACGGCCTTCATCGGACTACCAGCGGTCGGGCAGCGGCTGCTCGACGGCTTTTTCGAGCGAGGTCACGCGATTGAACTGTTCGGGCGGGCGCGTCCGCCCGTCGGGTCCGACCTGATCCATGTTGGCGTAGATCTCGAACGTGTAGCCGTCGGGATCCTCGAACTCGACGCCGACGTTGCCGCCCGGTCCGCGCCGGCCTTCGTAGGAGATCGGGATGCCGCGCTCGCGCAAGAACTCACGGGCGCGGAAGAGCACGTCGATGTCGGCGACCTCCATCGCCAGATGGTGGAACTGCAGGCCGGCTTCGGCCGGCGGACGCGCGGCTTTCTTCGCCGGCACCAGCGCGATCGAGTGATGGTCGCCCGCGCTGCGCAGGAAGACCATGCCGAATTCGTTGCGGTCGGAGACGCTGAAGCCCATGATGTCGGTCCAAAACGCGGTCGAGCGTTCGACGTCGCTGACCTCGTACACGAGATGACCGAGCTTACGCACCTGGATCGGCGTCTTGGTTTGGGTCGCGTTTTCTGCCATCGGGAAACTCCTAGACTATGCGACGTCGCGCCAGGCGGCGAGACGCAATTCGAACGAGCGCAGAATGCCGGTGAGGATCACGCCCGCGAGCGCGAGGGTCACGACGGCGACGAACAGCGTCGGCATGTCGAAAACGCTGCTCGCGGTGGTGATGATGTTGCCGAGCCCGGCCTTCGCGCCGAAGAGCTCGCCGACGACGACGCCGACGAGACCGCGGCCGACCGATTGCCGCATCCCGGAAACGATGAACGGCGCCGCCGACGGCAGCGCGACCGTACGGAACGTCTTCCAGCGCGAGCCGCAGAACGAGCGCGCGACCAGCAGCAGCCGGCGGTCGACCGATTCGAGGCCGGCTTGCGTGTTGATGATCATCGGGAAGACGACCATGATGAAGACGACCGCGACCTTCGACCATGGCCCGAAGCCGAACCAGATGATCAGGATCGGCGCCAGCGCGACGATCGGCGCGGCGTAGAGTGCGGAGATCCACACTTCCAGCGCGTGGTCGACCGGTTTCCACTGCACCATCGCGGCGCCGATCGCGACACCGGCGACGACGCCGAGCACGAAGCCGCCGATGAGCTCTTCGAAGCTGACCCAGCTGTTGTAGACCAGCGAACCGTCGAGCAGCATCTGCCAGAAGCGTATCGCGACCAGTGACGGCGGTGCGAGAAACGCCGTGTTGTGGATCAGGAAGCGAGCGACCAGCTCCCACACCGCGAGCCCGCCGACGATCGAGCTGAGTTGCGTGAGGCTGCGCGTGCTCAGCGCTCCGGTGCGTTGCGCCGGCGGCCGGCGCGGCAGCGCCGCGTCGTCGGTGACGAGCCCGGCCGACGTCTGCGTCAGCTGCGTCATACGGCGACGACCTCGGGATGCGCGCCGTCGATCAGCGCGCCGACTTGGGACTCGATCTCGAACATGTGCGGGTCGCGCCGGGCGCTGGCCGGGCGCGGACGCGGGAGCGGCACCGGCACGATCGCCTTGACGTGGCCCGGCCGGGCCGACATCACGACCACGCGGTCGGCGAGATACACCGCTTCGCTGATCTGGTGCGTGATGAACACCGCGGTTTTCTTGGTCGCATCCCACACGCGCAAGAGCTCGGTCTGCATCAGCTCGCGCGTTTGCGCGTCGAGGGCCGCAAACGGCTCGTCGAGCAAGATCACGTCGGGATCGATGACCAGCGCGCGGGCGAGGTTGACGCGTTGCTGCATGCCGCCCGAGAGCTCGCCCGGATGGCGGTCTTCGAAGCCGCTCAGACCGACCAGGTCGATCATCGCCTGCGCGCGCGGGATCGCTTCGCGCACCGGAACGCCCTGCAGCTCGAGCCCGTAGGTCACGTTGCGCACGACGTTGCGCCACGGCATCAGCGACGCGCTCTGGAAGACCATGGCCCGGTCGCGGCCCGGGGCCGTGATCTCGCGGCCGTCGATCAGGATGCGGCCGCTGGTCGGCGTGTGCAGGCCGTCGAGGCAGTGCAGCAGGGTCGTCTTGCCGCAGCCGCTGGGGCCGACGATGCAGATGAACTCACCCGACGCGATCGTCAGCGACGTCTGCTCGAGCGCGACGGTTTCGCCGCCACCGCGGCGCTGGTAGCTAACGCCGACGTCGACGAATTCGATCAAAGCCACGGAAAGACGGTACGGCGGGGGGAAGCCGTCTCCTCGCGCAAAATCGCACATCGGGCCGGCGCTCTAAGCAAGCTGCCCGAGGTGACCTGCGGGGTCGTGGGGCGCCGGGGAGCTGCCGGGTGACCTATTCTACACGCTGATGGGGGAATGGCATGATCGCGAAGAGGCTGGTTTCGTTCGTTTTGCTGGCGGCGCTGCTGCTGTTCGTCGCGCCCCGCCCGGGCGCGGCGCAGAGCACCCTCGCCGACGTGAACTTCGGCGTTTTGACGCCCACCGCGTCCGAATGGCCAGTCTACATCGGCGTCGCCGAAGGCTTCTTCAAAGACGAGGGGCTGAACGTCTCGATCATCGAGGGCAACACGCCGCCCAACGTCATCAATCTCGTGGCAACCAACGGAGCGAATCTGGTCGACAACGGCTGTGACAGCGAGATCGCGGCGGTGTCGCACGGCTTGCCGATCAAGATGGTGGCGCCGATGTTCGGCGTGAATCCCTACTCGCTCGTCGTCGTTCCGAGCATCAAGAGCTGGGCCGATCTCAAGGGCAAGTCGGTCATGCTCGGCACGAAGCAGGACGTTACGGCGATCGCGCTCAGTGCGCTCGCCGCCGCGCACAAGCTGACGCTCGACGACTTCCAGATCATCATCGGCGGCAACAGCACCGCACGCTACGCCGGATTGCAGAGCGGTCAGGTGCAGGGCGCGATGCTGGCTCAGCCGTTCGACCTGCTCGCGCAATCGAAGGGCGATACGATCTTGGCGACGGCCAGTGATACGATCAAGGACTGGACGTTCACGTGCGTCGCGGCCAACAACGACTGGGCATCGAAGAACCGGCCGCTGGTGGTGAAGTTCTTGCGCGGGCTGCGTAAAGCGATTCAGTACGGCTATGCGAACAAAGCCGGCTCGGTGGCCGTGCTCGTCGACAAAGCGAAGGTCGACCCGGCGATCGCTGCCGCTTCCTGGGACATCGACTTCGGCAAATGGAAAGCGTTCAGCCCGAATCTCAAAATGTCGCAGACGGGGCTCGATTCGGTCGGGAAGTATCAGGTCCAGTTCGGCATCATTCCCGCGATGCCGCCGCTGAGCGCCTTGTACGACCCTTCGTATACGGCCGAAGCGCTGAAGTAACGGAGACACCAAAATGATCGAAACGAAGGCCGCGACCTACGACGTGGGCGGCGTCTTGCTCGAGCGGCCGTTCAAGATCCGGCGGATCGGGCACTTCGGCCTGAACGCGATTCACATGGAAGACTGCCTTCGTTTTTACACCGAAGACCTCGGCCTGCGCATCTCGGACCGCCGCGACATGGGCGAGCGGGCGGAGCGGCCCGAGGACATCGCGGGCTTCGGGGATGCGGGCGGCTACTTCATGCGCTACGGCACCGATCATCACAGCTTCGTACTCTTCAACAAGCGCGTCCGCGAAGCGACGGACAAGCTGCGCACATTCGCGCCCGGCGTGGTGGTCAACCAGATCTCATGGCAAGTCGGCAGCCTGGCCGAGGTGGTGAACGGCCGCGAGTGGCTCGCCAACGACGGGCTGAAGATCCAGCGCAGCGGCCGCGACATGCCGGGCTCGAACTGGCACACGTACTTCTACGATCCCGACGGTCACACCAACGAGCTCTATTACGGCATGGAGCAGATCGGCTGGGATGCTCGCAGCAAGCCGTTTCCGACCTGGGACGAGTTCGTTTTTCGCGAAACGCCACCGTTGCCGCAGATTCCCGAGGACGAGGAGCTGCGCCGCGCGGCACAACGCGGCGAAGACCTCAACGCGGGCTCGGCCAACCGCGATTCGCTGGCCGGCGCCGGCTACGACGTCGACGGCGTGCTGCTGCCGCGGCCGTTCAAGATCATCAAAGGCGGCCCGCTGAGCCTGTTCGTGAAAGACATCGACGCTGCGGTCGCGTTCTACACTCACCGGCTAGGCTTGACGATTTCCGAGGAAACCGTCTGGGGCGGCCGGCGTTGCGTCTTCCTGAGGGCGAATACCGAACATCACACGATCGCACTCTATCCGGTCGAGCTGCGCGAAGCGCTCGCGTTACGGCCGGACTCGACGACGTTGGCGTTCGGGTTCCAGGTCGGCACGTATCGTCAGCTGCGCGACGCGCGCGCCTTTCTCGCGCAGCGCGGGGCGCGTTTCGTCGAGCTGCCGCCCGCCTTGCATCCGGGCATCGACTACGCACTGCACGTGCTCGATCCGGACGGTCAAGCCGTGCAGCTCTATTTTTCGATGGAGCAAATCGGCTGGGACGGCAAAGCGCGTCCGGCTGCGACGCGACCGAATCCCGCGCCCAACGCGTGGCCCGAAACGATCCCCGCCCAACCCGACACCTACGGCGGCGAAACGCTCCTCGGCCCACTGGGCTAACGACAGTCCGACATCCTCCGGTGCCGCTCGGCATGACAGGCGCGGCACGACCTCGCTTTATTACCCCTGTCATTCCGAGGGGCGCGAACGAGGTTGAGCGCCCGTCGAGGAACGCGCCACCGGCGTCTTTCTCCACTGCTCGCGCCTTCGCGCTCGCACTCGATCGCCGAGGTTGGGGCGCATCCCTCGACGACGCTCGGGATGACAGGTGGCGCGACGACGCTCGGGATGACAGGTGGCGCGACGACGCTCGGGATGACAGGTGGCGGGGCTAGGATTCGCTGGGGTATTCGGCATCCCAGGCGGCGTTGCGTTCGGTGCGGCTACGAAACGGGATCACGTCGGCCAAGACCTCCGGCGCGCCGCAAGTGCACGGGCCGGGCATTCGTTCCATCGTGCCGGGGACGCGCTCCGTGCAGCCCAGCTGCGGGTCGTGCGATTGGAGTAGATGGCCGCACTTCGTGCAACGGTCGCCCACATCACCCATCCGGCAAGTATAATGGATGAGATGAAGCCGGTCAAAATCGCCATTCTCGACGACTATCAGGGCGTGGCCTTGGGCATGGCCGACTGGTCGCCCCTCACGGGACGCGCTGAGATCGTCGTCTTTCGCGACCACCTGAGCGATCCCGATGCGGTCGTGGCGCGGCTCGAACCGTTCGACGCCGTCTGCGTGATGCGCGAACGCACGCCGCTGCCGCGCGCGATCATCGAGCGCTTGCCGCGCTTGCGTTTGATCGCCTCGACCGGGCCCAAGAACGCGTCGATCGATCTCGAAGCGGCGCGCGAACGCGGCATCACGGTAGCGAACACCGGTTACACCTCGAGCGGCGCGATCGAGCTGACGTGGGCGCTGATCCTGGCGCTGGTGCGGCACATTCCGGCGGAGGTCGCATCGCTGCGCGCCGGCGGCTGGCAGGTCGCGGTCGGCGACGACCTCGCGAAGCGCACGATCGGGATCGTGGGCTTGGGGCGCATCGGCTCGGCGAGCGCGCGCATCGCGCAGGCGTTCGGCATGAACGTGATCGCTTGGAGCACCAACCTGACGCCCGAGAAAGCCGAAGCTGCCGGCGCGCGCTACGTCACCAAGGACGAACTGTTTCGGCAAGCCGACATCGTGACCGTGCACCTGATCCTGAGCAACCGCTCGCGCGGCATCATCGGCGCCGCGGAGCTCGGCGCAATGAAGCCGGCGGCCTGGTTCGTCAACACGTCGCGCGGCCCGCTGGTCGACGAAGCCGCGCTGATCGACGTACTCGAGCGCAAGCGCATCGCCGGTGCGGCACTCGACGTCTACGACGTGGAGCCGTTACCGGCGGCGCATCCGTTCCGCACGCTGCCCAACGTGGTTGCGACCTCGCACGTCGGCTTCGTCACGAACGCGACCTACGACGTGTTCTACCGCGACACGGTGGAGAACATCGTCGCGTGGCTCGACGGCTCCTAGGCGCTACGCCGGCGCGGGATCGGTGGTCGTCAGCTCAGCCGGCACGGCAGCCGCGAGGATCAGGATCACGACGCCGAGCAAGCCCAGGACGATATAGATGTCGTGCAGCGACGCGGCGATCGCTGCCGCGTAGCGTTCCACGTCGAGCGGCGCGATGCCGGCGCGCTTGACCGGATCCATCATGCGCGCGATGACGTCGCCGGCGTTGGGCACGCGCGCGTAGAGCCCGAGATTGAACACGGCGCCGAATGCGGCCGTGCCGACCGAAGCACCCAGTTGGCGCATGAATTGGTTCGAGGCGGTCGCGGCGCCGCGTTGCTCCCAGCCCACCGCCGATTGCGTCGTGACCGTGAAGACCAAGTTGACGAAACCGAAGCCCAACCCGAGCACCGTTCCGCCGGCCAGCGCCCACCAGATGCCGCGCCACGGTTCGAGCGAGATCAGAAACGCGCTGCCGCCGACGAGCATCGCACCGCCGGCGACCGCCGTGAAACGATAGCTGATATGCGACAGAAGACGTGCGCCGATCAACGAGCCGATCGTCCAACTGGCGGAGGTTACGCCGAGCGTCGCACCGGCCAGCACGGCCGACAGCCCCATCGAGCCTTGCACGTAGGTCGGCAAGAACGCGGTAATCCCCATCGAGAGCGCGCCCATGGCGAAATTTCCGGCATTGGCGACGGCGATGATGCGCACCACGTAGAGCCGCACCGGCAGCATCGGCTCCGGGGT
>JBEKXE010000026.1:0-37801 GCA_049512335.1 Candidatus Lustribacter sp.
AAGTGATGACGCGAAAGGTTTGCGCCAACAATTCGTGGCTCGGTGAGGGTTGCAGACCGCCATTCTCGTGCAGATAGACGATCGGGTGGCCTTTCCCTCGGTCCATGGCGGCTATTTCAGCACGCCCTGCTCGCGATAGTAGCGCGCGGCTCCGGGGTGGAGCGGAGCGGTGGACTTCGGTGCATGGCGCACGCTGTAGAAGACGTCCTGTGCTGCAAAAGCCTCGACGCTCGATTGATCCAACGCCTTCGCCATCCGGTATGCGACGTCGTCGGGCAAATCTTTGTTGACGATGAGCTCGAAGCCCGGGTTGGTGACCGAGAGGCAAGGCTCTTTCTGACCGTGTATCGTGCCGGCCGGAATCGTCACCTTCGGCGCGCAGTAATCGCGCTCGATGAGGTCGGCGATATCCTCGTCGAGCGGCAGCAAGACGAACGGGAAGAGTTGCGCGGCGACGCCGGCGGGACCGGCCGGCGTATCCTCGCGCATCAGCGAGTTGCTTTTGCCCTGCGCGATGAGCGGAATGGTGTTCGGATGGGACGTTTGGAAACTTCCGCCCCACGCTTCGATGTCGCGGAAGAGCTCGACGCCGTAGTGACGCATGTAGACTTCCGGAATCTGGCCGGAAACGTAGGCCTTTTCGCCGATCGACATGTCGAGCTTCGGTTTCTTTTCGGCGATCTCGGCAAGTGAGCGAATTCCGACATCGGCGCGAATCATGTTGAAGTAATGCTGGTTGGGTCGAATCAAGTGGGCCAGCCCGCGGATCGAGGTCGCCTCGCCGTTCTTGTGCAAGCCGAGTCCCTTCGCCGCCTGCGCTGCGGCAACCGAGAGCGTGCAGGCAAGGTCGGCCTCGCCCGCAGCAACGCGCAAGAGCGGTTCGCTGGCACCGATTCCGTAGCGGGTCATCTCGATCTGAAGACCGCCATTCGTCAATGCTTCGCCCGCCCAGGTGAGCGATCTCCACCAGTTACCTGCACCCTCAACGCTCGAGAGTCTGATCGTATCTGCCATGAACGCTCCTTAACCAAAAACGTGGACCTCTCTTTTTTTTGATACCGCTTTAGCTCGTTCACGAAAAAAGGTAGGCTGAGGACGCCAACTGGGGAATTGGGGACCAGCGAGCGTGCGGACTGCGGATGGCTTCAAGGCGATCGCGATACTTCAAGGTCAGAAGCCCGAGCATGCCGCGACGCTCGGAAAGCAATGGAACGCGTACGCAACATAGCTAGCGATGCCCTCGTCCACTCGTACGAGGTCGTGCGGGTTAACCGTCACCAGGGCGCGGCGTAAAGCGGCTCCGTTCGACTGCCCGGACCGAACGCGCGGACGTCGAGCCATATCGTAGATCCCAACGTATCCGCCGTCCGGCACCACTCAAAGGAGGTGCGCTTCGGCTGCACAAGCCTCGAGCCTATGCGGCAATTGAGAATGGGTGTCATCGGGCTCGGCCAAGGGGCGGCGCATGCGCTGCCGGCGATCGAGGCGTTACCGGAGGCTGCGCTTGTCGCCGGTGCGGATACGAACGAACGGATGCGCACGGGGTTCGTCGAGCGGTTCGCCGGCACGCGCGCGTATGCGACCGCCGCGGAGCTGTGCGCCGATCCGGAGATCGACGCGGTATGGATCGCAACGCCGAACAAGTATCATCGCGACCACGCGGTGGCGGCGATGCGTGCGGGGAAGCACGTTCTCGTCGAAAAGCCGATGGCGGTGACGTTGGCCGAAGCCGACGACATGGTTGAGGCGGCACGCGCCAACGACGTCCACCTGCTCGCGGCTCACACCTCGAGCTACGGCATCCCGGTTCGCGTCATGCGGCGCATAAGCCAGGACGAGCTCGGTAAGGTGCGGTCGATCTTAATTTGGTCGTACACTGACTGGATGTTGCGCGCGCGCACCGGCGACGAACTCTCGCTGGAAGCGGGCAGCGGCATCGTCCACCGCCAGAGCCCGCATCAGATCGATGCGCTGCGCCTGCTCGGCGGAGGTCTTCTGCGCAGCGTGCGCGGCACGACCGGGCAGTGGATGCCGGAGCGGCCGATTCCCGGCTACTACACCGCGTACCTCGAGTTCGAGGACGGCACGCCGTCGACGATCGTCCACAACGGTTACGGCTACTTCATGCACGGCGAGCTATTCCCGGGTGCGCTCGACCATAACCGCTATACGGATGCCGATCGCATCGCGGTGCGCAACGAGATGCGCTCCGGACGGCGCGACGAAGAACGGGAGAAGGAAGCCTTTCGCATCGGCGGCAGCAACGATCCGACCAAGAACAAAGACGACGGCGGCATGCGGCCCTGGGGGCATCCCGACGTCGGCATGATCCTGGTGAGCTGCGACCGCGGCGACATGCGGCAGGCAAAGTACGGCGTGACGGTTCACGGCGATCGGGGGCGGCGCGAAATCGATGTGCGCGGCATCGGCCGCCAAGACTTCGACCTCGAGGGCGGTGCGACGGTCGGGGCGCTGCTCGAAATGTACGATGCCGTGATGCAGGGTCTGCCGCTATTTCACAGCGGCGCATGGGGACGCGCGACACTCGAAGCGACGCTCGCGATCGTGCAATCGGCGCAAGAGCGCCGCGAGATCATCCTGTCGCGTCAAGTGGCGATGCCCGCGGAGTACGACGCGGCGCTCGATCTCTCGGCCGGGCTCGTTACCGCATGAATCGCGCCTCGTGTATCGCAACGATCGGCGGCCGCCGACATCAGCCGCGAAGGCCGAAATGCGCTCCGAATTGCCTATCGATTAGTGTGACCTAGTCCGGCGTACGCCTCAGCCGCTTTGGGTCACGCGTCCGGGGTTCCTCACTTCGATTCCATGTGCTCCACGCCGTCCCATAGAACAACGTCGGTCGCTGACGCCAGAATGGCGGCCCGGTCGCGGAAATATGCTGCCACTTGATCGCGTTCATCCCCCGCTGCGACGTCCCGAAAAACCCGCTCGGCCGTCTTGAAGTCTCCGGCGGCGTATGCCAGCCGGCCGCGTTCGAAGTCCTCGTTGGTTCGCATCTTGTGTTCCAAGAGATCGAACGGATCGGCATCACAGACTTCATACACGGTAATCGCCCTTACCGCGCCCTTGACGAGGACCTCTCCGAGCTTGCGCGTGCGGTAGGTCATCCGTTCCACGGTCTCCATGACCTCGCCGCTCGCCAAAATCAAGGCACCGAACGCCTTGGTGAGGCCTTCCATCCGGGCAGCGATGTTGACGGCGTCCGCGATCACCGTCGTCTCGAAGCGAAGGGACTCACCGATCGTTCCGAGCATGAGTTCGCCGCGATGAAGTCCGATCCCGATCGCGATCGGAGCGTATCCCGCTCGCGCGCGCCCTTCGTTATAGGTAACGACGCGCCGCTGCATCGCGACGGCCGCGTCGACGGCGTCGCCGGGGCCGGCGGGGAACAGTGCAAAGATCGCATCGCCGATGTACTTGTCGATGAAGCCGCCGTTCTCGCGGACGATCGGACCGATGTGCGTGAGATAGGAGTTTACGAAGCGGAAGGTCTCCGCCGTCGTCATGGAACCGGACAGCGTCGTGAATGCGCGAATGTCGGAGAACAGCATCGTCATCACGCTTTCGCAATGATCGCCCAACTGCAGGCCTCTGACGTCGCGGTGTCCGAGCAGCTCCAGAAATTGGTGTGGAATAAAATTCGCAACGGCCGCGTTGTGTTCGCGGATGTGCGAGCGCATCGTTCCGAACGTATCTGAAAATTCGTCGAGTTCCGTGATCAGCGAGTTCCGCCGCGGCCGTTCGCTAAAATCGAGGCTGCGCAAAGCGAGCGCGTCGGCTCTGAGACGATGGAGCGGTCGCGATATCAACTGCGAGAACCAATAGGCGATTGGGACCATGGCCAGCAACAGCGCGGCGCAAACGATGAGTACATCGTTGCGAACCCGTGCCGCGCTCGCGAGCACTTCGTCCTCGGGGGCGGCGAGCACCAGGACTGCGCGTGGTATGAAGACCGTCTTTCCGCCGCGAATCAACGGAAACAGCAGGGCCTTGCCATTGGCCCCCTTTGCGGGCGTTACGGTATAGAGCCACACTCGGTGCTGCAAATCGGTGTACGTTCCATGCGTTACCGGAAACGTTCGGCGTTGGGCGTCGGCGAACGCGGCCACGAGCGGCGCGGAATGCATGTCGTACACCGTCGCCGGAGCCGCGCGCTGCCGGTTGATGCTTTCGAGTATTTTGCGGTCCGAGAAGACGAACACGACGCCGGAGGCTGCGTCTACAGCTGCTGCGACGGCGGAAGGGGTCGGAAGCAATCCGGCAAGCCAGTCCGGTGTCGAGTCTAAGTCAAGGTCGACACCGAAGACGCTTCCGGCGACGGAGCGCAACGACATCGAAGACCCGATCCGCTGACGATTTTCCGAAACGAACAGGTACGGCTGTGTAAGCGCGACGGAATCGGTCCCCGCCCGAAACCAGGGCCGGGTCCGGGGATCGAAACGGAACTTCGGATCTACCCGAACAGCGATCAGCTTGCGGTTCCTGTCGTAAAAGGAGAGTCGCGCGATTTCTCCGGTGCCGCGGTTCTCGACCGTGCGCAACAGATATACCGCCGAACCGCGGAGCGAGGGTGGTGGCCGGTCGCCGGCGCGAATTTTTCTAAAAAGCAGAAAATCGCCGTTCGGATACCCGACGTAGGCTGCGGTCACCAGTCCGTTCGCGTTCAGCAGCAGCCAGAGGCCATCTTTCGCTGCCAGCCGCGCGTTGAAAGATGGCGTGTTCGCTAGCCTTCCTGCCGTCGCCAGAGCTAGTCCGTACTGGACTTCCAGTCTGACCTGCAACAGCTGCTGGGCAATCCTTGTGGAGACTTGGTCGAAGGCAAGGTTCGCATCGTTGAGGCTCGCGGTCTTCATGCGGTCGTAGAACAGCGCCGCCGTCGATAAGCCGATGACGAGCGTGATGATGGCAAACAGCGCTGTCAGATACGGCTGAATTGGTATGTGCCAGCGTGAGAGCAAGGTTACGCAGTCCCTTTGAGCCAGGTGGTGAACGCTCCGATGGGCAGCGGATGCGCGATCGCGTAGCCTTGCACGAAGGTGCACTCACGCTCTCGCAGCCAATCGATCTCGGCTTCCCGTTCGACGCCTTCAGCGAGCACGTCGCAGCCGAAGATCCGAGCCATATGAATGATCGTCTCCACGAGCGCTGCATCGTAGCGGTCCTCGAGGATGCCCGAGACGAAGCTGCGATCGATTTTGACGAGATCGACCGGCAGGCGCCGGAGCGCCGTGAGCGAGGAGTAGCCGGTGCCGAAATCGTCAAGCGCAACGCGAACGCCGAGCTCGCGCGCCGCGATGCAGACCGCGCGCGTTGCCTCGAAATCGCGCATCGCATCGGTTTCGGTAATCTCGATGCCCAGGTTCGCTAGCGAAAGCCCCTGCGCCGCAGCCTCCCGCAGCGCCTCGACGACCTTTGGGTCGCCGGCATGGCGCCCGGACAAATTGAAATACACGCGCATCCGCCCTTGGCGTTCGAACTCGCGCGCCGCCCGCAGCGCCTCGTGCATGACCCACGTGTCGATATCCTGGATCAGGCCCAGGCGTTCGGCGGCCGGAATGAACTCGCCGGGCAGGATGAGTCCACGTTCGGGGTGCCGCCAGCGGATCAGCGCTTCACAACCGAAACGCTCGCCGTTCCGGAGGTTCAGGTGCGGCTGAAAATACAGTTCGAACTGGCCGTCGGCGAGCGCCACGGCGAGTTCATTCCGAAACCTGACCGTACGCTCGGCATCGCCTTCCATGCTCGGCTCGAAGGCGACCATCGTACCGTGACCGCGAGCCTTGGCCGCTGCGACCGCAATCCCGGCGTGCGTGACGAGCGTATCGAGGCTCGTCCCGTGTTCCGGGGCGATGGCCATGCCGATGCAGGCGGTGAGGGTGACGAACTCCTTGCCCTCCCGGTCGCCGGTAGAGAACGGCCGCTGGAAGCGCTGCACGAAGTGTTGAGCGCGCTCGCGAACGAACTCGTGCGAGCGCGGCTCGGGAATGAAAACCGCGAACGTGTCGCCTGAAAGGCGTCCGGCAATCTCGCCGGGCAACGTGCTTTCGGAGAGGCCCGCGGCGACCTCGACGAGGAGGGCGTCGCCGATCATGTTGCCATACGTCTTGTTCACGTCGGCAAAGGCGTTCACATCGAGGACGATCACTGCGAAACAATTGCTACCGATCGTTGCCATGCGTGCTTGCGACCGGAATTGCGAGCGGTTAAAGAGTCCGGTCAGCACGTCGTGCGTCTGATGGTATTGGAGCTGGCTGAACTGCCAACGCATCTGCGCTTGGTTTGCGAAGAACGACGCCGCAATCTCAATGTAGGCCCGGTCTTCCGTTTCCCAGCTCCCGGTCCGGTCCACGGAAGCGAACCACAAGAGGTAGGTCGTGCGGCCGGATTCGAACGTCGTGGCGATCGTGGAGCGCCAGCCGATGCGTTGCACCCGCGGCGTGTCGAACGCGGCCTGCAAATCGTCCCAGGTGTGCGTCCCATTACCGAGTTCCAGGACGCGTTCGACAGCCGTGCCCGCAAGGCCGACGCGCAATCCCGCCCGGATGTCGGCCGTACCGCGCGCGGTCGCCGCATACTCGGGCGTTTCACACACGGCTTCGACGACGACGTCATCTCCGCTAATCCGAAAGAGCGCCCCCATGAAGGGGCTTCCGGGCCGGATCGCGCTTGTGGTTTCGGCCAACATTGCCAGCGTCAACTCGTCGCCGGTGAGCGTCGGGTTAGTGGCAATTCGCCACAGCACTTCCAGGCGCGATGCGTGTGCGCGGGAGCGCTCTTCGGCCGCACCCAACGCTTTGCGGTTGCGCAACGCAGTCATACCATAGGCGATGTTGTTCGCCAGTTGGTCGAGGACGGCGATTTCATCGGAACCGAACGCTTGCGGGTCTTCGGAAGCGAGCGTCAGCGATCCGAAAACTCCCTCGTCGTCGAGGAGTGGAAAGGCGATGATGGCGCGGTCGGGGTTCGTACGCAGATGGTTTGTCCAGGGTGCAAGCCGCGCGTCACCCGCGCGAACGATGGCGCGTGAGCCGGTGCGGATCGCGGTGCCCGTGGGCCCTTGCGCACGGTCCGAGTCGTCCCACCGCACGGGAAACTGATCCAAAACGTCAACGTTGCCGCTCTGCGCCAACGGGCGCACGGACTTGTCCGGTTCGGCGCGGCCCACCCACGCGAGCGAGTAGCCGCCGGTAGCGAGGGCAAAGTCGCACATTCCCTGGAGCAGTTCGCCCTCATCGCGAGCGCGGACGAACGCAGCACTCGCTTCGCCCAAGATGCGCAGTGCGTGATACGCGCGCGTAAGAGTGCGCATGACCTCATAGCGATCGGAGACGTCGACGGCAATGCCGATCAGCGCCGGCTTCCCTTCGTTCAAAACGGCGGTGCTCTGCGTGAGCAGGGCAATCCGTCCGCCATTTTTGGCTTTGAACCAGCCCACCATCCGCGGGCCATCCCCGTGGCGGTCGATGATTTCGGCGAAAATGCGGCGCCGCTCAGCGACCTCTTCGTCGGCCACGAAGTCAAGGAAAGGCCGGCCGATCATTTCGTCTTGCAAATAGCCGCACAGCTCGGCAAAACGCGGATTGATGTAAGCGATCGTACCGTCGTGGTCGAGGAGGTAAATACCAACGACAGACTGCTCTAGAAGCGGTCCCAGAAGAGCCTTTGCATTACGCGCCGTCGCGCCCGGACCCGGCCGCAGTTTCATTCCGCCTCCTTGCCGCCGGCGAGGCACGCATACAATTAGAGAGGAAACGTCGGCCGTCCTTGACGGCGTGGTCCGCGGGGACAGCCGGTAGTCGATTCGAACACTGATAGATGCAGATGAACGTGGCCACCGGTAGCCGGATCGATGTTGCGGCGCTGACACCCCGGATCGGCGGGCTGGTTTCGGGGTTCGATCCTGCCGCGATTACGGATGCGGATCGGGCGGCGTTGCGTGCGGCTTGGCATCGGTATCATGTGCTTGTTTTGCGCGACGTTTCGTTGAGCGAAGATGCTCAGGTGGATTTTGCGTCGTCGTTCGGGCCGGTGCTCGTTTCGAAAGCGATGCGGTCGCCCCTCGGGGTGCGGCCGGAGATCATGATCATCTCGAACATTCGAGATGATGACGGGGTCGCGCTGGGCAGTTTGCCGGACGGAGAGATGGATTGGCACTACGACGGGTTGCATCAGCCCACGCCGTATACGGGCGGGATCTTGCACGCGATCGAGGTACCGCCGACCGGCGGCGAGACACGGTTTGCGAATATGTGCAGCGTCTTTACTTCGTTGCCGGAAGCACTCAAGAAAAAACTGACGGGGCTGACGGCGTTGAACGTCTACGACTACACCGCGACGGATCGAAGTATGAAGGTTCGGGACGAGCGGGCGCCGCGGGCGGTGCAGCCGGTCGTGCGCCGGCATGAAGTTACCGGCGAGGATGCGTTATTCGTTTGCCGGTTGATGACGGAACAGATCCTCGAGCTGCCGGAAGCAGAGAGCCAAGCCGTGCTCGAGGAGCTATTCGCGTATATCGAGCGATGCGCGGATGTGTATGTGCACGCGTGGCGGCCGGGGGATACGGTCGTTTGGGATAACCGGTGTGTGACGCATGCCCGGAACGACTTCGACCCCGGGCAGCGGCGGTTGCTGAAACGGGTTTCCGTTACGACGTAACTTCGGGCAGCCCGGCATCCGGCTCGATGAGCCGCTGTGCTTTGAGTTCCGCCCAGAAGGCCGACGGAAAGATCTGCGTTGCGCGATTCTGCATCCTACTGGGCCGGGCGGGCGCGAAGAACGGGTAGTCGTGCGCCGGATTGCCGGGAATGCCGGTGGCCGCAATCGGGCCGCTGACCGTGGGAAGTGCCGCATCGCTACCGGCCGGCGTGGGCAGCACGAGGCCGCAAGCGACGAGGACGGCGCCGAACCAGCGCGCTGAGAAGCGGCTACGGGCTTTCGGCTGCCGCTTTCGCCACTCCGCTGAGTACACTAGACGCGCGGGCGACGCATTCGGTCGTCGTAATGCGACCGGATCACCGTGTCGGAAGATCTCTGACGCGGCCTCCATCCCACCCAAACGCGAAGGGCATGGATCAAGCCCCGCCAAACGCCAGATCGTCCGTGAGAGATGCTTTGTTGGCGGCCCTGGACCGCAACGAATTCGTCCTGTACTTCCAACCGCACGTTAGCCTGGTTAACGGCAAGATCGACGGTGCGGAAGCGCTGATTCGCTGGCAGCACCCCGAGCAGGGTTTACTCGGACCCGGTGCCTTCATTCCGTTCGCCGAGCAAACCGGCCTCGTAACGCAGATCGGTGCCTGGGTCATGCACGAAGCGGCGCGCCTTTCGCGGCCTTGGCGCACCGCCAATCCGGACTTTCACATCTGGTTCAATTTGTCGGGGGCTGAGTTCAAAGACCCGGCGCTCCTTTCGCGCTTACATGAACTCGGCGACGATCTCTGGGGCATCGGCGTCGAGATCAACGAGAGCGTGGCGATGGCAAACGTCGACGAAACGTTGACCATCATGAACGCGCTGCACAAAGCCGGTCTCTTCATCGCGCTCGACGACTTCGGTACCGGTTACACATCGCTTCAGCATCTCAAGCGCTTGCCGATCGACGTGCTCAAGATCGACCGCGTGTTCGTCAGTGGCCTGCCGCACGACAAGGGAGACAGATCGCTCGTCGAAGTTCTGCTGTCCATCGCGCGCGCGTTCTCGTTTGCGACGCTGGCCGAAGGCATCGAGACCGAAGAGCAGGCTGCGGTGCTGCGCGGTGTCGGCTGCGAACTCGGTCAGGGGTACTTCTACGCACGGCCGATGCCGGCCGAGGATTTCTCGCTGCTCATCAAGCCGCCCGACACGGCATCGCGCTAGCTTACTTCGTCGTCGTGTCGGCGTCGAGGATTTCCGCGGCCGGGAAGGCATGCGCGATGGTATGGTCGCGCACGGCGGCCTCGATCAACGGCTGGATCTGTGAGGCGCGCAGCGTGGTGCCGATCGTGATGCGCGGCATGCTTTCGATCCGTTCGACCGGGATCGAGGAGAAGTCGGAAAGCATTGCGGCGGTATCGGCATGATGGGCGTTCGTGTACGTGGCGGACTGGGCTAGGACCGCCGCGAGGGTCTTGACGATGGCCCGGTGTTGGTCGGCCCAGTCGCGGGTCGTCACCCAGACGGCATAGACGAAGGCCGGTGCTACGGCCGAGTACGTCGGAATGAAACGAAACTTTCCCGATGCAAGCGCCTGCGCCAAGACGGGTTCCAGGCTTCCGCCGGCGTCCACACGGCCCGCTTCGATGGCGGCGGGGATCGCGGACATCGGCATTTCCACGTAGCGAATCGATCGCCAATCGCCGCCGTTTTGATCCATCCAGGAATCGAGCGTGACGGAGCCGATGTCCCCCAGCGACGTTTGGGCGACGATCTTGCCGTTGAGATCCTTCCCGCTGAAGATCGGGCCGTTCTTCAGGACGAGAAGTCCGCTGATCGGTACCGCGCTGGTGTAGATGCCCGCGGGCGCGATGACGACGAATGGGATACCCTTCTCGTGCGCCTCGATGACGTCGGACAAGCCCATCTTGCCGATGTCGAAGGTCCCGCCCAATATGGCGGCGCCGATCGCGGCTCCGCTCGTCGTCTGACGTTCCACCTGGACGTCGAGCCCCGCCCGCGCAAACCAACCCATGCGCTGTGCGTAGAGCATCGCGATCATGTCGTCGAACGCTTGCGTCGCAACCCGCACCGTCGGCAAAACCGGGGTTGCTTGAGCGAACACCTTCGTCGCCAACGCAAGGCCCGAGCCGACAACGGCGCATACGAACGCGGCTAAGCACAGTGCTGCTCGGAGCGCATGATATGACCTACGCATTCATCAGCATTCCTACCGCGTGCTGTGCCGCGAGCCGGCCTGACACCAGGGCGATGCCGGCACCGCTGCTGGCGCCGGCGTGATAACTGCCTTTGTAACTCCTGATGCCGTCCAACTCGAGAGGCCTGCCATTGGCCCAGTTCACCAGCGTGCCCGCCGCAAAGAGGCCCGCAATCGGCCGGCCGTTCGCGTCGAGAACCTGCGAGCTCGCGCCGTCGACGATGACGCCGCCGAGCGTATGGTTCAAGGCCGGCCGCACCGGATAGAACCCGTGGAAGGGCGGCGTGTCGATCGGCAGAGCTGAACGCGTTTTTGGAAGGTTCGGCCCGGAGGCCTGTTCGTCTTTGACGCTCGCATTGAACGCATCGACGAGCCGGCCGAGGCCTTCCGGCGAGACCTGCATTCTTGCGGCCAATTCGGCGATGCTGCCAGCGGTACAGATGAGCTGCTCACGCCGCGGGTACGCATTGTATTCCTCGGAAAATTTTTGGCGCGCTTTGTCGTCGAAGATGAGGCCGGCAATAGCCCCGGGCTGCAAAGCGATGGCATTGGCGATCGTATCGCTATCCTCGACGCCTTCATCGATAAAGCGTTCGAAATTGCGGTTGAAGTAAATGCCCAACGGATAGATGTGGAGGAGATAGCGCGACGGGCCCTGGCCGAAAAAATTATCGGTGGTGCGGACGTGGCAAACATCGAGGTGCCGCATCACCGCGCCCGCCTCGAGCGCCATGCGATGACCATCGCCGGTGTTATCCGGACTGCCGACCGTTATCACGTCTTCGCTGAGCGCGCGACCGGCGTACTTTGCGAGCATATCGCGATTGCCTTGAAAACCACCGGTAGCGAGGATCACCGCGCGTGCCGCGACTTCAAAGCTCGCGCCGTCCGTTGAGGCACGAACGCCGCTAACCGCGCCGGCATCGTCGAACACGAGTGACTCCACGCGTGTCGAAAACAGCATTCGCACACCGCGTTCAATTGCCGTCTTGTGGAGCCATTTGAAAAGCCCGATGCCGACGTCTTTTACATTGCGTCCTCGCGCTTCATCGTATTGCAGGCCGATCTCATCGCGAAGCCAGCAGCAATCGTCGAAAATGCGGTTACAATAGGTGCGCAAGAGCTCCACGTTGATCTCGCCCTCGCCACGCTCCATATGCCGCTCGAGGAGGACATCAACCGGGTCGCGTCCGGCCGCCAGTTCATCCGATCCGCCGGGAAGATGCTCGACCAGGACGTCTCGTTCGAAACGCGCGAGTCCGCCGCCGCCGGAACGCCACGTATCGTTGCCTATACCACCCGGAAGCGGGCCGACGGCATTCCAACGCGCCGGGTCCGGCAACTTGTCCAGCACCAGCACGTCCGCATCGTGCGCTCGCGCCTCAATCGCGGCAACGAGTCCGGCGAGTCCGGCACCCACAATGACAACATCGGCCCGTTTCACCGGCCTATGATAGCATGTCATCACCCGCATCACAGCGGGAGATCGCCGGAGGTAGCGAAGGCGCATCCATGCAGCGACCGTTCATCTTCGCCCTCGCCATCGTGTTGGCCGCCGGCACCCCGGCCTGGGCGGCCACCAGCGACAACGTACCGACGTTCAACGGATCCTACTCGGGCGACCGGTATTCGACGCTGACGCAGATCGACCGCACGAACGCGGCAAACTTGCGCCCGGTCTGCGCGTACCAGGTCGGCACGGCGGGGCCGATGCAGAGCGGGCTCATCGTGCAAGACGGCACGATGTACTTCACGCAGGACGACGACACGTTCGCGCTCGATGCGAAAACGTGCGCGTTGCACTGGCGCGTCTCGTACAAGCCGACCGGCAAGAAAGTCGGCATCGCCGACCGCGGCGTGGCGCTGCTCGACGGCGTGCTCTATCGCGGCACCTCCGACGCGCACCTGATCGCGCTCGACGCCGCCACCGGCAAAACGCTCTGGAACGTCGAGGTCGCCGACTCGAGCAACGGCACGTCGGTCGGCGGTTCGCCGCTCGCCTACGACGGCAAGGTGTTCATCGGCCTGACCGGTGCCGAGTTCGGCGTAAAGGGCAAAGTCATGGCATTCTCGACCGCCGACGGCAAGCTGCTGTGGACGTTCGACGCGATCCCGACCGGCAACGAACCCGGCGCGAGCACGTGGGGCAGTGCCGATGCCGCGGCGACGGGCGGCGGCAGCTGGTGGACGTCGGCGACGCTCGATCCCGCTTCGAACACCGTCTACTTCCCGATCGGCAATCCCGCGCCCGACTATGCGCCGGATTATCGCAAAGGCAAGAACCTCTACACCGATTCCGAGGTCGCGCTCGACACCAACACCGGTCACCTCAAGTGGTACTTCCAGCTGGTTCCCAACGACTATCACGATTGGGACACCACGACGCCGCCGTCGATGTTCATCGCGGCGAACGGACGCAAGCTGATGGCGTTTGCCGGCAAGGACGGGCGCTTGTTCGTGATCGACGCGAACACGCACGCGGTCGTCGAGAACGTTCCGGTCACGACGATCACCAATCCCGATCTGCCGATCACGCCCGACGGGACGTTCTTCTGCCCCAACATGGGCGTGCAATGGAACGGCCCGGCGTATAGCCCGCTCGAACACCTGACGTACGTGAACTCGATCGACTGGTGCTCGACGATCAAGCGCGGTCCGATACAATACGTTTCGGGAAAACCGTTCCTCGGCAGCTCGAACGGTTCGGGCGAACGGGCACCCGAGCGCACCGGCTGGCTGCACGCCGTCGATCCGCTCACGGGCAAGTTCGCTTGGACGTACCACGCCGCGGGCCCGATGGTCGCCGGCATCACCGTCACCGCCGGCGGCGTGCTCTTCACCGGCGAGTACACAGGGCTCTTCGACGTCTTCGACGCGGCGAGCGGCAAGGTGCTCTACCAGTTCCAAACCGGCGCACCGATGGCCGGCGGCGTCGTGACGTACACGGTCGGGGGCAAACAATACGTTGCGGCGAGCAGCGGCAACACGTCCGTCGCGTCGTTACGCGGGGCCGGCGCCGGGATGATCTACGTCTTCGCCCTCTCCCCGTAGCCGGGCCCAACGCGGACTTTCGGGCCGGGATCGCCAAGCTTTCCGGGCCATGTCAACGACCACCGTTACCGACGCCGGCCAAGCGGCACGCACCTTCCTCGCGGGCGACGAAGCGCGCATCGACGGCGAGATCAAAGTCCGCGGAGAGGCGATCTACACCGCCGACATTTCCCGCGAAGGGATGCTCTGGGCGGCGTTCGCCGAGTCCCCGTATCCGCGGGCCAAGATCGTCGCGATCGACACGACGGCGGCGCGGGCGGTTCCGGGCGTGCGCGCGGTGCTCACCGGTCAAGACGTCGGCGAGCGCCGCTTCGGGAACCTCCTCAAGGATTGGCCGGTGCTGGCGTACGGTGAGGCCACGTTCGTCGGCGAGTTCGTCGCCGCGGTGGCGGCCGAGACGCGCGAAGCGGCTAGCCAAGCGGCAGCCCTGGTCGACGTGACGTACGAAGAGCTCCCGGCGCAACTGGACGCCATGGCGGCCATCGCGCCCGGTGCGCCGCTCACCCACCCGAACGTCGCGTCGTTCAAGTACGCCGGGCCGCCGCGCTCGCCCATGCCGCACCCCAACATGCAAGGCCACGAGATTCATGTGAAGGGCGATCCCGACGCGGCGTTCGCCAAGGCCGATCGCGTTTTCGAGCGCACGTTCACGACGCCGCGGTATCATGCCGGCTATCTCGAGCCGCGCGCGACGCTGGTGTGGTTTGACGGCGCCGGCGTGCTGCACGTGGTTTCGAGTCACAAAGGCCCGTTCAAGCTGCGCGACACGATGGCGCAGGTCCTCGAGCTCGACAACGACCACGTCGTCGTCGATCCGAGTTATATCGGCGGTGAGTTCGGCGCCAAGGGTCTCGGCATCGAAGGCCCCGCGCTGGCGTTTCTCGCGCGTGCGACCGGCCGGCCGATCAAACACGTTCGCTCGTATCTCGAAGACGTGCGCTCGAGCCACGTGCGTCACGCCTCGACGACCCGCGTTCGGATCGCCACGACCAACGACGGCACGATGCTGGCGCTCGACTTCACGACGATCTTCGACGGCGGGGCATACGGCGCGAACAAACCGGCGCCGGGCGTCCTGCCCGGCCGGCCGCCGAAGCTGCCCTATCAGCTCGACAACATGCGGATGGAACGCGCCGCGGTGTACACCAATACGGTTCCGGCCGCATTCATGCGCGCACCCGGTGACGTGCAGATCCTGTTTGCGCTCGAATCGATGATCGACGTCGTCGCGCACGAGCTTCGGATCGATCCGCTCGTGTTGCGCCTGAAGAACGCGATTGCCGACGGTGATACCGATATCGAAGGGAACCCGGTGACCGAGTCGCGCTCGCGCGAAGTTCTGGTAGCCTTACGCGAGGCGATGCACTGGGACGAGCCGCTCCCGGCCGGCCGCGGTCGCGGACTCGCGCTGAGCGCGCGGCACATCGCCGGCGGCCAAACGAGCTTCATCGTCACCGTGCAGCCCGATGGCGGGCTCGCCGTCCACACCGGCGCGGTCGAACCGGGCGTCGGCCAACACACGGTGATCCAGCGCGTGCTCGCCGCCGAGCTCGGCATCGATTCCGAGCGCATCACGGTGACGCGCGGCAGCACGCGCGACGTCCCGTTGGACCCCGGAATCGGCGGTAGCAAGGGAACCAACATTCTCAGTCACGCCGCCGTCGATGCCGCAAACAAGATTCGCGCGCTCTTTGCCGGCGCCGGCGCCGGCCATCTGCCGTGGAACGACGCGGTGCGGGCGGTGACGAAAAGCGGGCCGGTGACCTTCACCGCCGAGGGCTCGCAAGTGCACGCGCCGGGCCATGCGATGTATCTGAACTTCGGCGCGTACGGAGCCGACGTCTCGATCGACGCGGAGACCGGAACGATCAAAGTGCACGAGATCGTGTTCGTCGCCGACGTCGGACAGATCATCAACCCGCTCGCCCACAAAGGGCAGATCGACGGCGGGTTCCTCATGGGTCTCGGCAGCGCGTTGACCGAGGAGATCGTGCTCGAAGACGGACGCATCGTGAACGCCGCGCTCTCGGATTACAAGCTCCCGACCCAGCGCGACATGCCGCCGTTCCGGGTGATCCAGCTGCCGCCGACCGGCGGCCCCGGCGCGTACGGTGCCAAGGCCGCCGGCGAGTTCAACGTCGCCGGCGTCGCGCCCGCGATCGCGAACGCGATCGAAGCCGCCTGCGGCGTGCGGCTCACCGCGCTCGGGATCACGTCGGAACGCGTCTACGACGCGCTCCACCGCCTGCCGCAGACGGCCCGCTCGTGATCGTCGAATCGGACTTCTCGACCGAGCTTTCGGCGCAGATTCCGCCGCCGTCGCCCGACCGGCCGCCGTTGCGCACGAACGTCTACGAGGCCGCCTGGATGGCGAACACGTCCTTGGCGACGATGTTTCCGTACGTGCATCGCGGTTCGATCGTCCCCGGCGTGACGCTGTTCATGGGCGGTGAAGACGCCGAGTACGGCCACTTCTTCCACGAGAACACCGAGGAAGAGGTGGCGCTCGTGATGGGCGGCCGCGGCACGATGAAGCCGACCGGTACGGTGATGATCGCACCGCTGCTGCACGGCGTGCAGGCTTTCCTGAAAGACCCGAAAGATCCGCAAAATTACTTGCTGATCGTCATCACGCAGCGCCAGCCCGACGATCGCGAGCAGCGCGAGCGCGTGTTCTGGCGTTGCGGCTGCAACGAGATCCTGTTCGAATTCGCGTACGACGCGACGCCGTCCGGCGAGTACGATCCACACGCGAGCGAGATGTTGCTCACCACGCGGTACTCGAGCGAAGCGGCCGAACGGTTCAACGCCGACATCGCGAACCGCACGTGCAAACGCTGCGGCAAGGTCGCCGACCGGTTTCCGATCGAGGCTTGGGGGTGGACGCTCAATACCCGCTCGCACGACGCCGCCGCCCAGGCTCGCGCCGCGCTCCTCGAACGCGCGAAGTCGACCGCGTGAGCGCACCGGCCGAGGCGTTTGCACTCGATCGTAAACGCTTTCTCGATATCTTCGAGCTGCAAGCGGACGCGGGACCGTACGACGAGCAGCCGATCGTGCTCGCGCACATCGATCCGCAGCTGCACCTCAGCCGTAACGACCGCCCCCAGCCGTTCCATCTGATCTGCGCCAAGGACACGATGCTGGTTGCGCTCAGCGGTGAAGCCCGGGTCGAATTCAAGGACTCGCCGGTGAACTGGCACCGCATGCTGCCGGGGGACT
Organism: Candidatus Lustribacter sp.; assembly: GCA_049512335.1. Lineage (GTDB taxonomy): Bacteria > Vulcanimicrobiota > Vulcanimicrobiia > Vulcanimicrobiales > Vulcanimicrobiaceae > Lustribacter. Next base: position 17,144 of record JBEKXE010000026.1, read on the forward strand.
TCGTCTACGTCCCGGCGGGCACGCCGCACCGCATCGTGCCGAGCGAACCGTCGTTGCACCTGCGCTACAAGGCGCTGCGCCCGGGCCGCGAAGGCGTGGCCTGGTATTGCGAGCGCTGCGGCACCCGGCTGCACCGCATCGAGTGGGACGAGACGACGATCCCGCAGGACGGCTACGCACGCAGTTGCCGGTGGTACACCGAAAACTTGGCCGGACGGGCGTGCCCGACATGCGCCCAGCCCGCGCCCGAACTTGCGCTGGACGGCATCCGCTGGGATGAGATCGCGGCCGCACTGCGCAACGAGGCTTGATGCACGCCATCGCCTTCCGCTCGCTGCTCGCGCTTGCGCTCATCGCTTTGCTGGCCGCGTCCGCGAGCCCCGGCGCACGGGCGCAAGACCGCGCCCCCTACGAACTCAACGGCATCTTCGCGGTCACCGGGCCCGCCGCGTTTCTCGGCGCACCCGCCGCCCAGGCCTTCAAAGCCATCGAAGGCTACGTCAATTCGACCGGCGGCATCCACGGCCGGCCGATCAAGATGACCGTGCTCGACGACCAGACCAACCCGCAAGTTGCGGTGCAGCTCGTCAACGGGTTGATTGCGAAGCAAGTTGCGGTCGCGATCGGACCGATGGCGACCGCGTCGTGCAATGCCGTGATCGGCCTCATCGCGCACGGTCCGGTTATGTACTGCGTGTCCCCGTTCATCAACCCGCCGTCCGGCGGCTACATGTTCGTGCAGGGCGGGGACCCGATCGACGGCGGCGTGGTCACGCTGCGCTACCTCCAAGCGCGCGGATTGCGGCGGGTGGCGATGCTCGATTCCACCGACGCGACCGGACAGGCCCTGGATCGCGCGACCGAAGCGGCTTTTAGCTACCCCGAATTCCGTTCGATGCAGCTGGTAGCGCACTTGCACTTCTCGCCGCAAGACGTCAGCGTGGCGGCGCAAGTGGCCCAAATCAAGGCCGCCAACCCGCAAGCGCTGATCAGCTGGAACCTTGGAACCGCGTTCGGCACCGTCGCGCACGGACTCCACGATGCGGGCCTCGATGCGCTACCCCTGATCGAGGCGGGCGGCAACGCGAGTGCCACCCAGGTCAAAGCGCTCGCCGGGTTCATGCCGACCGACATGCACTTCCTCGTGAGTCCGATTTGGGCCGAAGACTCGCGCGTGCCCAAGGCCGTGAAAGATCAGCAAGCGATCTTCCGGCGCGTGATGCACGCTGCGGGTTTGCCGAGCGACGGCGCGTATTCGAGCGACTGGGACATCACGATGGTCGTGATCGACGCCTTGCGCCACTTGCCGCCCGACCCGACGGCGGAGCAGGTGCGCAACTACATCGCGCACATCGATCACTTCGTTGTGCCGAACGGCATCTTCGACTTCCGGTTCGGCAATCAGAGCGGCGCCGGTCAGACGATCTTCATCCTCGTCCACTGGAATCCGGCTGCGAACCGTTTCGACTCCTCGAGTTCCCCCGGCGGACACCCGGTACCCTAACCCGAGATGTTTTCCACGGCCGAGCGCGACCGGCGTTGGGGACGCGTGCGAGATCTCATGGCGAAAGACGGGCTCGACGTCATCGTCGCCCCGCCGCACACCGGCCATCACGATCACTTCTCGGCGTATACGCGGTATCTGACCGGGATCGGCGGATACTCGTTTGAGGTCGGCGCCGTGTTCCCGCTCGCCGGCGACGCGACCGCGATCGTGGTGCCCGACGTCTCCGCCGGCAAATGGCGCGCGCAACAGGACTGGATCAGCGACATCCGGACCAGCGGCCGCGCCTTCGGTGACGGCCTCATCGAGCGCCTCAACGAGCTCGGCCTCACGCGTCCGCGCATCGGCCTGGCCGGCCTTTCCGGCGTCCCGCGCTTCGCCGACGGCATCGTCGCGTACGGCTTCTATCAGAAGCTGAGCGCGGCGTTTCCGGACGCAACGCTTTCCGACTGCACGCATTTGCTCGACCTCGCTCGCTACACTAAAGGAGCGGAAGAGATCGACGCTCTGCGGACGAGCGTCGAGTACGCCGAGGCAGCGATCCGCGCGGTGCAGGTGACGGCTCAACCCGGCGCCACCGAGAACGCGGTCTATGCAGCGATGCTGAGCGCGATGATCGAGCGCGGCAGCGAGATACCGGCGATGATCATGTGGTCGGCCGGACCTCCGGAGCCGTCGTTCTCCGCCGGGCCTCCGACGTCGCGCCGTTTCGCTTCAGGCGATTTCATTCGGATCGAAGTTGAGGGCCGTTGCCTCGGCTATTGCGGACAGGTGACGGTGCAATTGGTACTGGGGAAGCTTCCGGCCGCATATCGCGACATGTGGCGCGTGCAGCAAGAGGCGTTAGCGGTGTGCAGCGACCTCGCTCGCCCCGGCATAGCGCTCGGAGATCTCGCCGCGCGGACCGAAGCCGTCGCTAAGGGTACGCCGTACACGATCCGCTTTCTGATGCACGGACGCGGTGTCGGTGACGACGCGCCGATGTACGTCTTCTCCGCCGACGAGCAGACGAAGCGCTGGATGCTCGAGGAAAACGCGTCCTATATCATCAAGCCGGTCGTCGCGCGCGAAGGCTACGTCCCCGTCGTCTGGGGCGATTCGGTCATCATCACGCCCAACGGGCCCCAGCGGCTAGGCACGATCGAGCCCGAGTTTCTCGAGCTATAGTAACTACGCCAACGCTGTGGGGTCGATCATCTCTTTGGCGTCGTAGGTGTGCGCGATCGTTTTGTATTTTGCGGCGGCGTCGATCAACGGCTGGATCGTGGCTCGCGCATCTTTGAGTGAGGTGCTGGTGCCCATGCGCGTGAACGGTAAACCGGCCAGCACCGAGAGGTCGGCGCCGGTGAACTTCGCCATGAGCGGCAGCACCTCCGGAACGTGCTGATTGACGTACGCGCTGGAGTCGTTGATGACTTTACGAAAGCGCGCCACGACCGCCGGTTTTGTGGCCGCGAAATTGCTCGAACACGCGTAGACCGTCGATACGAACCGCGGCGCAATTGCCGCAAAGGGGTCGGCGATGATGCGGCATTTCCCGGCGGCGACGGCGTTTTTCAGGGTCGGCTGCGCGAGAACCGCCGCATCGACGCGGCCGCCGGCGATGGCATCGGCGGCAGCCGCGTTCGGCAACTCGAGAAATTTGACCGTGCTCGAGTCACCGCCGGTTTTGTCGATCCAGGTGGAACTCGCGATCGTGAACGTATCGCCGAGCGCCGGGACGGCCAACGTCTTGCCGGTCATGTCGCGGCCGGATCGGATCGGCGAGTCGGCTGCGACGATGATCCCGATGGCATCGCGAATATCCGCATCGTAGATCGTGGCAGCATACTCGACGACGAGGGGCAGATTGCGCGCGTGCGCTTCCACCAGGTTCAACAGGCTGATATTGGCGACATCGAGCGAGCCGCCCAGGATCGCGGCGATCATCGCGGCACCGCTGTTCATCGAGACGATCGAGACGTCCATTCCGTTCTTCTGAAAGGCCGAGCTGGCTTGCGCGTACAGCGCCGCCGACACGGACATCTGCGGCGTCGAGGCGATGCGCAGCGTCGTCATCGACTGCGCCGCGAGCGCTCGCGGCACCACCGCGGCGGCGGCCGTCGTGACAAGAAACGCCGATCGTTTAAGCACTATCCCGCGTGAGCTAAGGTTGCGTAGAAATCGTTCTTGACCAGCGCGACCCGGCGATCGCGCTCTTGAATGCGGGCTTCCGGAATCGCCGCACCGGTCGGCAGATGGGTCGGCGGACTCCACGGCAGGGTGTCAAGGTAGGCCAGCGTGTTCGCCAACTCGGTCTGCATGCGTTCGTGGGAGAATTCGATGCTCGAGTTGTGCCCGGAGCACACGTAGGTGAAGCGAACATCCTGTAGGCGCCGCAGCGAACGGCGCTGCATCTCCCAATCGTCCCAGCAGAAAATCGGGTTGGTCCAGAGCTGGCTTGCGGACAATTCCCAACCGAGCGAATCACCGACGAACAGCTTCTCGTCGATCAGGAAGGCGACGCTGCCGATGGTGTGACCGGGAATCGGAATCACCGTGCAGCCGGCGATCGGCTCCGAGGTGTCGTAACCGGTCAAGATGTCGGTGGCTTCGGGCGCAGCCGCGCGGTCGTTCTCGTGGATCCACAAACGCGCGCCGAAGTGCTCCGCGTAGCGCGCCGAAGATCCGACATCGTCGCGGTGCGTCAGCAGCACGTGGTCCAATCCACCCTGTTCTTCGATGAACTTGACGACCTTGGAAACGAATCGTGGGCCGTCAACCATGAAGTTGAGACCGCTCTTGCTGCGGATGAAAAACGGATGCGCGCCGGCGCTGCTGTTGTCGTTATAACCGAGACGCCACAAATTCTCGGACAAGAGCTGCGGGAACACGTCCTCGGGTACCTTCAGTCCGCGCGGCGCCTTGATCGAGCCGGTCGGACACGCTACCGCGGCGCGCCATGCCTCCATGAGTTCGGCCTCGGACTCCGGCTGACGCCGGAAGAACGCCTTGCCGTCACTGTTGGTGCCGATGACGCTGGGAGCCAAGTTCCACGCCGCCCGGCAGCGGCGGCATGTCGTCGTGATCGTCCACTCGGTGCGGTCGACTGCCGCGTCATCTTCTTCCGTCATGTTGACCATCTGCGAACCGTTCGACATGTCGGCGGCCCGGCCTTGGCGAACGCGCATCGTAATGCGTATCCTGGGAATCTGCGGCAGCCTCCGCGACGGCGCCTACAGCTTGTTCGTGCTCCAAGCACTGAAGGCCGTCGCGTCGCCGGCAACGGACCTGAACATCCGGCGGTTGCACGACGTGCCGATGTTCGGTCCCGACGACCACGCGAAACGCAACTTTCCGCCGGGCGCCGAATCGCTGCGCGAGCAAGTCATTGCCGCCGACGCCATCCTGATCGCGACGCCCGAGTACAACCATTCCGTCCCCGGAGCGCTGAAGAACGCGCTCGAGTGGTTGCACGGGAGGCCGGGACTGCTCGAAGACAAGCCGGCCGGAATGGTCAGCACGGCCCCGGGACCACACGGCGGTATCAACGCGCAACACGCCCTGCAGCTGATACTGACATCGATGGGCGCCAAAGCGCTGTCGCTGCCGGAGATCGCCGTCAACGACGTTCGCAACAAGTTCGACGCCGGCGGTGCGCTCACCGACGAGCCGGCGCGCGAATCGCTGGAAGCCTTCATGAAAGCATTCGAGGCCTCGATTTCGTGATGCGCATCGCCGTCGCCGGCGCCGGTGTCGGCGGCCTCACCACCGCGATCGCGCTGCGCGCCGTGGGCATCGAGGCCTGCGTCTACGAACAAGCCGCACAACTCGCGCGCGTCGGCGCCGGCATCCAGCAGAGCCCGAATGCCGTGCGCGTGCTCCGCAAGCTCGGTATCGCCGGCCGCCTCGAGCAGCGCGGCTTCCAACCGTCGGCCATGCTCTCGCGCGACGCAAGCACCGCCGACGTCACCAACGAGCTTCGCCTCGGCGACGCCGTGAGGCAACGCTACGGCGAACCGTACCTGCTCCTGCACCGCGCGGACCTGCACGACGCCCTTCTCGCCGCGCTACCGCCCGACGCCATCGTCTGCAACAAACGCCTCACCGGCGTCACCGAAGCTGCGTCCGCCGTCAAACTCACCTTCGCCGACGGCACGACCGCCGAGGCCGACGCGCTGATCGCCGCCGACGGCGTCCACTCCGCGGTACGCGAGCAGCTCTTCGGTACCGCACCGCTGCGTTATACGGGCCGCGTCGGCTACCGCACCACGATTCCGGCGAGCGCACTCGCCGGCCTCACCCCGGACGAAAACACCAAATGGTGGTCTGCCGATCGCCACGTGATCATGTACTACATCACCGCGGCGCGCGACGAGCTCTACGTGATGGGCACCTTCGACGAGCCCGGCTTCACCCTGGAATCGTGGTCCGCGGAAGGCGACGTCGCTGCGTTCCGCGACGCCTTCGCGTCGTTCCATCCCGACGTGCGTGCGATTCTCGACCGCGTCACGCGCGTGCACAAGTGGGCGCTCGTCGACCGCGATCCGCTCCCGCAGTGGAACGCCGGACGCATCGTCGTCCTCGGCGACGCCGCGCATCCGACGATGCCGCACATGGGCCAAGGCGCCGCGATGGCGCTCGAAGACGCCGCAGTTCTCGTGCGCTGCATCGAGGCGGCCGGCGGCGATTGCGCGGCCGCCTTCGGGCGCTTCACGCAGACCCGCCGCGAACGCACCGCCGACGTGCAAGAACTTTCGCGCGGCAACACGTTTCTGCGCCATCGCGGTGCCGGCGTCGACTGGGTCTACGGCTACGACGCCTGGCACGAACCGCTCGCCGGCCCGGCCGCCGCGTGAGGGGCCATGCGGAAATCGCCGGCGGCGGCGTCGGCGGTTTGAGTCTCGGCATGATGCTCGCGAAGAGCGGCTGGACCGTGCGCGTGCACGAACAGGCCGGCGCGATCCGCGAAGCCGGCACCGGCATCTTTCTCAAGAACAACCTCGTCGAAGTGCTCGAGGAAGCCGGCATGTTCGACGAGCTCGCGACGCGCGCGTTTCGTCTCGGCAGCATGCGCCTGGTCGACCGCAACGGCAACCTCATGCAGGAACGCCGGCTCGACGGTCCCGCCCGCCTCTACGCGACGACGCGCCAAATCCTCATGCAATCGCTCTACGACCGCGCTGTCGCCGCCGGCGTCGACGTCGTCCTCGGCTCGCGCGTCGTCGCGGCCGACGCGAGCGGCGAGATCACCACCGAAGATGGGCTGCGCATCAAAGCGGACCTCGTCGTCGCAACCGACGGCCTCAACTCGCGCGTACGCGCGTCGCTGCGGATTCCGGGCACCGTCATCACGCTGCCGACGCGCATCAACCGCTACGTCTTGCCGACCCGCGAGATTGCGCCGGACGATGCGATGACCGAGAACTGGTCGGGCCGCTACCGCGTCTCCACCGCGCCGTGCGGCGACGACCGCTCGTACGCGTTCCAAGTCTATCCGCAATCCGACGCAGCGGCCGCCGAAAAGCCGACCGACGTCGCGTTCTGGACGGCCGCGTTCCCGCGGCTGAGCCGGCTGTTCGAGCTCATGCGCGACGCGCCGTCGATCACGTCGAACTACATGGTCGTGCGTTGCCGCACGTGGCACGCCGGCCGCATCGCGCTGCTCGGCGACGCCGCACACGCGCTGCCGCCCACCCTCGGTCAGGGCGCGGGCCTCACCGTCATGAACGCGCGCGCGCTCGTCGCCGTCTTGCGCGACGCGACGTCGATCGAGGAAGCGCTGCCGCGCTGGGAGCGGGCGGTGCGCGGCATCAGCGACTGCACGCAGCGCTGGGCCGTACGCTACGACTACGTCACGCGCTCGTGGCCGGGCCCGCTGCGCTTCGCGCGCCCGGCCGCGCTGTGGGCGATGAAATCGGTCCCCGCGGTGCGCAAGAGCATCTGGATCGCCGACCAAGGCCTGCGCACCACGCCCCTGTGGCCCGTCCCGGCACTGGCGCCCTAAAGCGGACGATGCGCTTGCTCTCGGCAGCCCTCATAGCGACTGCGATGACGCTCAGCGTGGCGAATGTCGCGCCGGCCGCCGGCACGGCGCCGGTGCCGCTACCCGCCCCTCCGCCGCCGGGAACACCCGTTGCGTCGACCATTCGCGATGCGATGCTGGCGATCGAACGGGCAGCGGCGACCAATCCGACAGCGGCGCAAAACGCCGCGTTCTCCTATAACGCCGCCATTCAGCAGTACCGTGCGCACGAGTACGAACAGGCGCGGGCAAGCGCGTTATCGGCACTGAGCCAGGCGGCAGCGCCGCCGTCCGTCGCACCCGTGGCGCACCCGCCGGTCGTGGCGCCCGGCTTTCCGGGACCACGATATTACATGATTCCCGACGAGGTGCCCGCCACTGCGGCCAACGCGCAAAAGTATGTCGTTCTGGCGCATCGAGCGATGGCGGGTTGTGTGGCGCCGAAGGCCGCTGAGGCAGAGTATCGCGGCGCCCTCGCGGCGCTGGGCGCGAAGCAATACCGCATCGCGATGGCGGATTCACGAAACATCGTCGACGACTGCGCCGGCCGTTAGGGCGGCGTCCGGAAACGACGGAGCGACCTGGCACGCTGGCATTCGCTTGTCGATATAGAATAGCGTCCGAGCGTCTCTGCGAAAACTTCCGTACCGTAATGAGGAACGCGAGATGGCCAAGGTGAGCGCCGGACTCTTGCTCTATCGTCGGCGTGACGCACGGATCGAGGTACTGCTCGTCCATCCGGGTGGTCCGTTTTGGGCGAGGCGGGATCTCGGGGCATGGTCGATCCCGAAAGGCGAGGTTTCAGGCGGCGAAGACCTCTTGGGGCGCGCGCAAGTCGAGCTACTCGAAGAGACAGGGCTTCGCGTGGCCGGCCCGTTCACGCCGCTTGCCCCCGTCCAGCAAAGCGCCAAAGTGGTCCACGCCTGGGCCGTCGCCGGCGATTACGACGTCTCGAAGATCACGAGCAATACGTTTGAGATCGAGTTTCCGCCGCGCTCGGGCCGAATGCAACGCTTTCCGGAGGTCGACCGCGCGGGTTGGTTCGATCTCACCACGGCTCGTAAGAAGATCCTCAGCGCGCAGCGGCATTTCATCGATGAACTGGAGAGCCTCGTGTCACCCTGACCGGTTGCCCCGGTTGAACGGAACGTGAAGACGGGGTTCACGGGAGATCGACAGGCCTGGACCATCCTGATGCCATGATACCGTTGGTCGAGACTACGTTCAAGAACATGCCGCGGAGCGCCGTCCTGGACGAACTCATTGCCGCGGAGGCGGCGAAGTTGGAGCGCTTCTACGGCCGTATCACGCGTTGCCGCGTGCTCGTCGAGAAGCCGCACCATCACCAGCTCCACGGCATACCCTATCACGTCCGCATTGAACTCGACGTTCCCGGCAACGTCATCATCGTCGGCGACACGCCGACCAAGCGCGCGTCGCTCGTGCGCGGTGAAGTCGAGCACAAAGGCGACGAGCTCGAGGCCGCTCACAAGCATGCCGCGCTTGCCGTTTCCGATGCGTTCCGGCTCGCAGGCCGCAGACTCCAGGACTACGCTCGCCGGCTAGACGGTGCCGTGAAGACCCACGAAGCGGCGCCGACCGGAACCGTCAGCGTGATGAAGGACGACTACGGCTTCTTACGCGCCGGTGACGATCATGAGGTCTACTTCCATCGCAACAGCGTTCTCGACGGCGCGTTTGACCGGCTCGAGGTCGGCTCGACCGTGCGCTTTGCCGAGGAAGAGGGCGAGCAAGGGCCTCAGGCGAGCACCGTGACCTTGGTACACCATTCTCACGAATAACTAGGGGCTGCGGCCCTTTCTCGAGGTTATCATGTCTACGAATACGATCACCGTCTTTGACTCCGCCGTCGCCGACGCGCACCAGTGGCTCAATGAGATCAGTGATGCGCTCGACTACAACGACAAACACTTCGCTCTGCAGGCGCTGCGCGGCGTTCTCCATGCACTGCGCGACCGCTTGACGATCGATCAGAGTGCCCATCTCTCAGCGCAGCTCCCGCTCCTGATTCGCGGGCTCTACTTCGAGAATTGGAATCCGGAGCCGCTCCCCAGCCGCGATCGGTCGATCGACGGATTCCTCGACCACGTAAACGTCTCGATGGAAGGCTACCGTGGGGGGAGAGCCGACCTCGTCGAGAGCTGCGAGGCCGTTTTTGCCGTGCTGCGGCGCCATATCAGCTGGGGCGAGGACGAGAAAGTCGGCAAAGCCCTGCCGCGCGAGATCGCCGCGCTATGGAACTTCGAGGCTCCAGCGCTGTGAAGTGAGCGCGTTCAAAGAACTCGCGCTGGTCTTTGAGCGCCTCGGGGCGACCTCATCGAGCACGGCGATGATCGGCATCCTGGCACGCTTCTTGCCGCGACTTTCACCGCAGGAGGTTCGAGAGACCGCCTATCTGTTGTCCGGCAAGGTCGGGCCGAGCTTCTCCGCTCCCGAGTTCGGCATGGCCGACAAGCTGATCGCGCGCGCGATGGCTCAGGCCTTCGGCGTCCCGGTCGAACGCATCGACACGATGGCGGTACGTTCCGGCGATTTGGGCGACGTGGCCGAACGGCTCGCCCCCGCTCGCCGCGGGCGCCTTTCGATCGCAACGGTCTTCACGGAGCTCTCCCGGATCGCGCGGATCTCCGGCGCAGGCAGCCAGCGCGACAAGATCGATACGCTGGCCGAGCTCCTGCGAGCGAGCGAGGCCGTGGAGGCCAAGTATATCGTGCGCACCGTCTCGGGAAGACACCGGATCGGTGCCGCGGAGATGACGTTCCTCCACGGCCTCGCCAAAGCGTTCGGCGGCTCGAAAGACGAGAAGCCGGCCCTCGAGCAGGCGTACAACGTGCTCTCCGACCTCGGAGAGGTTGCTTTTCGCGTTGCCCGCGGTGGACTGCGCTCGCTCAAACGGATCGGGCCCAAACCCGGCATCCCCGTCAGGATGATGCTCGCGACGCGCGTCGAGGAGCTCGATGAGGTTCCGCGCCACATCCCGGGCGAGATGTTCGTCGAGTACAAGTATGACGGCGAACGCGCTCAAGTGCACAAGGACGCGCGCGGCACGATCCGCGTCTTCTCGCGCCGCCTCGAGGATATCACGCACCAATACCCCGAGGTCATCGAGCACGTCCGCAAAGCCCTGACCGCGCGATCGGCGATCATCGAAGGCGAGGTCGTCGCGATCGATCGCAAGACCGGGCACCTGTTGCCGTTCCAACTCCTCATGCAGCGCAAGCGCAAGCGCGACATCGCGCACTATCGCGCGCATGTCCCCGTCGCCCTTTTCCTCTTCGATGCGCTGTACCTCAACGGAAAAAGCCTGCTCGCGACGCCGCTCGTCGAGCGTAAGCGCCTGCTCGCGCGCCACTTCAAGTCCGATAGGACGGCCGGGATCGGTACGTTCGTGCGTACCGCCGAGATCGCGGAGGCCGAAGAGGTCTTCCACGAGGCGATCGCGCACGGCGCCGAGGGCGTCGTGATCAAAGGCGCGTCCAGCCCCTATCAAGCCGGACATCGCGGCTGGCATTGGATCAAGTTCAAGAAAGAGTACCGGAAGGAGCTGGCCGACACGTTCGATGTCGTAGTCGTCGGCGCGGTCTTTGGTAAAGGTTCACGCGCCGGAACCTACGGCTCACTGCTCGTTGCTGCGTTCGATCCGCCGACGAACAAGTACTATTCCTTCACGAAGATCGGCGCCGGCTTCAGCGATGCACTCCTGCGCAGCCTACCGAAGAAGTTGAAGCCCTACCTCATCCCGCAACGTGACCGTCTCGTGGAGACCGGGATGAAGATGGACGTCTGGTTCGAACCGGCGGTGGTGCTGGAGATCTCGGGTGCAGATCTGACGATCAGCCCGGTTCACACCGTCGCGCGCACGACGTTGAAACGGGGCGGAATCGCGTTGCGCTTTCCTCGGCTGCTGCGGATTCGCGACGACAAGACCGCCGAGCAGGCAACGACGGTGCGCGAGATCCTCGCTATGTACCGGCAGCGGACAAGCGCGGGGCGAGCCGCGATTCCGGCATGACCGTGCGGCATAGCTATTCGAACCAGGAACTCGCAAACATCCTCTTCGAGATGGCGGTACTCTACGAGATGCAAGGCGTCGAGTTCAAGCCGCGCGCGTACGAGCGCGCCGCGCACGGTGTCGAATCGTGCGGCGAGAGCGTCCAGGACCTCTTCACCGAGCACGGCGCCAAGGCGATCGACGCGATCCCCGGCGTCGGAAGCGGTATCGCCGAGCATCTTGCCGAGTTGTTTACCACCGGCCATTTCAAAGAGTACGAGCAGTTCAAGAAGCGAGTGCCGGTCGACATCATCGGCTTGACGTCGATCCAAGGCGTCGGGCCACAGACCGTCAAGACGCTGTGGGAGGCCCTTCACATCAAGAACGTCGCCGATCTCGAAAAGGCAGCGCGCGCCGGAAAGATCGGCACCATCGCGCATTTCGGCAAGCGGACCGAGCAGAAGATGCTCAAGAGCATCGACTTCATGCGCGCGAGCGGACAGCGCCATATCCTGGGCTTCGTCGCCGCCGACGTCGAGCATCTCCGTCACCTCATCGGAAAGATCTCGGGCGTGGAGCGCATCGAGGTCGCCGGTTCGTTCCGGCGCTGGAAGGAGACGATCGGCGACATCGACGTGCTCGTCGTAGCGGCCAATCCGGAACGGGTCATGGCAAAGCTGGTGGCATTGCCGATCGTGGCCCACGTGTACGGCACAGGTCCGACGAAAACGAACCTCCGCCTGAAGTCCGGCATCGACGTCGACGTTCGCATCGTCCCGGCTCGTTCGTGGGGTGCGGCGCTCAACTACTTCACCGGCTCCCAGCCGCACAACATCGCGCTGCGCACGCTGGCGCAACGGCATGGCTGGAAGCTCAGCGAGTACGGTCTCTTCGACGGTACGAAGATGCTGGCCGGGAGCACGGAAGAGGGTATCTATGCCCGCTTGGGTTTGCCGTACATCGAGCCCGAGCTGCGCGAGATGACCGGCGAGATCGAGGCAGCGAAGACGAAGAAGCTTCCGGCACTCATCGGGTACGGCGACCTCAAAGGCGACCTGCAGGTGCAGACCAATTGGAGCGACGGCGGTGCGACCATCGAGAAGATGGCCGACGCCGCAGAAGCGGCCGGTCTCGAGTACATCGCGATCACCGACCACACGAAGTCGCTGGCGATCACGCATGGCTTGGACGAGAAGCGCCTGAGCGAGCAGATCGAGGAAATCGCCCGGGTCAACAAGCGGCGTAAAGCGGCCGGAAAGCACCTGATCATCCTCGCCGGTAGCGAGGTCAGCATCCAGAAGGACGGCACGCTCGACATCGACGACGCGACCCTAGGGCGGCTCGATGTCGTCGGCGCCGCGATCCATAGCTTCTTCGAACTCCCGCGCCGCGAGCAGACGAAGCGTCTCATACAAGCGATGGAGAGCCCGCACGTAGACATCATCTTTCACCCCACCTGCCGGCTGATCAACGGGCGTCCCGAGATCGACCTCGACATCGACGAGATCGTGAAGGCGGCCAAGCGAACCGGAACGGTTCTCGAGATCGACGCCTTTCCTGACCGGCTCGATCTACGCGAGGAATACGTCCGAAAATGCATCCGCGCCGGCGTGTCCCTCTCCGTCGACTCCGACGCTCACGCACCCGAGCACTTCACGCTTTTGAAGTTCGGAATCGGTCAGGCCCGACGAGGATGGGCCACTCGCGCAGACGTCATCAATACGCTGCCGGTTCGGAAGATGCTCGGGAAGCTCAAGGGTGCGGCGCCGGCAACACGCGTCACAGTCCCGGCGCGATGATGTCCGTTGCCGGGAACGATTGCTTTAGGGTTCCGTACTTCGCGGCGGCGTCGATCAGCGGCTGGATGCTCGCCGGGTCGACGCGCTCGTAGGGGGACCATGGCGCTATACGGCAGCTCGACGAAACGCGCCGTCCTCCAGTCGACGCCGTTTTTGTCGAGCCACGCGCAAATCGCGATTTGGCCCAGTGCGCCCACCGTGTTGACCCCGAACGTCTTGCCGGCGAAGTCCCTGACCGATTTCGCGGTCGACGTCTTCGCGACGACCAAGCCGGCCGTCGGGTCCGAGCTCGTATAACCGCCCGACGGTGCGACGAAGACGAAATTCACCCCGCGGTCGTGCGCCTGGGTGATGGAGAGGGCATTGCCGGAACCGACGTCCAGGCTGCCGGAGACGATGGCGGCGACGGTCGCGGGGCCGTTCGACGTCGTGACGATCTCAACGTCCAGCCCGTGCTTCTTGAAGAAGCCTTCGTCTGCCGCATAGTAGACCGGGCCGCCGACATCGACCGGTGAGGAACCGACGCGCAGGTGCGCAAGCGCTTGTGCGCCGCCCGGGCGCGGCGCCGTCGTTTCGCACGCCAGCGCTCCCGCAACCGCGTGGACGAAGTGCCGGCGATTCATTGCGCTTCGACCAGGCCGTGACGGCTATCGTTCACCTAGCGGACCTCCTCGCGCCGGCGCAGTAAGAGCTAGCTATGTATCGCGCGCGCATCGCATTTGCCCTGGCCGCCGCGGCCTTCGTCGCATCGGTTACGGCCGGCGCGCTGGCCGACCCGGTGAGCGACTTCGCCGCCGCATGGGCGAAAGTCGACGATTACACCGTCACGATCAAAGTTCACGAAACCGACGGCAAGAACGTTCAGGACCGCGTCTACCACTACGCCTACAAGAAGCCGCACTTCGCGAAGATCGACGTGGTCTCGGGCCCGGGCCGCGGCAGCGGATCGGTCTGGAGCGGCGGCGACCACGTCAAAGGCCATCAGGGCGGTTTTCTCTCCGGGATCAAGGCGTCGATCGCGCTCACCGATCCCCGCGCGGTCTCGTTGCGCGGCGACACGATGGACCAGGCCTCGTTCCAGAGCGTCGCCGACGATTTCGCGAACGGAAAAATCGAAGGTGCATCCACGGCTGCGACCGTCGACGGCGTCGCAGCCGATGTCGTCACCATCGACCTGGCCACGCCCGCGAACGGCGTGACCAAGCGCGTCGTCGCCCTCTCGAAGGTGACGCATCTCCCCGTCCGGCGCTCCGGTTACGCCGGCGACACGCTCGTGAAACAGGAAGATTTCAGCGATCTATCGATCGACCCCGGGCTCAAAGAGAGCGACTTCAACTGATGATCGCGCCGCTCGTTGCCCTGGCGCTCGCGCACGCCTTGAGCAAGGACGGAGACGGCTGCTCGCCGGCTGAGTTGCAGGCGATCGTGCAGAAGGCCGACGTTTCAACGCTCGGGACCGTCGGCGGATCGCGCGTCATCCTCGCCTCCGTGTCCGGTTCGTGCATTTGCGGAAACGTGAATTGTCCGTTTGTCGTCCTTCGGCTCGATGGTGCTCGCAGCACTGTTTTGTTGGACACCTACGGATACGCCGTCAGTCCGGTCGGCAAAGCGCAACCGCTGCCGAACCTGCGCGAGGTCGCCCACGATAGTGCGCTGGTTTCCGTCACGACGACCGACGCGTATCAAAACGGAAAATACGTCGTCATCAACACGCAACGCGTTCGCGGCGACACGAACGAGAGTAAGCCGGATACGGTGCCGGTCCGTTTTGCGCCGGGGACCTCGACCGCGGTGGTCCACGGCCGCGTATCGGAGGGCTGGTACGACCAGTACACCTTTGCGGCAGCGGCCGGACAGCAATTCACGGTCAGTGGACCGGCCGCGCTCACCTACTCGCTCGCGGTGGAATCATCGGACCAGTCGATCGAACTGCGGCCGGGCCGCGCGGTCGCGCTTCCCAAAGGCGGGCGCTACCGGTTGCTCGTCGACGGTGCCGGCGAGGGCGAGCAAACGTATAGCGCCACGATAACGATTCACTGAGGACCGGGGACTTCCATGATGGCGAGGGGCACATCGTTACGACCCTGCCGAGAGCATGTCGCGCGCCGAAAACGTCTTCGGAATGACCTTGTACTTCGCGGCGACGTCGATCACGGGCTGGATCTGCGCGGG
The DNA here is from genome assembly GCA_049512335.1 of Candidatus Lustribacter sp. GTDB lineage: Bacteria > Vulcanimicrobiota > Vulcanimicrobiia > Vulcanimicrobiales > Vulcanimicrobiaceae > Lustribacter. Next base: position 32,635 of record JBEKXE010000026.1, read on the forward strand.
ATCGAAGGCGAGCGCCGTATAAGTTTTGTGCATGATCGCGGCCGCATGCGCATCCATGCCGGAGAATGCGACGATCAGCGGCAGTGTTTCGGGGATGTGGCTGTTGGCGTACGCCGACGCTTGCTCCATGACTTTGGCGAAACGCGCCATCGCGTCACGATTCTTGGCGACGTAGTCGCGGGTTGAGAAGAACGCCGATTCGAGAATGGGCCGCGGTCCGTAGCCGTTGAGCATGTCGGCGAGCATCCGGAACTTGCCCGTCCCCAGATCCTTCGACATGTAGGGTTCGTTCGTTATTCCGGCGTCCACCCGCCCTTGCTCGAGCGTGGCGCCGAGCGTCGTCGTGGGAAGCTCGATGAAGCGCACCGTGGATGAGTCGCCGCCCTGCTCGTCGATCATCGCACGCAGGCCGAGGTATCCGATATCGCCGATGGCCGTGCATCCGACGACCTTGCCCTGCAGGTCCAGTGGTGATTTGAACGGCGCGTTCGCCAAGATCATCACGCCGTCGTTCGCATCGTCCTTTTGGTGGATCGCCGACGGCGCGATCATCACGAACGGAACCCCGCGCGCGTAGGCGGCGATGAGCGACACGAGGCTCGACTTGCCGACGTCCATCGCACCGGCGATGACCGACTGCGCAACGACGGCGCCGCTCGTCGCGCGCGTGATCTCGACGTCCAGACCGGCGTTTTTGAAGAGGCCCGCGCTCTGCGCGTAGAGCACGGGCCGCAGATCGTCGGAGGGCGACGAGATGAAGCGAATCGCCGTGAGGTCGGCCGGCGTCTGGGCGGGCGAGGTCCCGCCCGAGACCAGGAACGACGCGGCGCCGGCCGCAGCCACGCAGGCGGTTTTCTGGAAGGCGGCTCGCGTCATCCTCATGTCGTTGCTCCCAAGTCGTGGTCGTCCCGAGATTTTCGACGGATGGCGATTGCCCTTCAGGCGTCGGATCGCGCCGGTTAGGAGAACGTCGTATGAATCCCGGATTCATCGCGTGACCACGGCGAAACATGAGACTGCCGGTATGAGACATACGACACGTCGCGCGATCGGAGTTCTTGGTTTGGTCATCTTGGTCTCGTCGGCAGCCGGCGCTGCGGGCGGTATCGTGACCGATGGCTTTTGGTGGGATGCCCTTCCGAACGGCGCCAAGGCCAATGTCATGACCGGCGCAACCGCCGCGTATGAAGCCGGTTGGAGAGACGGTTTACTGGCCGGCGAAAGTGTCGGTGCGTCCGTGATCTCGCGCGCAGCCCAGACCGATCAAAAAGCTACGTCGCTGCAAACGCTGCGCACCGGTTCCGCTGCCGCGATCGCCGGACAAGCCTCGGCGTTCGATGGCCGGCCGATCGCGGAGTACGTCAGCCGGATGGACGAGTTCTACGTCAAGCATTCCGACGTGAGCGACCTGGATTTTGCCGCGGTCCTCGCGTGCATTCAAGACAAGCCGAGCCGCACGTGCGACGCCGTGGCGGCCGACTACGTGAAGTCGAAGGCGGCACCGCTACCGTAATTCGTTGCGGCCGAGACTGCGGCGGTAGTCGACCATGCCTTTGCGGATGATCGTCGGTGCCGGCAGTTTTTCGTGATGCACGTTCTTGGCCGGCTTCGTCTTGCGCAACGGGGGCCGAGTCATCTTAAACAGCAGGTTGAGAAGCGGGCCTTGTTCGACGTGACCAAAGGCCGTAAGAACCCGTTTGCGGTGCAATTTGACGCCGCTGTACTCCTCGACAAGATCGTCCAACTCCGACATTTGTAAGTCTCTCCTGGTAAGCACCCTATCGGGGCGCACGATCAGGATGCCGCGCCGGAAAGAAGACGTGGCGAAGGTCGCCTTCACAAGCAAACGCCCCCTACCCGGGGGCTCGCTGGGGCCGCTCCGGATTGAGAAGGTCCTCGGAAGGCGCCTTCCCGGAATCTTCACACTCCGGACCCTGAGGGGCGCCGACATTCTTGCCGCCTTCTCGCCCTCTTCGCCCGTCATCGATAGCATCGGGTTGCAAAATCAAATCGTAGCCGTTGCGTTACGCGCTTAGGATTAAGGAAATCATGCAACCCAAAGCTGCTACTCAAATCGAGGACCCGCCGATCGCGCGTGCGTTATTCGGGGATACCCGCTTCGCCTGGATTTGGCTCATCGTCCGCCTGTATGTGGGCTGGGAATGGCTGAGCGAAGGCATCATCAAAGCTCAGACCCCCGCCTGGGCCGGCTCGAAGGCCGGCACGTTCCTCACGGCGTGGATCGGCGGTGCGCTGCAAAAGACCCAAGGCGCCCACCCCGACGTCCAAGGCTGGTACGGATCGTTCCTCAGCCATGTCGTGCTGCCGAATGCCGCGTTCTTCAGCTACGTCGTCACCTACGGCGAGATCTGCGTCGGCCTCGGCCTCATCCTGGGGCTGTTCACCGGCATCGCCGCCTTCTTCGGCACCACGATGAACTCGAGCTACTTGCTGGCCGGCACGGTCAGCACGAACCCGATCCTGTTCGCCCTCGGCTCGCTGCTGGTTCTGGCGTGGAAAACGGCCGGATACTGGGGCGCGGACCGCTTCGTCCTGGCGCGCCTCGGCACGCCGTGGAAAAATGCGCATCCGCAAAATCAGCCCGCGTTCTACGCATCGCACCCGGCGCCGCAAGGCGCCGGGTCGAGCCGTTGGTAGAGCTAGTCTTCTTCCGGCGGTGGTGCGAACCGTCCCAAGCCTTGCAGCGAGGGCACGAAATAATAGCCGCCGGTCTTCGGCGTGCTGTAGCGGGTGAGCGCGTCGCGCAGACCGTCGTCCGTGCCGGCCATGTTGCGCAGCATGCGGTCCAGCCGCCACTGGTCGCAGGCGAAGCCGACGAACAGCGTGCCGTGCTCGGAGACGTTTCCGAACGCCGTGTTGCGGCGGAAGATCTTGCGCTCTTCTCCGTCGCGCTCGACGGTATTGCGCGAGACGTGCGAGTCGGCCGGCATCACGTCCGCGGCCAACTCGACGCTATCGGGTTTGGTGCGGCCGATGACGCGCTCTTGCTCAGCTTGCGGCAGCGCTTCCCAGGCGGCCGTGCGGTGGATCCACTGCTGGAACAGCAGCACCGAACCGCCGGCTCCCGGCGAGCCTTCGGGCAACGTGGCAATCGACGGCGCGATCAGCAGCGCTGGGTTCTTGGTGCCGTCTTCGAACCCGGTGAGATCGCGGCTGTGACGGTACGACCAGCCTTCCAGCTCGCGCACGAGCGTCGCGCTCGCCGCCAGATGCTTGACCGCCGCGCGACCAAGATCGAATACCACGTCGTACGACGCGCCGGCGATCCATAGCCAGACGTCGGCTTGCGTCGCGGGCATCGTGAAGCCGTCGGCGCCCGGCAAGTCGGCGCTGAAGCTCGTGAGCTCGGCCGGCGTGTCGTCGGGCGCGACAGCGCGCCACACTTCGGGCCGGAAACCGAGCACCTGGTTGACGCCGCCGACCGTTGTGCCGGGCTCGTGCATCGCGATCACGTCGCGGACGAGCGTCTCCGCCGCCACGCCCGGCAACGCGGTGAACTCGAGGTAGATGTGCGCGGAATCGCCCAGCGCAAAGATGCCGGTCTGCGGTGTTGCCATCGATCAGTGGGCGAAGAACTCGGTCGCCGGCACGCCGTCGATCTCTTTGGCGCGCGAGAGGAGATGCAGGATCATCGCGAGCCGCGGCACCTCCACGTGTTGCGTGCGTTCGATGGCCCCAACGGCCAGTGCGACGTCTTGGAGGTCGTTGTCGAGGACCGACGGGATGAGGGCGTCCCACAATTCCTTGCCGATGGCGTCGCTGAGCGGAAACAGATGCCGGCCGCGCAGGCGATTGCGAAGCAAACAGCGGCCCGGCCCGAGCGCCTCCACCGTCCAGCCTTCGCTGTGCGGGAAACGGTCCGGCACATTGGGATCCGGCAGCCGTTCGCCCCAAGCGATTTCGTAATCCTCATACTTGGTGATCTTGCCGAGGCGGATGTGGCGCGAGCCGTAGATCTCGTGCACGATCGGCACGTCGAGCCCGACTTTGGGGTCGCGGACGTCGGCCGGGTCGCAGTCGAGCGCCGCATGAAACTGGTTGATCGTCATCGCGTTGCCGACGTTCGATAGCCATTCCCACACTTCGTCGGCGGATTTGTTGACCTCGAGCTCGCGGTGGGTTTCGAATGTCTCAGCCATCGGATATCTCCGTTCTCTCGATGATACCTAGTGCATGAACGAGCCACCGTCGACGACCAGCGTCTGACCGGTGATGAAATCGCTTTCGGCGGAAAGGAAGAAAATTAGCGTGCCGGTGAGGTCTTCGGGCTCTTCTTCACGTTTGAGGACACGCGTCGCTTTGTTCGCTGCGATCTCTTGCGCCGTGTAGTTATGCCGAACGGCCGGACTGACCGTAAGTCCGGGCGCAATGCAGTTGACCAGGATGTTGTCGTCGCCGAGCTCGCGCGCCATGACGCGCGTCATCGCCACGACCGCGCCTTTGGAGGCGACGTAGTGCAATAGGTGCGTCGTGCCTTTGAAAAGCGTGCCGGACGCGATGTTGACGATCTTGCCGTACTTCTGCTTGCGCATGACGGGCACGACCGCCTTGACGCATTCGAAGGGTCCGCGCGTGTTGACCGCCATCACCGCGTCCCACTCGGCCGATTCGATGTCCATGAACGGCTGCAATTTTAGCGAGCCGAACATCGCGGCGTTGTTCACCAAGCCGTGGACGGTGCCGAAGGCGTCACACGTAGCGCGCACCATCGCGGCCACGTCGGCCGGCGACGTCACGTCGGTTACCGTGCTGATCGCCTGCCCGCCGGCGGCACGAATCTCATCCGCGACGCCGCGCGGTTCGGTCAGATCGCAGAGGCATACGCGGGCGCCTTCGGCGGCCAGCGCCTTGGCGTACGCCGCGCCGATCCCTTGAGCGGCGCCGGTGACGATGATCGAGCGGTCCTGCAGTCGAGCCATGCTAGGCGCTGGTATAGCCCAGGTGGCGGAGCAACGCCTTCTGCGGACGGGCGGGTCCGCAGCCGCGTGCCGCGAAGGGCGGCCTGTGACGACGACATTCGAACCAGGCCAACTTCAGGATCTCCGTCAGCGGCTGGCCGATGCGTGCCGGGTGCTCGGCGTGCTCGGGCTCGCGAGCGGCAATACGGGTCACCTCAGCGTCCGCGTTCCCGATTCGGACAATCTGC
>JBEKXE010000027.1:0-37692 GCA_049512335.1 Candidatus Lustribacter sp.
CAGCGGGGGTCCGGCTTTTCCCCCTGTCATTCCGAGGGGCGCGAACGAAGTTGAGCGCCCGTCGAGGAACGCGCCACGATCGTTCGCGATCGCCGGGCAACTCCACCACCCCACTGCTCGCGCCTACGCGCTCGCACTCGATCGCGGAGATTACCGCGCATCCCTCGACAACGCTCGGGATGACATGTGGGCGGGAACGCTCTCGCCTGTGCAGCGGGGTCCGGCTTTTCCCCCCTGTCATTCCGAGGGGCGCGAACGAAGTTGAGCGCCCGTCGAGGAACGCGCCACGATCGTTCGCGATCACCGGGCAAATCCACCCACGGCGCGCAGCCGCTTACTGGCTCAGACGTGCTGCCGATTGACGTTAGGGCGCGGGTTGTACTCGCAGGATCGCCGCTTGGTGGTTGGCGCCGGTCCAGAACGTGACCGGGTTCGTGCTGTTGTCGACCCACACGCGCCGCGTGTTGGTCTCGAACGGCATCAGGTATTCCACGACGTGCCCGGTCGACGGGTCGAGCCGTGCGACGTGGTCGGTGATCATCGAGGCCGTCCACACGCTACCGGTCTTGTCGGCCACGGCGTCGTAGGGCGCGTCGAACGGCGTCGGCATCGGGAATTCCTTGATCGTGCCGTTGTCGGCGACGGTGTCGTAGACGCCGACGCTGTTGTTGGCGAATTCCGCAAACCAGAACAGCCCGGTGCGGTCGTCGATGCGGCCGCGGCGCGGGCGCGAGTTCGGCGTCGGCGTGTCGATCGTCTTGAACGCGCCGGTGACCGGGTCCAGATGCCCGATCGCGCCGCCGCCGAAGTCGAGGCCCCACAGCCCGTTGTTCTTGTCCGAGAGAATGCCGTACGCGCCGAACATATGGGTCGGCGAGTCGGAGTAGTGATACGGGCCGAACGATTCCCACGTGCCGGTCTTCGTATCGAGCCGGCGCCACGAACGATCGTCCTGGTTGTTCGTCCAGACCTTGCCGTCGACGTTGTCGTGCAGCGGCATGACCATCGACTCTTGCGTCATGTCGGGATTCGCGGCCGGCGGCACCGGGTACGGCGTGAACGTCTTGGTCTTGGGATCGAAGCGCGTGATGCCGCCTTGGAACATGTCGGCAAGCCACAGGTAGCCGCTCGGATCCGCATCGAGCTCGAGCGCGCCGGCGATGTAGCCGGGCTTGATCGCCGGCGTCGGATACATCGTCACGGCCGCGGTCTTCGGATTCAGCTGGCCGAGAAATTGCTGGCCGAAGTCCGAAAACCAGATGCTGCCGTCGGACGTGCCGATCACGTCGTGCGGCTGGTTCAAGCGATCCGGCAGATAATATGCCGTGACGATCACGTGCGTCGATGCGCCGCTGGGACGCGGCAGCGTCTTCAACGGCCACGTGCGCGGGCCGGTGCTCTGGTTGATGCTCGCCAAATACGCCGGCAGATCGGGCGGGAAGCCATAACCGACCCGCGCCCGCGCCACCGGGAACTGCTGCGGTTCGAGCCAGAAGCTGTTGTTCGCGTAGCCTTGCATGCGCGGCAGGACGTTGTGCAAGAAATCGTCGGCCGTGTGATACGAGTCGACGATGCGCTGCAGCGTGTGGCAGCCGGTGCAATCGAGCAGCATCGTCTGCTGCTTGGCCGTGCCCGGCACGCTGGCCAGCCATTCGCCGTTGGAGAGCTGGTCCTCGAGGTCGGTCGCCGGACTCAGACGCACGTCGGCGTGCGCGCCGGAGGTCGCCGGGACGACGACCTGCTTCGGGCCGGCGAGGACGTAGCCGCTCGCGCGGATCTGCAGCGCGTAGGTGCCGGGCACGACGTACGAGGCCGGAAAGCGATACGTGCCGCCGGCCTGCGAGACGACGGTCGTACTGAAGTTCGCGCCGGCCCGGCGAACCGTCACCAGCACGCCTTCCATCGGCCCCTCGGCGGCCGAGCTGACGCGCCCGCTCAGCGCGACGGCGGCGGAGGGCTGGGCGTGCAGCGCGCTCGCCGCGCCGGCCAAGAGCGCCACGGTGAGCGCGACGGCCGAGAAGCTGAGCGTGCGAAGACGTGTCATGAGAACCTCAGTTCAAGCGAAGCGGACTGAAATGGATCCCAGTGGTCCGTAGTCGACGTGGAACGTGTCGCCGGCTTTGGCGGGCACGGGGGCGGTGAACGAGCCGCCCAAGATCACCTGACCCGGTTCGAGCGTGACGCCGTGCGGATGCAGTTTGTTGGCCAGCCAGGCCACGCCGTTAGCGGGATGGTTGAGCACGGCGGCGGCGACGCCGGACTCTTCGATCACCCCGTTGCGGTAGAGCGCCGCCGCGACCCAGCGCAAGTCGACGGCGTCGGGTTTGACCGGGCGGCCGCCCAGCACGAGGCCGGCGTCGGCCGCGTTGTCCGAGATCGTGTCGAAGACTTTGCGCGTCGCCTTCGTCTCCGGATCGATCTGCTGGATCCGCGCGTCGATGATCTCGATCGCGGGAACGACGTAATCGGTCGCGTTGAGCACGTCGAAGATCGTGCACTCGGGCCCGCTCAGCCGTTCCTTGAGGATGAACGCGAGCTCGACCTCGACGCGCGGCAGGATGAAGCGGTCGATCGGCACGTCGCCGCCGTTGGCGAAGAACATGTCGTCGAGCAGCGCGCCGTAATCGGGTTCGGTGATGTTCGACGAGCGCTGCATCGCGCGCGAGGTCAAGCCGATCTTGTGCCCTTTGAGCGTTCGTCCGGCGGCCAGCTTGAGCCGCATCCAGGCGCGTTGAATCGCGTACGCGTCTTCGATCGTGATGTCGGGATACTCGAGCGAAAACTGCCGCAACTGCTGGTGGCTGCGTTCGGCGTCGTCGAGCGCGCGCGCGAGCTTTTCGACCAGATCGGCGGCAAATGGCATGCGTCCCGGCTTATCTGGGGGCGCGGCGCATTCCTCGAAAGGCGGGCCAACGGGCTTCAAGAATGTCGCGGGCATGACGGAAAAGCTGTCCTTGACCATGGCGCTGAGCGACTACGATCATACGCGCGATCTCACCACCGGTCGCGTCCCGGTCGAGGGCATCAGCCTCACCCCTCTCGATTTCCAAGTCGAAGAGATCTTCTACCGTTCGCTCAAATTCGCCGAGTTCGACGTCTGCGAGCTCTCGTTCGGCAAGTACATCTCGCTGATCTCGCAAGGCGACAAGACGTTCAGTGCGATCCCCGTCTTTCCGTCACGGGTGTTCCGGCATTCATCGGGCTACGTGCTGCGCGACGGTCCGGTGAAATCGGTCGACGATCTGCGCGGCCGCAAGATCGGCCTGCCCGAGTGGGCCCAGACGGCGGCGGTGTACTCGCGCGGCTTCCTGGTGCAGCAGTACGGGCTCAAGCTGACCGACGTGCAGTGGGTGCAGGCCGGCGTGAACGACGCCGGGCGCGAGGAGAAGGTCGAGTTGCGGTTACCGCCGGGCGTGAAGCTCGAGCCGGTGAGCGACAAAAACCTCAACGACCTGTTGCTGAGCGGGGAGATCGCGGCCGTTTTCGCCGCGCACCCGCCGGCCGCGTTCGAGAACGGCGATCCACGCGTGGTCCGGCTCATCGCGGAGTATCAGCCGGTCGAGCAAGCCTATTTCGAAGCGACGGGCATCTTCCCGATCATGCACGTGCTCGCGATCAAACGGCCGATCCTCGAGCGTCATCCCTGGGTCGCGCGCAACCTCTACAAAGCCTTCGAAGAGGCCAAACAGCGCAGCTACGCGCGCGCCGCGGAGGCGACCGCCTCGCGCTTCCCGATTCCGTGGGGCGTGTACTACTTCGAGCGCGCGCGCGAGTTGTTCGGGCCCGATCCGTTTCCGTACGGCATCGAGCCCAACCGCGTCACGCTCGAGGCGTTCTCGACCTTCGCGCACGAACAGGGCGTGGCGCACCGCCGCGTCGACGTGAACGAGCTCTTCTGGGAGACGATGGCCGGTTCGTTCCGGGTTTAGTCGCCCGGTTCGAGTTTGATGATCGAGGCGCCGTGGTTGCTGCCGACCCAGAACGTGACCGGGTTGGTCGTGTTGTCGACGAAGACGCGGCGGACGTTCGTCTCGCGCGGCAACAGGTACTCGACGCTACTGCCGTTTTTCGGATCGAGCCGCGTGATGAGATCGGTCGACATGTTGCCGGTCCACATCTCGCCGTGCTTGTCGAATGTGGCGTCGTAGGGGTTGCTCCACGGCGTCGGCATCTTGAACTCGGTTATCTTGCCGGTGTTGGCGTCGAAGATCCCGATCTGATTGCCGGCGAACTCCGCGAACGCCAGCTGGCTCTGCGCGTTGAAGTGGCCGCGGCGTAGCCGGACGTTCTTGGTCGGCGTCGGGATCATCGAGAGTTGGTGCGTCTGGTAATCGACTTTGCCCAGATAGTTGCCGTCGGTCTGACTGAAGTCCAGCGCGTAGGCGTTGTTGTGGGCGTCGGTGAGCACGCCGTACTCGGTTTCGGAATGCTCCCCGGTGTCATCGGTGATCTTGAACGGCCCGAAGGTCTGCCACTGGTTGGTGGCCGGGTTCAACAAGTGAACGGTATTCTTGTCGACGTCGTTGGTGATCACTTGGCCGTTCGGAAGCGGATCGACCATCGCGATCTGGGCCGCGTTGTCGTTGACGTCCGGCGGCAGCGAGTAGGTCGTGAACGTCTTGGTCTTGGTATCGAACTTGGCGATGCCGCCTTGCAGCAGCATCCCGATCCAGATGTTTCCGTCCTTGTCCAGTTCGAGGTCCAGCGAGCCGGCCGGGTATCCGGGTTTGAGCACCGGTACCGGATATTCGGTGACCGCTCCGCTGCGCGGATCGACCTCGCCCAGCGCTTGCGCGCCGAAATCGGAGTACCAGGCCATGCCCTGCTTGTCGAGGATCACGTCGTGCGGTGCGGCGAGGGCGCGCGGCAGGTCGTACTCCGTGATGATCACGTGGGTTGCCCGGCCGGTCGGACGCGGATGCGTCTTCAGCGGGTATTTCCACGACCCGGTGCTCAGGTTGATGCTCGCGATGTATTCCGCGAACGACCGCATCGCCGCCGGATTCACCGGACGCTGCGGTGAGAGACGGCGCATCGGGTTCAGCGGCACGCCGCCGGGCGCGAACCCGGACATGATCGGGATGATTTGCATCAGCTGATTGGCGTTGTAGTGCGTGAGCAGGACCCGGGACAACGTGTGGCAGCCCGTGCAGTCGATGAGCCGTTGTTTCTCGGCCGGGGTTCCGGGAATGCTGGCCAGCCAGTCACCGTTGGTGAGCTGCTCGGCGAGATAGGCGGTTTTCTTCAGATGGACGTCGGCTGTCGTCGTGCCCGCGCCGAGCGTGACCGCATTGCTGCCGTCGAGGTCGTACCCGGCGGCGCGAATCGAAAGCGTGTAGGCACCTGGGCCGAGTTTCGCGGCCGGGAACGTGTAGCGCCCTTGCGCGTCGCTGACGACGGTGATCGTGATGTTGGAGTCGGCGCGTTTGGCGCTGACCAGCACGCCTTCCATCGCCCCCTCGGCGGGCGAACTCACGGTTCCGGTCAGTGCGACGCCTTGCGTCTGCGCGTGCAGTCCGGTGGCGGCCGTGACGAGCAGCACGGCGATGGCGAGCGTAACGATGACGAGCAACGGTTTGCGCACGAAACGTCTCCTCCGGGGCGATAAGTCGCCTTTATCGCGCGCGGAACCTATGTCCCCTTCTGACCGCCGACGTAGAAGATGACTTTCAAAATGTCAGTCGACCTCGCGGGCGTTGAGGTCGACGAGCGCGCCGTTGATCCCGCTCGAACGCCGGCTGGCCAGAAAGGCCAGCACGTCGGCGACTTCCTGCGGCCGGGCCGCCGCGGCCCAGGCTTCCTCACCGCGCCGCGCGCGCGATACGTCGGTCGCGACGCCGCCCAGCACCAGTGCGTTGGCGACGATGCCGTCGGCCTTGTGTTCGCGGGCGATCGCCTTCATCAGCGTGTTCACGCCGGCCTTGGCGGCTCCGAACAAGCCCCGGCCCGGCGCCGGATCGACGGAGCTGCCGGCGGTCACGGTGACGATGTGGCCGCGCGAGAGCGCATCGGGCAGGAAGGGTTGGGTGAGCATGACGCGCAGCACCGGCAACGTGAGGTTGTAGGCGGTCGTCAGGTAGCCGTCGACGTTCGCGCGCAGTTCGGCGAGCGTCGACTTCAACAGCGGCATCGTAGCGCTGTCGCCGGCGAGGTTGATCAGCGCGTCGATGCGGCCGAAATGATCGCGGCACGCCGCGACCGCGGCCTCCGCTTGGCGGGGTTCGGAGAGATCGGCGACCAGCGGAATCGCCCGCGCGCGCTGCGCCGGCGGGAGTTGCGCGTCGATCGCCCGCTGCGCGCCGGCGAGCGTGCGCGAAAGCACGCCGACCTGTGCGCCTTCGCGCACGAGCGTCGTGAGGGTCACGATCCCGACATTGCCCGTCGCGCCGGCACACAAGACGACGTCGTTTTCGAAAAGCATGGCGGCCACTTGGCCGCTCCGGCCTCATTAGGCCTGCCGTGAGAGGGCGCCGGACGCCGGACGAGAACGCCGCCGCCATGAGCGTCGCTACCGCGAAAGAACTTCTTGCCGGCGGTGTACCGCTTACCTATCTCGATCTCGGCGCCGGGCCGCCGCTGCTGTTGCTGCACGGCGCCGGCGGTTTGCCGGCGGACGCGCCGTTCATCGCGGGGCTCGCCAAGCACGCGCGCGTGATCGCGCCGACGCATCCGGGCTTCGGCCGCGCGCCGCTGCCCGATTGGATCGACAACGTCGACGATCTGGCCTACATGTATCTCGATCTGCTCGACGCGCTCGACCTGCGCGACGTCACGCTGATGGGCTTCTCCCTCGGCGGCTGGCTCGCGGCTGAGATTGCGGTGAAGTCGACCGCCCGCATCGGCCGCTTGATCCTGGTGGATTCGGTCGGAATCAAGGTGAGCGACCGGCTCACGCGCGACGTCGTCGACATCTTCGCAACCGACCCCGACGTTCTGAAGAAGCTGTCGTTTCACGACCCGAGCAAAGCCCCGGACTACTCCGTGCTTTCCGACGAAGCGATGGAGATCGTCGCCCGCAATCGCGAAGCGTCGGCGCTCTACCTCTGGGAGCCGTACGCGCACAACCCCAAGCTGCCGCGCCGGCTGCACCGCATCGACGTTCCGACGTTGGTGTTGTGGGGCGAGCACGACGGCATCGTCAAGCCGGCGTACGGCCGGGCGTTCGCGGAACTCATTCCGGGCGCGCGCTTCGAGACGATCCCCAACGCCGGACACGTGCCGCAGATCGAGCAGCCCGACGCGTTTCTGGAACGCGTCACCCGCTTTCTCGGCGAACGATAGGAGCCAGAACCGTGCGCGCTTGGTACTTCAGCGAAAACGCCTATCCGTATCTGCCCGATCCGTCGACGTTCGAGTCGGTGCGGGTCACGCTGCCCAATGCGGTCTTCGACCCGAAGGTCGGCGCCGAGCTCTATCACCGCTATTTGGATGAATGGCAGCAAGCCGAAGACGTCGGCCTCGACCTGATGCTCAACGAGCATCACCAAACCCCGACCAACCTCAACCCCTCCGCGGCGGTCGTGCTCGGCGCTCTTTCGCGCATCACGACGAAGGCGCGCATCCTGGTGCTCGGCAACCCGATCGGGAACCGCCGCGACCCGGTGCGCGTGGCCGAAGAGATGGCGATGGTCGACAACTACTCGCGTGGCCGGCTCGAGGTCGGTTTCGTGCGCGGCGTTCCGTACGAGCTCTCGCCGGCCAACAGCAACCCGGTGCGCACCGCCGACCGGTTGTGGGAAGCCCATGACCTGATCCTCAAAGCGTGGACGACCCACGACGGCCCGTTCAACTGGGAAGGCCGCTACTTCAACTACCGCCAGGTGAACATTTGGCCGCGGCCATACCAGCAGCCGCGCCCGCCGGTCTGGGTCACCGCGTCGACGCCCGCGCAGGTGACCAAGATCGCGGAGAACGGTCACGTCGCCGCGACCTTCCTGACCGGTTACGACGCGTCGAAGGCGATCTTCGACACCTACCGCAAGCAGCGCGCCGACGCCGGGCAGCCGATGCACGAGGATCGCTTGGCGTACGCGGCCCTCGTCTACACCGGCGAAACCGATGAAGCCGGGTTTGCCGGCGCGCGCAAGCTGATGTGGTACCTGAGCGCCAACAAGGTTGCGCCGCAGTTCAAGAACCCGCCCGGGTACGCGTCGATCAAGACCGCGGTCAACTTGCTGCGCGGCGCTTCGACGGCGTTCGATCGCAAGTCGAGCCTCGAGCAGTGCATCGAAATGGGGATGGTGTTCGCCGGCAGCCCCGACTCCGTCTACCGCCAGATCGCCAAGCATCACGCGCACGTGGGCGGCTACGGTCACCTGCTGATGATGGGGCAAGCGGGCTTCCTCGAGCACGATGAGACCGTGCGCGGGATGAAGCTGTTCAGCCGCGAGGTCTACCCGCGGTTGAAAGAGCTGCTCGTCCCCGCCTAGCGCGCCCGTGCAGACGTTCAAGATCGCGGTGATTCCCGGTGACGGCATCGGCAGCGAGGTCGTGCCGGAGGGAATCCGCGTCGTCGACGCGGCGGCGGCGCGTTTCGGGTTGCGCTTCGAGTGGGAGCATTTCCCGTGGAGCTGCGAGTATTATCGCGCGACCGGCGCGATGATGCCGCCCGACGGTCTGGCGCAGATTCGCAATCACGACGCGATCTTTCTGGGTGCGGTCGGCTTTCCGGGCGTCCCCGATCACGTCTCGCTCTGGGGCTTATTGATCCCGATCCGCCGCCAGTTCCAGCAGTACGCGAACGTGCGCCCGGTGCGCTTGATGCCGGGCATCGCCTCGCCGCTGGCCGGTCGTGCGAGCGGTGACATCGACATGATCATCGTGCGCGAGAACAGCGAGGGCGAGTACTCGTCGGTCGGCGGACGGTTCGCCGACGGCACCGACGACGAGATCGTCTTTCAGGAGTCGATCTTCACGCGCCGCGGCGTCGACCGGATCCTCACCTATGCGTTCGAATACGCGCGCCGCCGGCCCAAGAAGCACCTGACCTCGGCGACCAAATCGAACGGCATCACGATCACGATGCCCTACTGGGACGAGCGCTTCAAGGTCGTCGCCGAACGCTATCCCGACGTGCGCACCGACCAGTACCACATCGACATCCTCACCGCCAACTTCGTGCTGCACCCGGACTGGTTCGACGTCGTCGTCGGCTCGAACTTATTCGGTGACATCCTCTCGGACTTGGGACCGGCGGTCGTCGGCACGATCGGCATCGCGCCGTCGGCGAATCTCAATCCGGAACGCACGTTTCCCTCGATGTTCGAGCCCGTGCACGGCTCCGCGCCCGACATTGCCGGCAAGGGCATCGCGAACCCGATCGCTCAGATCTGGTCGGGAGCGATGATGCTCGACCATCTCGGTGCGGCCGAGGCGGGCGCCGCGATCGTGCGCGCCATCGAGCACGTTTTGGTCAACGGCCCGCGCACGCGCGACATCGGCGGCACGGCGAACACGGTCGAGGTCGGAACGGCGATCGCCGCCGCGGTGGCGCAGGCCTAGGAGGCCGGTCGCGCGCTGCGCCACCAGGCGAGCGTGCGCGTGAGACCTTCGCGCAGCGGCGTGCGCGGCTCCCAACCGAGGAGCTGGCGCGCGCGAGTGATGTCCGGCTTGCGCCGCGTGGGATCGTCGGGCGGCAGCGGCCGGTGCTCGACCTGCAACGGTACCCCGGCGAGCTCGGCGATGACGGCGGCCGCAGCCGCAATCGTGGTCTCTTCGGGATTGCCGAGATTGACGATCGCACCGCGCGCGCCGTCGTGCGCCGCCAGCCGCACGAGGCCCTCGACGAGATCGTCGACGTAGGTGAACGACCGCGTCTGGCCGCCGTCGCCGTAGACGGTCAAGGGCGTGCCGGCCAAGGCCTGCGCGATGAAGTTCGGCACGGCACGCCCGTCCTCGGCGGCCATGCGCGGACCGTAGGTGTTGAAGATGCGCACGATGCGGGCGTCGAGCGGGCCGCGCCGCGCGCGCGTCGTGATGAGCGCTTCGCCGAAGCGCTT
The DNA here is from genome assembly GCA_049512335.1 of Candidatus Lustribacter sp. Taxonomy (GTDB): domain Bacteria; phylum Vulcanimicrobiota; class Vulcanimicrobiia; order Vulcanimicrobiales; family Vulcanimicrobiaceae; genus Lustribacter. Next base: position 9,999 of record JBEKXE010000027.1, read on the forward strand.
GGCCTCGTCGTAACACGCGCGCTCGCCGACCGGATTGACGTTGCCCCAGTAGGTTTCGGGCTGGGGGTGCACGAGCGGATCACCGTAGACCTCGGAGGTCGAGGCGTACAGGAGCCGCGCGCCGGTGCGTTCGGCGAGATCGCAGGCGTGACCGGTTCCGGCGCTGTTCACGGCCAGCGTTTCCAGCGCGAGCCGCGTGTAGTGCGCGGGGCTGGCCGGCGATGCGAAGTGCAGCACGAGGTCGACGCCGCCGCGGATCTGGAGCGGTGCGGCGGCGTCCGCGCGAACGAAGGTCAGGCGCGGGTGTTCGCCCGCGTCGTCGAGGTTCTGCAGTGATCCGGTGCAGAGGTTGTCCACGGCGACCACGTCGTGGCCGTCGCGCAGGTAGCGGTCGACCAGGTGCGAGCCGACGAAACCCGCGCCGCCCGTGATGACGACCCTCACTGCATCAGCCGGCGCGTGAGGTACGTGTACTCGAGCGCGCTGGTGAAGGCGCGTTCGCGCGCGTTGGCGCCGGAACCGTGTCCGCCTTCGGTTACTTCGTAGAAGAAGTAGGGGACGTGCAGCGCGGCGAGCTTGGCCGCGAACTTGCGGGCGTGCTGGGGCCCGACGCGATCGTCCTTCGTCGTGGTCCAGATCAACGGCTCGGGATAATGGACGCCGGCGTGCAGGTTATTGTACGGCGAGATCGATGCGAGGAAGGCGCGCTCGCGCGGGTTCGTGACGCTGCCGTATTCGTCGACCCACGACGCGCCGGCGTCTATTTTCTCATAGCGCAGCATGTCGAGCAGCGGCACCTCGATGTCGACGGCGCCGAACAGCTCCGGATGCTGCGTGAACTCGACGCCCATCAGCAATCCGCCGTTCGATCCGCCCATGATGCCGAGCCTGCGCGGGCGCGTGATCTTGCGCGCGACGAGGTCACGCGCAACCGCGGTGAAATCATCGTAGATGCGCTGGCGATGCGTCTTGAGCCCGGCTTCGTGCCAAGCCGGTCCGAATTCGCTCCCGCCGCGGATGTTGGCCAGCACGAACACGCCGCCGCGCGCGAGCCACAGCCGTCCCAGCGTCGCGCTGTAGAACGGTGTCTCGGAAACGCCGAAGCCGCCGTACGCGTTCAGCAGCGTCGGGTTGCCGCCGTCGTAGCGAAGTTGCTTCGGCCGCACGATGAAGTACGGGATCCGCGTGCCGTCCTTGGAAATCGCTTCGTCTTGTTCGACGACGTCGTGCGAGCCGTCGAACAGCGCCGGCCGCGCTTTCGCGACATGGGAGGCGCCGGTGTCGGTGTCGAGCGCCAAGACCGTGGTCGGGGCGAGGAAGCGCGTAATGCCGACGTAGGCCGTCGAACTGCTGTCGTCGGCCGCATACAGCCCGATCGAGGCGTAGTCGGGAACGGCGAGAGCGCGTGGCGCCCAGCCGCCGTTTGCGGCCGGTGCGTAGACGGTCGCCCGGCCGCGCACGTTGTGATACGACGTGACGATCAAGCGGTCGCGCGATGCTCCGACGCCGTCGAGCGAATCGCGCGGACCCGGTGCGTACACGACGGCCGGCTTCAGATGCTGCGGATCGGCCATCGCGGCAGCGAGATCGAGCGACACGAGATCGCCGGCCGGGAAAGTGCGGCTGCCGGCCGGCCACAGTTGCGCCAGCGAGATCACCAGGCGTCCGGCCACGAGCGCGCGCAGAGTCGATTTGAGCGGCACGTCGAGGATCCGCAAGCCGCGCGGCGTCACGAGCCAGATCTTGTTCTGAAAAAATGAGACGTTGCGCACGATCGCGAGGATGCGGTGACCCTGAGCATCGTGCAGCTCTTCGGGCGAGGTGTCGACGTCCGAGGGTTGACCGCGCATCACCTCGACCGCATTCCGGAGCGGCTCGCCGCGCTCGAGCGTCTTCACGATGTACGCGTAACCCGATGCGGTGACGTCGGCCGGCCGCCACGGCCGCGCGACCAGGACGCTGTTCTCGCCGGCCCACGCGACGCTCTGTTTGGCGCGCGGGAAGTCGAAGCCGCCGGGCACGAAACGCGCGGTGCGCAGATCGAACTCGCGGATCGTCGCGGCATCCTCGCCGCCGTCGGAGAACGAGATCAGGCAGCGTTGCCGGCTGGGCGAATCGCAGTCGGCGCCTTGCCAGACCCAGTTCTCACCCTCCGCCGCGGCCAACGCGTCGAGGTCCAAGACGGTCTTCCACGCCGGCGCCGGCTTGGCGTAATCGGCGATGGTCGTCGTGCGCCAGATGCCGCGCACGTGGTGCGCGTCTTGCCAGAAGTTGTAGACGCGGCCGCCGATCAGGTCGGGCGCGGGCACGCGGTTCTGGGATTCGCCGGCGGCCAGCGCCTGCGCGTAGAACCCGGCGAAGTGCGGATCGCGCTGCAGTACCGTCAGCGTCTTCGCATTTTCGGCCTTCACCCACGCGAGCGCACGCGCGCCGTGCACGTCTTCGAGCCACAGGAACGGATCGGAGGCGCCCGGTTGCGGCGCCGCGCTGGCGGCGAACAGCGCGACCGCAACCAGCGTGAGGAGGCGAGCGAACGGGGACATGACTGGCCGCCATTGGCGACCTGCGCGAGCCATCCTACACCCAGCCCAATGCGCCGGCGACGGCCGCGATCGCGAAGACCCACAGCGGGTTGATCTTGGTCGCGATGCCGACGACGGCAACCGCCGCCGTGATCGCGTATCCCCCGAGGCTCGCATCGGAGGCACGTACCAGCAGCGCGGCGGCCGCACCGACGAACCCGACGCACACGGGCACGAGCCCCGCTTGCAGCGCGATGCGCCAGCGCGCGGTTTTGAAACGGTCCCACACCTTCACGACCGCAAACGTCAGCATGGCGGTCGGAACGCACAGGGCGAGGGTGGCGGCGACGGCGCCGGCCACGCCCGCGGCCTCGTAGCCGATCAGCGTCAGCACCATGAAGTTCGGGCCCGGCGAGACCGACGCGAGCGCGAACAGGTTCGCGAAATCGCGATCGGTCATCCAGTGTTGCTCGTTCACCGCCTGATGGTGCAGCGCCGGCAGCACGGAGTTCACGCCGCCGAACGCGATCAGCCCCAAGCCCGCGACGCGCGTGACGAGCGCGATGATGCTGGGCCAGAACGCGTGCGCGGCGTTCATCAATTGCGGCGGAACCAGGCCAGCGCGACGCTGACCGGACCAAGCACGATCAGCGCCAGCGGAACCGAGAGCACGCCGCTGACCACGGCGGCGAACGACGCCAAGGCGATCGGCACCGTGACCGCCGGTCGCGACTGCACGAGCGTGCGCAGCACGCTGTACAGCATCACGAGCAAGAGTCCGGCCGCGGCGGCGGACAGACCGTTCAGCGCGCCGTGAATCGCTGCGACGCCGGCGATGCGCTCGTAGAGCGCGCCGACGACGATGAGGATGCACATCGGCGGCACGACCAGCGCGACCATCGCCGCGATCGCGCCGGGCGCACCGCGAAATCGCGCCGCGACGGCCACCGCGAAGTTGGTGATGTTCGGGCCCGGAACGAATTGGCAGAGCGAGAGCGTCTCGGCGAACTCGCGTTCGGACAGCCACGCGCGGTCGACGACGACGGTGCGGTGCGCCCATCCGATCGCGCCGCCGAAAGCGGTGAGCGTCATGCGCAGGAAGGTGAAGAAGATCTCGCGCGTCGTCGGGGGCGACGTCATCCGTTGCGCGTCACCCGAACCGGAAGCCCGAAGTCGCCGCACCCATGACGTCGTTGTGATACACGCGCTGCGCCGGTTCGCCCTCGGCCGCGCCGGCCGCCACCATCAGCGGCAGCAGATGCTCCTCGCGCGGGTGCGCGAAGCGCGCTTCGGGCGCGGCCGCCCAGGCTGTCAAACGCGCGTCGCGTTCCGACGGCGTTCCGGTGACCGCGTCGTTCAACCATGCGTCGAAACGCTGCGAACGCGCCAGCACGTCGGCGCCGCCGTAGAGCGCGCGCAGGTTGTGAAAGCTCATCCCGCTGCCGACGATCAGGATGCCTTCGCGCCGCAGCGGTGCGAGGGCGCGCCCGACTGCGAGGTGCCGTGCCGGATCGAGGCCGGCGATCAGCGAGAGCGGCACGACCGGGATCGTCGCATCCGGATCCACCAGCATGAACGGCACGAACACGCCGTGATCGTAGCCGCGCACGTGTTCGGTGCCGGCCGGCAGACCGGCGGCGGCGAGCGCGTCGACCACGCGGGCGGCAACCTCGGGCGAGCCCGGCGCCGGATACTGCAGCCGGTACGTGTGTTCGGGAAAGCCGTAGTAATCGTAGAACATCGAGTAATCCGAGCGTGAGCTCACGGTCGGAACCGGCTCTTCCCAATGGCCCGAGATGACCACGATCGCGCGCGGCCGCGCGCCGGCATCGGCCATCAAGCCGCGCAGGAACGCCGTGAGCGTTCCGAGTTCTGCCGCGCGCTCGGGCATGAACGGCCACGGCCCGCCGCCGTGCGGGATGTAATACGTCGGCAACGCAGCAGCGCCGGTCATGCCAGGTGCTTCTTCGCGAGCCCGTGGTGCCACGGCTTGCCGGTTTCGAGAAAGTAGAGCAAGTATTGCGCGACCTCTTGCGGCGTCGATCCGATCGTGCCGGAATAGCTGCCGACCAGCCGCTCGCGACCGTCGACCGTGTACAGTTCAAAGCGCACCGACGTGCCGCTCATCTCGGCGGCCCGCACTTCGTGGCGCCCCAGCTTCCAGGTTGCGCGAACGGCGTCGAACGTGATTTTTACCGCCGGCGTGCGGGCGCGCATCGCAATGTCCATGGCCCGGAGATACCCGCGGTAGGTCACGCTATCCGGCTTGCAGCGGCGCGACGGAATTACCCTGCGAGCCGTTGCGGCGCGCGAAGATGTATCGACGTCGATGTGCACCGCCACGAGCGCATCCTACCCACCGTGACGGGTGACCCGCGTCCCGGCGGGGTACAAAGACGTCCATGACGAGCCGTTCATTTGTCTTCGTCGCCATCATCCTTGCGGCGTGCGCCGGCTGCGCGCACGGCGCCACGCAGACCGCGGCAGCGGGGACGACGGCAACGGCGAGTCCGACGTTCGGTAACCGGTCGCGCGGCGCTGAGGTGTTTCGCGCGAACTGCGCGGTCTGTCACGCGGTGGACGCCACGGCCGGCGGCATCGGGCCGTCGCTCGTCGGCGAGAACCACCACAAGGACTACGAACAAACGGTCGCCTGGATCGAAGACCCGGATCCGCCGATGCCGAAGCTCTACCCCGCTCCGCTCTCGCAACAGAACGTCGAAGACGTCGCGACCTACGTGCAGTCGCTCTGAGCCGCCTCAGCGGCTGCGGACGATCATCAGTGCGCCCAGGAACAGCAGGGAACGCGGCAGTCAAACGCGCGCCTGTCCGAGAAGGCGCCGGGCATGTCAGCAAATCCGAACGACCCCCGCACCCAACGCCTGAAATTTCGCGAGATCCTCGCGCGCCCCGGCGTGACCGTCATGCCCGGCGGGTTCAGCCCCCTCTACGCCGAGATGTGCGAGCAGATCGGCTTCGAATGTTATTTCGTGGCCGGGTCGCAGATGTCGGCCTTTCTCTTGGGCGTGCCGGACAACGGCATCATCGGGTTGCGCGACGTCGTCGACCACGTGCGCCACGTCGCGGCCCGGACCACGATCCCGATCCTGGTCGACGCCGACACGGGCTTCGGCAACGCGGTGAACGTGCACTACACGGTGGCCGAGATCATGCGCTCGGGCGTCGCCGGGTTGCAGATCGAGGATCAGGAAGCGCCCAAGAAGTCGGGGACGCTCGCCGGGCGGCGCTGCATTTCGCTCGATGAAGCGGTCGGCAAGATCCGCGCCGCGGTCGAGGTGCGCGACGAGATCGATCCGTCGTTCGTCATCTGCGCGCGCTGCGACGAGCTCGGGGCCGAAGGCGGCACGTTCGAATCGACGCTCGAACGCTGCATCGCGTACGTGCGCGACGGCGGCGCCGACCTCGTGTGGCTGAACTCGGTGCAGACGCGCGAGGATCTGGGCAAGGTCTGCGCCGCGGTGCCGGGTCCGGTGCTGACGATTTGGGGCGGCCCGCCCGAATCGGCGCCGACGATCGCCGAGTACGAGCAACTCGGCGTGCGCATCGCGCTCTTCCCGACGTTGACCGCGACCTCCGGGCTACAGGGCGCCTGGGAGCTGCTCAACGACTTTCACGATCGCGGCACCACGGCACTCGCCGAGCACGCTGCCCGCGCGAGCGCCGGCAAGTGGGGTCGCGCCGAATTCCGCAAGCTCACCGGCAACGATCGCATTCGCGAGCTCGAACGCTACTTGCCGGCCGGCCAGCAACGCGACTACGAGAACACCTGGGGCCACGTCGGGGCGCTGCACCGCAAGCCCTAGCCCGCGCTCGTCAGCGGGCGCTGCCGGCCGTTTGCTCGTCGAGGCGCTTGACGAGTTGAACGCGCGAGCCGCGCTCGCTGTAGGCGACCTCGTCCATCAGCGTGCGCATCAAGAAGATGCCGAGACCGCGCGCTGCGGTGCCGGGCGCTTGGCGTTCCGAGCGTTCCATCGCGGCGCTGCAGTCGAAACCGACGCCGTGATCGTGGATCTCGATCACCAGCCGCGTGCCGTCGAACGTTGCGATGACGTCGATGCCGGGCGAGCCTTCACCATCGCCATGCTCGACGGCATTGGCAAGCGCTTCCCCCGCTGCGCTCTCGACGTCGCTCAGCGGCGTGCCGCAAAAGCCGCAGCTGGCGGCAAAGACGGACAATGCGCGCCGCGCCGGCCGGACCGAACCGTAACCGCGCGGATGGCTTGCCCGGTACGTTTGCATGTGTTCCGATCGTACCCATATTGACGTGCTTCCAACGAGTTACGCGTTCGGTAGCGCGGTTCGTTCGAACAGTTCGAGCATCGCGCGACGGCCGGCGATGACGAGCGGACGCTGCGAAGGATGCTTGCCGTAAATCGCCTGGTGAGCAGTGAAGTAGCGGCGCGCACCGCCGCGCGAACGATTCGAACCGTCGCCGCGCACGTAGTAGATCGAAGTGACGTCGGCGACGCGCGCCCACTCGCGCCCTTCGGCTAAGCGGTACCAGAACTCATAGTCTTCGGCCGCGCTCAGTGATTCGTCGACCGGGCCGATGCGCTCGACGAGCGCGCGGCGGAACATCACCGCCGTGGTCGCGAGCGCGCCGGCCCACTGGATATCGGCGTGATCCAGCACGGCATCGTGGCCGGCGAAGCGATCGATCGTCCACGTTCCCAGCGCCGCCGGACTCACGAACGCGTTGATCATCTGTCCGTAGGCGACGTCCAAACCGCTGGCGAGCAGCGCTTGCACCAACGCGGCGAGGTGGTCCGGAAACATTTCGTCGTCGTCGTCGAAGAGCAGCACGAACGTTCCGCGCGCTTCGCTCAAACCGCGATTGCGCGCCGCCGCCGGGCCGCCGTTCCGTTCTTGATCGTAGAGCCGCGCGCGCGGAAAGCGCACGACGACGTCGCGCACGTCGCTGCCGGCGTCGTTGACGACGACGATTTCGAGATTGGGATACGTCTGCCGTTCGATGCTCGCCAGCGTGTCGGCCAACAGGGCGGGGCGGTTGTACGTCGTGACCACGACCGATACCAGCGGTGCACCGGCCGCGAATGCGGGTCGTGCGCGTTCGCGCGGCCGATCGCTCCAGTTTCGTTCGCGCAGCGCGGGCGGCGCCGCGCCCAGCGCGTTCGCGACCGCCCTCAGGATGCTGCGCCGGTCCCACGGATCGTACGCATTTGCACCGCGCAGCACTTCGCCGGCGCCGCCGGCCGACGACACCACGAGCGGCCGGCCCAGGGCGGCCAGTGCCAGCGCCGCCGCCGGGCCGTTGCGACTGCCGTCGACGATGACGCGCGCGCGTCCGAGCGCTGCGGCCGCGTTCGCCGGCGGCTCGAACCGCACACGGCCGGGGATCGTCGGCGCGTCGCGCGCGACCATCGTCACCGGTACCTCGAGGTCGCCGAGCGCGGTCACGAAATGGGCCAGTTCGTCGGCCCGGTCGAGCGGCGCGTACACCACGACGTCGCTGCGTTCGCCGGCGACGGTGGACGGAATCGCCGGGTCGGCGGCGATGACGACTTCCGCCTCGCACGGAAGCGAACCGAGCGCGTCGATCAGCCGGCCGTGCTCGCGCCACGAACCGATGCAGACCACGTCGGCCAGGCGCATCGTCTCGAGCAGGTGCGCGCGCTCCTCGGCGCTGACCGTGGTGCGCTGCTCGGCGATCGTCGGCCCGAAGCCGTCGAACATCAGCCGCACCTCGTCCCAGCTGCCGTAGGTCGCGCACAGCCCGCGCACGTACCCGCGGACGCGCAGGACGCGCACGTCCTCGAGGGCGACGGTCAGGGCGAAATGCGTCCCCGCGCGGCGCAACTCGACCGCCCGCCGCAGCGCCGCCGCCGCGGTCGCAGGTTCGCATGCGAGGACCTCGAGGGTCGTCGCGGCATGTGCCATCATCGTTTATTGCGGCGGCAACGTGCTGACGGACCTTTCTTGGCGGGCGCCGTAAGCGAGGCAGCTATGGCCTCCTCCGCCGCCTCGACCCTCAACGCCCCGCTGCGCACGACCGTCGTGGGCAGCTACCCGCAGCCGGACTGGCTGGTCGACCGGACGCTGCTCGGGTCGCGCCTGCCGCCGCGCATCCGCGCGCGCGAGATCTGGCGGATCGCCGACCCGTGGCTTGCCCAGGCCCAAGACGACGCGACCCTGATCGCGATCCGCGACATGGAGCGGGCCGGGATCGACCTGATCAGCGACGGCGAGATCCGGCGCGAGAGCTACTCCAACCGCTTTGCGACCGCGCTCGACGGCATCGACGTCGACAACCCCGGGACGGCCCTCGACCGGACCGGTCACGCCAACCCGGTGCCCCGGATCGTCGGGCCGATCCGCCGGCGCGAGCCGGTGATGCTGCGCGACGTCGAATTTCTGCGCCGCAACACCGATCTGCCGATCCGGTTCACGGTGCCGGGACCGTTCACGATGGCGCAGCAGGCGCAGAACGACTACTATCCGGACGTCGCCGCGGCCGCACTCGGATTCGCCGCCGCGGTGAACGAGGAACTGCGCGATCTCAAACGTGCCGGCGCGGACGTCGTGCAAATCGACGAACCGTACTTGCAAGCGCGCTCGGCCGAAGCGCAGGCGTACGCGTTGCCGGCGATCGCGCGAGCGCTCGACGGAATCGACGGCCTCACCGCGCTGCACACGTGTTTCGGATACGCGCACGTCGTGCATTCGCGTCCCGCCGGCTATCCGTTTCTGGCCGAGCTCGACGGAACGCCGGCGCAGCAGATCGTGATCGAATCGATGCAGCAGAAGGTCGATCTCGCCATGCTGGCATCGTTGCCGCACAAGCGCGTCGTGCTCGGCGTGATCGATCTCGACGACAACGCGGCGGTGGAGACGCCGGCAGCGGTTGCCGCGCAAATTCGCGCGGCTTTGACCCACATCACACCCGAGCGGCTGATGCTGGCTCCGGATTGCGGCATGAAGTATCTGCCGCGCGCGACGGCGTTCGCAAAACTGTGCGCGCTGGTCGAAGGAACGAAGATCGTCCGGCGCGAGCTCGGCCTGCCGGATTAGTCCCCGATGCTACCTTCGTCGAAGGTTCGGGCGCTTTTGCGTATGATCGGCCAAGCCTCCCCGGACCCCAAATCAAGGGTTAGTAAAAGGGCTTGAATCGGGCACCGTTTCGTGCCAACCTTAGGACGTCATGACAACCGTGCGCACGACGTCCTCCTTACTCAACTCACGGCTGGGCGAGCCGACGTCGATGGAGATGGACTCCATTGCCGGTGCGACGATCATGACGTACAAGCTGAGCTGGAACTGCGGCTGCCGCGCCGAGGGTACCGGCACCGACTACGTCTGCCGGCCGTGCGCGAAGCACGCGAAGTTGTTCTCGCTGGCCGGGTAGATTAACGAATCTTCATCTTCGGGCGGAGCGCCGGCGGTGACCGGCGCTTTTTTGTGTCCCGGCGCGGCCCCGGACTGCTCGGCGCCCCGGCCGTGCCCGTCGCCGGGCCCGGACGCCTTGACCGGGGTGTGGGCGCATGCTAGGGTCGCAAGATGCAGACGACGCCGCCGCCGACCGCACTCGCCGATGCCACCACCGTCTGGTTCGACGGGCAGCTGCAACCCGATGCGGCGGTCGCCATTCACGGGCTCACCCACGCACTGCACTACGGGTCGAGCGTGTTCGAGGGGATCCGGCTCTATCCGACGCCGCGGGGTCCCGCGATCTTCCGCTTGCGCGATCACATCGACCGGCTCTATCGCGGCGCGCGCACCTACGGTTTGGAGATGCCGTTCCCGGCCGAGCGCTTCTGCGAGATCGTCGTCGACGTGGCGCGCGCCAGCGAACGCGACGCCGCCTACATCCGGCCGCTGGCGTTCTTCGGCGGCGACACGGTGCGGCTCGCGCCGGCCCACGTTTGCGAAACGCACGTGCTGGTCGCCGTGTTGCCGTTCAGCGGGTTGATCCGCGGTGAAGAAGCGCCGCGCTGCGCGGCCACGGTGTCGCCGATCATGAAGTCGCCCTCGGCGGCGTTGCCGTCGTGGGTGAAAGCCGGCGGCCATTACACGAATTCGATCCTGGCCCTCTCCGACGCGCTGGCGCGCGGATTCGACGAAGCGATCTTGCTCAACGATCGCGGCAACGTCGCCGAGGGCAGCGGCGAGAACATCTTCCTCGTCTTCGACGGCGTGCTCACGACGAACGACGCGAGTTCGGACATCCTCGAAGGCATCACGCGCGCATCGGTGCTCGAGATCGCGCGCGAACTCGGTATTCCGACCGACGTGCGCGCGCTGACGCGCGCCGATCTCGCGAATTGCGACGAAGCGTTTTTCACCGGCACCGCCGCCGAAGTCGTGCCGATCGTGCGCATCGACGCCCGCATCATGCCCGAAGAGCGTCCGCTCACCGAACGCTTGCGCACGACCTACGCCGACATCGTGCGCGGCAACCGTCCGGCGCCCGGGGACTGGCTGACGCTAGTTTAACCGTTTTCGGCGCTTCGGCCGCAGGCAGCGGTTCGGCGCCGCTAAAATACTCCTCCATGGGCGCACGCAATTGGATCGCCGGTCTCTTTGCCTTGGTAGCAGCCGTTCTGGCGCTCGCTCCGGCTGGTGTCCGCGCGTCGGCCGCCGCGCCGGTGGCCGCTGCGACCGCGGCGCCCGTTCCTTCGCCGACCGCTACCGTTGCCGTGTCGCCCGCACCGTCGGCGTCCCCCGGCGCCGGCTTCGCAAATTTCCCAGGCGTGCTGCGCACGCTCATTCCGCTCGCGAGCGCGAGCGCCGCACCGGCCCAGACGTACGGCGCCTTCATGCGCGGCGCAGAGCACCAGGACGGCGTGCTGGACCTCGTCCGCAAAGACGATCAGCTCTATCTCGACCTGCGCCCCGAGAACTTCGGCAAGCCGTACATCATCCTGCCCTCGATCACGAGCGGCGTCGGCGGCGAAGCGTTTGCCGGCCGCGTGTACGACCCGCTGGTGGTGATCTTCAAGCGCGTCGGCAAGCGCGTGATGTGGGTGACGCCCAACACGCATTACGTCGCCGACAAGGGCACCTCGGCCGCCGCCTCGCTGGCGGTCAGCGTTGCGGACTCGGTGATCCAAGCCTCGCCGGTAATCGCCGAGGACGCCGATAAAACCCACGTCGTCATCGAGCCGACATTCTTCCTTTCGGACTTCGAGGGCATCGGCGCCGACCTCGGCAAGAGCGTTGCCGCGCCGCCGTCGCTGCCGGGTCTGCTGGTGATCAGCGTGCGCCCGACGTTCAGCGTCGACGCCACCAAGTCGTACTACCTGAGCACCAAGAGCTTCCCGCTCAACGATGAGATCTCGGTCAACCTGACGTTCAACGGACCGGCGAACGCGATGGCGACCGTCCCCGACGGCCGGGGCGTTCCGCTGGTCGTGCACTACAGCGTCGTCGCGCCGCCGGCGGAAGATCCCAACTACGTGCCGCGCTACGCCGACGACCGCATCGGCTATTTCATCACGGCGCGCAAGCACTTCAACAACGACGTCTCGACGCTGCCGACCCAGCGCTTCATCGATCGCTGGGACCTCGACGCCGGGCCGATCGTTTTCACCTTGACCAACGAGATCCCGCCGGTCTACCGCGACACGGTGCGGCGCGCGATCCTGGCTTGGAACACGGCCTTCGCGAAGATCGGTTACCCGCACGCGATCGTGGTGCACGATCCGCCGGCCGACCCCAAGTTCGATCCCGAGGACGCGCGCTTTAACAGCGTTCGCTGGATCACGTCGGAGTCGCCCGACTTCGTGGCCGAGAGCCCGCACGTCTCGGATCCCGATACCGGCCAGATCATTCGGGCCGAAGTGGTGATCGACGGCGAGTCGATGCGCTCGGTGCGCCGCGGCTACGTCGACCGCGTGCAGCCGGTCCTGCAGATCCAGCGCAGCGCGTTCGATACCGCGTGGCTCGCTCCGTCGGGAATTACCGGTGACGTCACTTCCACCGACGACCTGACCTGCGACGCCGAAGAGAGCGAGGAGAACCAGGCCGCGCTCGGGATGTCGATGCTGATCGGGCAAGAGCACGGCACCGTCGCGCAGCGCGAGGCGTACGCGCAGGCGTTCCTCTACTCGACCGTGATGCACGAGGTCGGGCACACGCTTGGCCTGCGCCACAATTTCGAAGGCTCGACCGCCTTCACGTACGCGCAGCTGCACGACCCGGCGTTCACCAAGGCGCACGGTACGACCGGTTCGATCATGGACTACACGCCGGCAAACATCGCGGCACCGGGCGAGCGGCAAGCGGATTATTTCCCCAACCAGCTCGGTCCGTATGATTACTGGGCCATCCAGTACGGCTACGCGCCGCTACACCAGCGGACGTCCGACGCGGAATTGCCGGAGCTGCACAAGATCGCGGCGCGCTCGACCGAGCCCGGCCTCGCCTACGGTACCGATGAGGACGCTACCGCGCCGTACGCCGTCGATCCGCGCATCCAGCGCTTCGATCTCTCGAGCGACCCGCTGGCCTTCGCCCGCGAGCAGTTCGTCGTCGACGACGATCTCGCCGCGACGCTGACGCACCCCTACCGCGGCGACACGCGCAGTTACCAAGATCTGCGGCAAACGCTGATCAGCGTGTTGAACAACGACCTCGCGAACATTTCGGTTGCCGCGCGCTACATCGGCGGCGTGTACACGTCGCGTTCGCACCGCGGCCAGCCCGGGGGATCGCCGCCGTTCGCCGCGATTCCGCGCGCTCAGCAGCGACGGGCGTTCGATCTGATCGATCGCTACGTGCTCTCGTCGCATGCACTGAACTACCCCCCGCAGTTGCTCAACGACGTCGCGCCGGTACGCTACGGCGCCGATTGGACCACGGCCGGCGTGCGGCGCACGGACTTCCCGATCCGCGAAATCGTCGCGCAGCTGCAAGACGCGGCGATCACCGGGCTGTTCAACCCGGCGAGCATCCAGCGCATCGCCGACGAGTCGCTCAAAGCGCGTCCCGGGCAGACCATGGACTTGTCCGACCTCTTCGAGTGGACGAACGCCGCCGTCTTCGACGACCTCGGCGCGCACTCGATCCCGGCCCCGCACCGCGACCTGCAGCGCCGCTTCGCGGATCTGGAGCTGCAGATCGCGTTCCTGGGGGCCGGTACGATGGATCAGCTCGGCGTGCCGCGCGAGATCCAGGCGCTCTCGCGCTACGAGCTGCGCAAGGTCCGCGCCCGCCTCGACGGCGCGTACCGCAACGCGACCGACGTTTCGACGCGCGCGCACATCGACGATTTGCGGTCGCGCATCGATGCCGGACTCAACCCCAGCGCGATGCGTCCGCTCTGATTCCGGACCGGCGATGAACGAGGCGCTGCGTTTGCGCGATCGGACGCTCGATCTGCGCGACGAAGCGCGCGTGATGGGCATCGTCAACGTGACCCCGGATTCGTTCTATGACCGGGCGTCCGGCCTCGACGACGTCGTCGCGCGCGCGCGGGCGATCGCGGCGGCGGGCGGCGCGCTGGTGGACGTCGGCGGTCAGTCGTACGCCGCCTGGAACCCGAAGGTGAGCGCGGACGAGGAGCGCGAGCGCGTCGTTCCGGCGGTGGCCGCGATCCGCGCCGCCGGCATCGATCTGATGATCTCGGTCGACACGTTCAAAGCGAGCGTCGCCGACGCGGCGCTGGCGGCCGGGGCGCACCTCATCAACGACTGCAGCGGCCTCGCGGATCCCGATCTCGCGGCGGTGGTCGCCAAACACGATGCCGCGCTGGTCGTCATGCATCTCAAGGGCGAGCTGAACGTGCGTGACCCGGCCGGCTACACGTATACCGACGTGATGCGCGAGATCATCGACTTCTTGCGCGAGCGAACGGCCGCGGCGCGCGCCGCCGGCGTGCGGGCCGACGCGCTCGTGATCGACCCGGGCCTCGAGTTCGGCAAGGAGCCGCGCACCGATCTCGAGATCCTCGACCGCTTCGGCGAGCTGCGCGAGGTCGGCTATCCGGTGCTCTTCGCCAGCTCGCGCAAGAGCTTCATCGGGCGCATCTTTCACCGCCCGGCGAAGGAGCTGCTCGTGCCCTCGCTGGCCACCGCCGCCATCGGCATCGCCGCCGGGGCGCGGCTTTTGCGCGTGCACGACGTGGCAGAGACCGTCCAGCTGGCCCGGACCTTCGCCGCGATCACCCCCGCCCGCCGGGCGACGCTCGATCTGGCCGACGCCATGCCGGGCACGCCGGGCGGCAACTCCGGGTCGGTCGCCGCGGTCTAAGCCGCGTATGCACCGCGTGCTGATCGGCCTCGGGTCGAACCTCGGCGACCGCCAGGGAACGATCCTGGGCGCACTCCAAAAACTGCGCCGCCAAGCGCGCATCGAGCGCGTGTCGTCCTATTACGAAACGCCGCCCGCCGGCGGGGTCGCGGGCCCGGCGTTCCTCAACGTCGCCGCTCAATTGGAAACCGAGCTCGAGGCGCCGGCGTTCGAGACGTTCGTGCGCGGCGTCGAGGTCGCGATCGGCCGCCAGCAGACGGCGATCCTGAGCGCGCGTCCGATCGACATCGACATCCTCTACTTCGACGACCTGGTGGCCGACTTCGGCCGCTTCGAGGTGCCGCACCGGTACATCGCGACGCGGCCGTTCAACCTCGCGCCGCTGGTCGAGATCGCACCCGATCACGTCGACCCGCGCCTAGGCCGGACGATTCGCGAACTGGCGGCGAGCGCCGATCTGCGCGGCATCGTGCGCAAAGCGCGGGCCATGCATTTCTTCGCCAACCGGCAAGAAGAAGCGCCCGACGTGCGGCTCTCGCTCAACCGTGTCGGCGTGTCGGGCGTCAAGCACATCCTGCGGCTCAACGTCGGCGGCGAGGAGCGCGTCTTCAACGCCGATTTCACCATGGTCGCCGATCTGGGACCCGACAAGTCCGGCGTCCACATGTCACGCTTTTCGGAATTGCTCGAAGCCGCGACGCTCGACGTGCTGGCGCGGCCCGATCATCCGGCGCGCGTCGAAGACTTGGTCGCGCAGATCGCGCGCGAGATCGTCACCTCACAGGACGCGATCCGCGCCGACGTGCGCGTGCGCGCGGACTTCGGGCTCGAGCGCTGGACGCCGGTCAGCGGCAAACGCACCGAGGAAACGTACACCTTGGTCGGCATCGCCCACGCCGACGCGACGCGCACGCGACGCCTGGTCGGCATCGAAGCCGAGGGGATGACGGCCTGTCCCTGCGCGCAGCTGATGGTGCGCGAGCACTCGCTGCGCGAGCTGGAAGCGGCCGGTTTCAGCACCGCCGACGCGAACCGGGCGCTCGACGCGCTGCCGGTCGCCACGCACAACCAGCGCGGCCGCGGTTCCGTGCTCATCGGGACCGACGGCGAGTTCGCCGAGCAGCTCCGGGCCGAAGACCTGGTCGAGATCGTCGAGAACTCGATGTCGAGCGAGACGTACGATCTGCTCAAGCGGCCGGACGAGTTCTTCATCGTCAACAAAGCGCACCAGAACCCGAAATTCGTCGAGGACGTCGTGCGCGGCATCTTGGCGCGCGCGCTCGACGTCTACGCCGACTTCCCGGACGATACGTTCATCAGCGCGACCCAAGTCAACTACGAGTCGATCCACAAACACGACGCGTTTGCCGAAGCCTTCGGGCTGTTCGGTGAGTTCCGGCGCGAATTGCGCGAGGGCGTGCATGTCGACGTGAAAACCGACGTCGCCACCTGGCTGGGTACTCGCCCATCCCCCATCTTGTCGTAGCCGCTAGCGCTAGAGCTGTACCGTGAACTGTCATCCCGAGCTTGTCGAGGGGCCGCCCCGATGATGCCCTTGGAGCTATGGGCTTCGCCCGAGCCGACGTTTGCGCGCATCGATGCGACGACCGTGCGCGATCAGAGCGCGGAGACCGGCCTCGACGTCCGCCTCGATGACGCCGAACGCATCGCTGCGCTGGGGGTGAGCGGCTCGCGCGTTCCGGTGCTCTGGGAACGCGTCGCGCCCGACGATCCGCACGACTGCGACTTCCGCGAACCGGCGCGCCGGCTCGAGGCGCTGCGCGCGGCGGGAATCGAACCGATCGTGACGCTGCTCCATCACGGCAGCGGCCCGCAATACACCGACCTGCTCGACCCGGCGTTCCCGCTGTGGTTCGCCGAATACGCCGAAGCCGCCGCGCGGGCGTTTCCGTGGGTGCGGCGCTGGACGCCGATCAACGAACCGTTGACGACCGCGCGGTTCGCGACCCTGTACGGCGTGTGGTATCCGAACATGCGCGACGACCGCGGCTTCGGGCGCGCGATGATCAACCAAACGCTGGCCCAGCAGGCTGCCATGCGGCGGATCCGGCGCGTGATTCCGGCGGCCGAATTCGTGCTGACCGAGGATCTCCAGCGCTTCGCGGCGGGTGACGACGCCGTCGCCGCCTACGCCGAATTTCTGCGCGAGCGCGTGTATCTCTCGGTGGAGCTCGTCGCCGGACGGGTCGGGGCCGATCACCCGCTGGCCGGGTTCCTCACCGAACGCTGCGGCGTGAACGCCGGCGAGCTGGCGATGCTGCAGCGCGACGCCGCGGTGCCCGATCTGGTCGCGTTCAACCACTACCCGCACTCCGAGCGCTACCTCTTCACGCATGAGGGCGCTCCGGCCGACGTGCCGTCCGCTTACGTCGACGGCGAGCCGGCGCCGCGCGCCGGTCCGCTGCTGCGCGCCGCGGCGGCGCGGCTGCGCTTGCCGGTCGCGGTCGGTGAAGTCCACGTGCACGCGCCGGAAGCCGAACGCGTGCGCTGGCTCGCGCAACACGCCGCGGACGTGAGCGAGCTGCGCGCCGGCGGCGTCGACGTGCGCGCGCTCGGGGCGTGGGCCGCATTCGGGATGGTCGACTGGCATTCGCTGTTGCGGCGGCGCGAACGCGTGACCGAGGACGGCATCTACACGTTTGCCGGTCCCAACGGCATCCCGCAACCGACGGCGGTCGCGGCCGCCGTGCGCGAGCTCGCGGCAACCGGTACCGTCGACGACGGCGGCGTGCGCGGCTGGT
Organism: Candidatus Lustribacter sp.; assembly: GCA_049512335.1. Classification (GTDB taxonomy): domain Bacteria; phylum Vulcanimicrobiota; class Vulcanimicrobiia; order Vulcanimicrobiales; family Vulcanimicrobiaceae; genus Lustribacter. Next base: position 27,511 of record JBEKXE010000027.1, read on the forward strand.
GGGAGCGTTCGGACCGCGCCCGCTCGCTCGAGCAGCTGATCGCGATGCGCGATGCGGGGATTCCCGAAGGCGATCATCTCCGGACGAGCGACGAAGCGCTGGCGTGAAGCCGCCCGACGTCTTCGTCGCCGGCCTGCACCTGCGGTGGGACGGCGTCTGGCAGCGGCCGCATCACCTGCTCTCGCGGTTGGCGCAGCGGCTGCCGGTGATCGTCGTCGAGGAGCCGTACGGCGCCGCCGTCGATCGCGACGAGGTACGTACCGAGGGCAACCTCAGCGTGATCCGCCCGTTGCGCCGCCGCGGCTGGGGCGCGCCGCTCGTCGACGCGCAAGCCCTCGCGACCGCGCGCGCCCTGATCGGAGCGCGCCGCTGCGGGGCGTGGCTCTACACGCCGATGATGAGCGAGCTGATCGAAGCCTGTGCAGCGGCGCCGGTCGTCTACGACGTGATGGACGATCTGGCGAACTTCGATTTTGCTCCGGCCGGCATGCGCGAGCGCGAAGCCGCGCTGCTCGAACGGGCCGACGTCGTGTTCACGGGCGGGCGCACGCTCTACGAAAACCGCCGTGCCTACGGAGCGAAGGTGCATTGCGTGCCGAGCGGCGTCGAGCTGGCGCGGTTTGCCGCCGACGTCGGCCCGCACCCGCTCACGGCGATGCTCGGCGGGCCGGTGTTCGCCTACGTCGGCGTGATCGACGAACGGTTGGATTACGCTCTGATCGCGGCGCTCGCCGATGCGTTTCCGCGCGGCCACGTCGTGCTGGTCGGCCCGGTGATCAAAGTCGATCCGGCGTTGCTCCCGCAACGGGCGAACGTCCACTTCACGGGACGCCTGCCGTACGCGTGGCTGCCCTCGCTGCTGGCCGGCGTCGACGTCGCGTTGATGCCGTTTGCGATCAACCGCGCGACCGCGTCGATCTCGCCGACCAAGACGCTCGAGTACTTCGCCGCGCGCCGGCCGGTCGTCTCGACGCCGGTCGCCGACGTCGTCGCCGAATACGGTGAGATCGTCTACGTCGCCGCCGGTGCGCAAGCGTTCATCGCCGCCGTCCGCGAGGCGCTGGCCGCCCCGCCCGAACGGATCGCGTGCGGCGTGCGCGCCGCATCGGCACGCACCTGGGATGCCATCTTCACCCAAATGTGGGAAGCAGCCGCTGGAACGCGTACGCGCCAAAATCCGGGAAGTTTACGGTGTCGACGTGACTGATATCGAACGGGGACGACTGATAGATGTTTTCCAACGCATCAGAGATACTCGAGATAACCTTCGCCGGCAGTAGTGTCATCCCGAGCGGCGCGCCGCAGGGCGTGCTGGTCGAGGGACGCGCCACGGTAGTGCCGGACTGCCAGGGCAACTCCACTCCGGTGCGCGGGTGCCGCTCGTCCCTCGACGGGCCTTCAACTGCGTACGCGCCCCTCGGGATGACAGAGGGGTGAGTGCGAAGGAGCCGTTCGATGCGGCGCGTGCGCTGCGCTGGCTGCGGCAGCTGAAGAAGAACAACGATCGCACCTGGTTTGCCGCGCATCGCGACGTCTGGGACGAGCACATCAAACCCGAGTGGGAAGACCTCGTCACGGCGTTGATTTTCTCCGCGGTCAAATTCGATGAGCGCTTCGCGTACGTGGACCCGCGCGCGTGCCTGTTCCGGCTTTACCGCGACACGCGCTTCAGCAACGACAAGACGCCGTACAAGACGCGCGTCGCCGCGTGGCTGTCGCCGTTCGGAAAGAGCGGGGCGAACGCCGGATTCTACATGCACGTCTCGCCCGGCAACTCGGTGTTCAGCGCCGGCATCTACACGCCGGAAAAACCCGCGCTGGCCGAGTTGCGCCGGCAAATGGCCCGCGACGCGCGGCCGTTCGAACGCATCCTGCGCGCCAAAGCGCTCGCGCCGTACCTGCCGTTACGGACCGACGCACTGTTGCGGATGCCGCGCGGCTTCCCCAAAGATCATCCGAACGGCGAGTTGATCCGTGCGCGCAACTACCTCGTGCGCCGAGAATACAGCGATGCCGAGATCACGAGCGCCGGTGCGTACGCGACGTTCAGCACGGCGATCCGTGACTGCGCGCCGCTCGTACGCTATATCGATGAGGTGGCTGCGGCTTCCAGCGTGGCGATGCGCGAGCCGAGCGACGGGTGGGACGAAAACAGCAGCTCGGCCCACTTCGGCACTTCGTCTTCGGCCAGGTTCTGATCGCGTAAGCGGCGGAAAGCCCGCGCGCCGCTGGCCGGATCCTCGGTCACGGTCACCGCGAAGCGGTCGGCGCGGCGCTCGATCATGCGCGAGAACACGTTGAAGATCGGCGCCGCGACGAGCTGACCGAGGGAGACGTAGAAGACCAGCCGCATCGCCGGCCCGACGTCGCCCGTGGCGCGTCCGGTCGTGCGGCGCACGGTGCCGTTTCCGAGCAGCAACGGCAGCGCCGTCAACGCGGTGCCGAGCGCGATCGCGACCCACGGATCGCGTTTCACGTAGTGCCCCAGCTCGTGGGCGACCACGAACAGCGTTTCGTCCTCTGCGAACTCGTCGAGCAAAGTGTCGCCGATGGCGATCCGCTCGGTGCCGAATACGCCGGTCACGAAGGCGTTGGCTTTTTTCGTCTGGCGGCTCATGTCGAAGCGCAGGATCGTCGCGTTGCCGACGCCGTAGCGCGCCGCCAGCGCGCGGATTTTCGTCTCGAGCGGTCCCTCGAGCGGGACGAACTTGTTGAACAGCGGCATGATGAACGTCGGGACGACGATGTTCGCAAACGCCAGCAGGCCCGGCATCGCGGCGATTGCGATCCACGGCCAGCGTTTGGGCGCGCGCCGCATCACGATGCCGCCCAAGCCCGACAGCACGACGCCGACACCGCCCCCGACGATCACCATCTTGACGCGGTCGCCGGCCCAGGCATCTTCGGTGCGCTCGCTGTTGCCGAAGATGCGTTCGATCTGGTAGTCCTCGATGTAGTCGATCGGCCAGTCGCGAGCGGCTTCGGCCAGCGTCAGCAGCGCGACGAAGGCCGGCAGCCGCAACGGTGACGGCAGCACCTTGAGCGCTTGCTCGAAGCCGTCGGCGAGGCCGAAGGCCCACACCGCCGTCGAGGCGGCCGAACGGGCGAGCCCGCCGACCATTAGCCAGCGGCGCGTGCGGCCGTAGCGCTTGGGATCGCGCGGTTCCGGCGCGGCCGGCGTCGCGCGGTCGGCGAGCATCTCGTACGCGCGCACCGCGGTGTACGCGAGGGTCAGCCCGGCGGCACCGCCGAGCGCGAAGTGGGCGAGTGGACTGCGGCGGCTCAAATGATCGAGATCGTTTCTTTGACTTTCGGCATTGCGGCGACCGCGCGTTCGAGCGCCGCGGCCAACTCGTCGACGATCGGGTCGTCGATCTCTTCGACCAAACCGGCGTCAGCCTTTTCCACCAGATAGGGATCGATCGGCAACCGCGCGAGGATCGGCGCGCCGGCGAGTTCGGCGACCGAATCGGCGTACGACGGTCCGAAGACGTCGTAGCGCACGCCGGTGTCGGGCGCGACGAAGTACGACATGTTCTCGACCACGCCCAGAATCGGTTTCTTCAACTGATGGATCAAGTTGGCGGCCTTGCGCACGATCATCGTGGCGAGCTTCTGCGGCATCGTCACGAGCACGACGCCGTCGACCGCGAGCGATTGCAGCACGGTCAGCGGCGCGTCGGAGGTGCCGGGCGGCAGATCGATCAGCAGATAGTCGAGATCGCTCCACAGCACTTGTTCGTAGAATTGCCGGATCACGCCCGAGAGGATCGGGCCGCGCCAGATCATCGCCGTGTCTTCCTTGTCGGTCAGCAAGTTGGCCGACACGACCTCGATCGCCGAGCGCGTGACGGCCGGCGTCATCAGCGGGCGCGGCTGGGTGCCGGCCGGCGTATTCGGGTCGCTCTCGATGCCGAGCGGCGTCGTGAGGCCGAACAGGCGCGGGATCGAGGGCCCGGTGATGTCGCCGTCGAGGATGCCGACGCGTTTGCCCGCGCGGCGCAAGCCGACCGCCAAGAGGCCCGTGACCAGCGATTTTCCCACGCCGCCCTTGCCCGACATCACCGGCACGACGTGCGCGAAACGCGCGCGGCGCGCGAACTCGCCGGGCGCGCGGCGGTGCGGCACCAGATCGTCGTTGCTGATCGTCGGCACGCGGCCCGAGAGACGCGCTTGCGTGAGCGCGGCGACGATCGGCTCGGCCCGCAACCCGTGCGCCGCGGCGCCCTGGGCGATCGTCTCGTACTTGTTGACGCCGCAGCCAGCGCAGTGCAGGCCGAAGCGGGTGAGGACCTCCTCGGCGATGGGGAGCGCGCTTACCAGCTCGCGGATGTTCGTCTCGGGACCGATGGAAATGGCTGCAGACATGGAAAGTCACCCTTTCGGCACGCAGGCGAACGTTGCTTTCGAGGTTCCCTCGGGCGCCGGCGGAAAAGCGAGGAAAATGCCTCCGATGATACGTCGTCTCTGCGTTGCCTTGGCACTCGGCCTGGCGCTCGTTCCGTTCGGGGCGTCGGCTCAGACCGCGCCCGCGCCGCCGGCGGCCACGATCCGCCTGGGCGTGATCACGGTCGAAGCAGCGGCCGAGGCGTTCTACGCCCTCGACAACGGGTTCTTCAAGAAGCAAGGCCTCGACGTCGACCTGCAGATCATGCAGAACGGCGCCGCGATCGCCGCCGCGGTCACCGGCGGATCGCTCGACGCCGGATTTGCGGACACGGTTTCGATTTCCAACGCGCACGAGCGCGGTCTGCCCCTGATCTACCTTGCCCCGGCGCTGCTCAACAGCTACGCGGCGCCCACGCTCGCGATCATGGTCAATGGCGCCGGCCCGATCCGCGAAGCCAAGGACCTCGACGGCAAGACGATTGCGGTCAACGGCATCAACAACATCACGATGCTGCCGGTGGAAGCATGGATCGACAAGAACGGCGGCGACTCGAAGACGGTCAAATGGATTGAAGTGCCGATCTTCAATGAGAACGATGCCGTTTCGTCCGGCAAGGTCGACGCGGCCGTGACCGGGGAGCCCTTCATCACCTTCGGTACCGACAAGGGCCTGCGCGCGCTCTACATGGACAAGAACGCCATCGCGCCGCGGTACGTGCTCTCGGGCTTCTTCACCACCAAGGACTGGGCGGCAAAGAATCCCGTGCTGGCAGCAAAGTTCATCGCCGCGATCAAAGAGACGGCGCAATGGGCCAACGCCAACCCCGCCGCCGCCGGAGTCATCCTGGCGAAGTACACCAAGCTGCCGCAGGCCGTCGTCGATCGGATCAAGCACGGACAGTTCGCCGAAACGCTGCTGGTTTCGGATTACCAGCCGGTCATCGACGTTGCCGCGAAGTATGGGGTGTTGCCGAAGCCGTTTCCGGCGCCCGAGTATTTCTACCGGTAGGCCGTCCGTGACCGCCGAGGAGGCCATCGTCAACGTCTTCGAACAACGTTCCGCAGCGGCGCTGTTCGTCACCGAAGTGCAATACGGGATCGTCCCCCAACGCGATCCGGCCGAATTTTCCGCCGCGCTGGCGCGGCTCGTCGAACGTGGAGAGATCATCATCGTCACCAAACCCGCCCCCGACGTGCATCTCGAGGATGCCGACCTGCGCATCGCTGCCCGCACGGCGCCCGGGGCCGAAACCGCGATCGAAGCGACCTGGAACGGCTGGTTGCGCGACTTTCTCGCCACGCATCGCTGCTCGTGAACGGACGCGCGCTCCGCATCGGGGTCGACATCGGCGGCACGTTCACCGACGTCACGGTCATGGACACCGCCGACGGTTCGGTGACGTTCGGTAAGGCGCTCAGCACGCCCGACGATCTCGTGCGCGGCATTCTCGATGCGATCGGGGTGACGGGACGTTCGCCGCGCGATGCGGAGTTCATCATCCACGGCTCGACCGTGGCGATCAATGCGATCCTGGAACGCAAGGGCGCGAAGACGGCGCTGGTGACGACGGCCGGCTTCCGCGACGTTTACGAGATCGGCCGCGTCAACCGGCCCGATTCGTTCAACCTCGCCTTTCGCAAGCACGTGCCGCTGATTCCGCGTGCGCTGCGCTTCGAGGTCGCCGAACGGATGCTCTACGACGGATCGGTCGAGCGGTCGCTGGACGAAGCGAACGCGCGCACCGTCGCCGCGGCGATCAAGGCGCAAGACGTCGAGGCGGTCGCGGTACTGTTCCTGCACTCGTACGCCAACGTCGAGCACGAGCGGCAGATGGTCGAGCTGTTGCGGGCGGCACTCCCGGAGGCGTACATCACGGCCTCGCATCACGTGTCGCGCGAGCAGCGCGAGTACGAGCGCACCTCGACGGTTGCCGCCAACGCCTACGTCGGCCCCCGCGTCAGCACGTATCTCGAACGCCTCGAGCGGCATCTGGAAGGTGACGGCTTCACCGGCAACCTGCTGATCATGCAGTCCAGCGGCGGGCTGTGCGACATCGCCACCGCCCGCGAACAGTGCATCCAGATGCTGGAGTCCGGGCCCGCGGCGGGCGTCGTGGCCTCGAAGACGGTCAGCGACGTGCTGGGCCTGGGCGACGTCATCTGCTTCGACATGGGCGGCACGACCGCCAAAGCGTGCGTGCTGCAAGCCGGTGCCGCCGCACTCTCGAGCGACTACTTCATCGGCGGCTACAACGAAGGACTCGCGATTCGCATTCCCGTGCTCGACATCAAGGAAGTCGGCACCGGCGGCGGCAGCATCGCGTCGGTCGACGAAGCCGGCGGCCTGCACGTCGGGCCGCAGAGCGCCGGCGCGAGCCCCGGTCCGGCGTGCTACGGTGCGGGCGGTACGCAGCCCACCGTGACCGACGCGCACTTGCTGCTCGGCCATCTCGCGGCGGACCGCTTTCTGGCCGGACGCATGCAGCTGGACGCCGCGGCGGCGCGGCGCGCCGTCGAGACGCACGTCGCGCGGCCGCTCGGCCTCGACGTCGAGCTCGCCGCCGGCGGCATCATCGCGATCGCCACCGCCACGATGGCCAACGCGGTGCGTGCGGTGACGACCGAACGCGGGCTCGATCCGCGTGACTTCGCGCTGATCGCGTATGGCGGCGCCGGCCCGCTGCACGCGGTCGACGTGGCGCGCGAGCTGGCCATTCGCACCGTCGTCATCCCGCAAGCGCCGGGGACGTTCTCGGCGTTCGGCATGCTGACCGCCGACCTGCGGCGCGAGTACGCGCAGACGTATCGCGCGCCGCTGACCGCCGAGGGCTTGCGCGGCACGGAAGCGTTCTTCACGTCGCTCGAGCGCGAAGCGGCGGCGTGGCTGCAATCGGCCGGCGTGCCGAGCGAGAACACGCTGCTCGAACACGCCCTCGACGTCCGATACGTCGGCCAGAACTACTCGGTGACGATTCCGCTCGCGCCGGGTTCGGAACAAGCGGTGGTCAAGGCGGCGTTCGACGCCGCGCACCAGCAGCGGTACAGCCACAACGCGCCGGAAGAACCGGCCGAGATCATCGCGGCGCGCGTCTCGATCGTCGGCCAGCTCAGCAAGCCGGTGCTCACCGGTCTCGCGCGCGGAACGGGAACGCCGGCTGCGGCCGCCGTGCTCGGCACGCGCCGGGTGCGCTTCGACCCGCGGACCGAAATCGATGCCCGCGTCTACGATCGCGCGCGCCTGCTGGCCGGCGACGCCTTCGACGGTCCCGCGATCGTGCAAGAAGACGGCTCGGCGACGCTGGTACCGCCCGGCGTGCGCGTCGAGGTAGCGCCCTCAGGTCACCTCATCCTCACGGTGAACTTCTGATGTCAGTCGAGCCGGAACACGATCCGATCACCGCCGAGATCATCCGCAATGCGCTGATCGCGATCACCGATGAGATGAAGACCAATCTCATGCGGACGGCCTACAACCCGATCATCTACGAGGCGCTCGACTACACGGTCGGGCTGTTCGACGCCAACGGCGACACGGTATCGATCGGTTTGGGGTTGCCGATGTTTATTCGCGGCCTGTCCGACGCGATCAAGGCGAAGCTCGATTTCTACGGCCGCGAGAACATCGAACCGGGCGACATCCTGCTGACCAACGACGCCTACATCATGGGCAGCCACCTCAATCACATGATCTTCACGCTGCCGATCTTCCACGGCGGCAAGATCGTGGCGTTCTCGTCGTCGATGGCGCATTGGATCGACATCGGCGGCACGCTCGGCGCGCGCACCCAGGACATCTATTCCGAGGGGTTGCAGCTGCCGATCGTCAAGATCTTCAAGCGCGGCGTGCAGGACGATGAGCTGACCCGCATCATCCGCACCAACGTGCGCGTGCCGGAGTTGGCGATGGGCGACTTCCGGGCCCAGATCGCCGCCATCCGCACCGGCGAAGCGCGGTACGGCGCGCTGTTGAACAAGTACGGCCTGGCCGCCGTGGACGGCAGCATCGCCGGCGTCTACGCGCTGACCGAACGGCTCGCGCGCGCGTCCGTCGCGGCGATCCCCGACGGCACCTACGAGGCCGAATCGTTCATGGACGATGACGGCATCACGACGAAACCGATCCCGATCAAGGTGAAGGTCGTGGTCAGCGGCGACCGGATGACGATCGATCTGAGCGACGTCAGCCCGCAGGTGCAAGGCTACTTCAACTCCGGCGCAACCGCCGGCCGCTCGGCGGCGCAAGTCGCCTTCAAGTGCGTCACGACGCCCACGCAATACCCGATCAACGACGGCGCCTTCCGCAATTTGACCATCCTGCTGCCGCCCGGACGCGTCGTCAGCGCGGTCAAACCCGCGGCGATGCGCTGGTGGATGACGATCCCGATGACCGTCGTCGACACGATCTTCCGCGCGCTCGCCCCGGCGATCCCCGAACGCGTCGCCGCCGGACACCATGCCGACCTGTGCGTCGGCACGATGTACGGCATCAATCCGCGCACCGGACGTTTTTACGTCGGTTCGACCAATCCGCCGGGCGGCGGCTGGGGCGCGATCGCCGGCGGCGACGGGATGAACGCGGTCGTGTGCATCAACGACGGCGACACGCACAACGCCGTCATCGAAGCGTTGGAGGCGAAGAACCCGATCGTCATCGAGCGCTACGCGCTGCGTCCCGATTCCGGCGGCCCCGGCAAACGCCGCGGCGGCCTCGGCATCGAGCTGCGCGTGCGCGCCGCGGCGCCGATGCACGCCAACGTCCACGTCGAGCGCACCAAGTGCGCGCCCTGGGGGCTCGCCGGCGGTCACGAGGCGCTGGCGAACCGCGTGCATCTGGAACGCGACGGCGTGCCGTTTTCGTCCGGCAACGGGAAGCTCGACAACGAGCTGATGAAGCCCGGCGACGTGCTGGTCATCGAGAGCGGCGGCGGCGGCGGCTACGGCGATCCGCACGAACGGCCGCGCGCGACCGTCGCGGACGACGTCCGCAACGGCTACGTTACCCGCGAGGCGGCGCTGCGCGACTACGGATTGCCCGAGAACGAGTTGCCGTGAAAGCCGTCCGCCAACACGGCGGAACGTTTGCGATCGAGCTGTTCGTCAACGTCGCGCTGCCGTTTGCGTGCTATAGCCTCGTGCAGCCGCGCTTCGGCGACGTGCGCGGATTGCTGGCATCGTCGGTGCCGCCGATTCTGTGGAGCGTCGCGGAATTCGTTCGCAAGCGCCGGGTCGATGCGGTCTCGGTCCTCGTGCTGCTCGGCATCGCGCTGTCGCTGGTCGCCTTCATCGGCGGCGGTTCGGTGAAATTCTTGCAGTTGCGCGAGAACCTCGTGACCGGATTGATCGGCCTCGTGTTCTTGGGCTCCGCCGCCATCGGCAAGCCGCTGATCTACCAACTCGCCTTGGCCGGCGCGGCGCGCCAGTCGGCTGCCGCGAAGTCCGAGCTCGAGCAGTACAAAGACAACCCGTATTTTCGCCGCACGATGTCGTTGATGACGCTGGTGTGGGGCTGCGGGCTGCTCGGCGCTACCGCGATCGCGTGCGTGCTCGTGTTCACGCTCTCGATCCGCACCTATCTGATCGTGAGCCCGTTCGTGGGCTACGGCATCATGGGCGTGCTGGCGCTGTGGACCGTCTGGTTCAGCCGCCGCGCCCGCAAGCTCGGCCTCGCCCGCCGCGCGGCCGCTATGGCGGCGGAGCGGACAGGAGCTGCCCCAACGTCGTCTTGAGGCCGGCGAGCTTCTTGGCGCCGATCCGCTCCGCGAAGGCCGCTTCGGTGGCCTCGATCGAGGCGAC
>JBEKXE010000028.1:0-37234 GCA_049512335.1 Candidatus Lustribacter sp.
CCCGTGTTCCGGACGACGTCGCCGCCGTCGGGGTTCTCGACCTTGACGACGTCCGCGCCCAAGTCGGCAAGTTGCATCGCGCAGAACGGGCCGGCCATGAAGTTGCCGATCTCGAGCACGCGCACCCCAGTCAAAGGAGCCGCCCGGGCCGTTGCCATGCACTGACCTTATACGATGCATTACGGGCCTCCCGCGAGAACACTGGGGCGTGCGTATCGTTCCGCCTGACATCGCAGCTGCGGTGCCGCTGGTCGTCGGCGTGGTGGTCTCATCCAAGGAAGCAGCCCCGGCGGAAACGGCGCTGCGCGCATTCGAAACCGTTCTCGGCGACCTGCAGCGGCAGTTTCCGCAGACGCCGCTGGCCCTGCTCACGGAGCTCCCGCACGAATGGGAGCACGCCGTCGTGCGCGTGGCCGAGTTGCTGGACGTCGCGGTCATCCCGTGCGTCGCGGCGGCAGCCGTGCCGGAGGGTTCCCAACCGAACGCGGTCGATCGTCCGCCGAAAATCGTGGACGGTGACGCACGGCTCTTCATCGCCCACGCGTGCGACATTTTGGTCACCCTCGCCAACGCTGCGGCCCCCGCCGACCTGCTCGTCCTGGCCGACCGTCGCCGGACCGGCGAACCGCGACCGGCCGGGCAACCGCTGCTCACGCCGCGGGATGTCGGACCGTGCTATACGATCGAGGGGGCTTCCGTCGCGAAGTCCTTTCCGATGCGCTCGGCGGGAGACCAGCGGGCCGAAACGGAGTTCTTCGCCGGGCTCGCACGGCGCAACCGGTTCAACGCCGACGTGACACGGCAGCACGATACGGCGAGCGGCACCACGATCGAACGCTTGCGAGCGCGCATCGCGCACGTCACCGATGGGCTGCAGGTGAAGACGAACGCCTTCCAAATCGCGCTCTACGGGCTCGCGCTCGTGGCGGCGTCCTTCGAAATCTTTCCCACCGGCTTGATCGGCACGTACTTGAAGTTCGGCGCATTGTCGGTGGCGTTCATCATTTACTTTTTCGTGCGGCGTGAGAAATATCAGAGCCGGTATCAAGACTACCGCGCCATCAGCGAAGCTCTGCGCGTGCAGGCCGTCTGGTCGCGGATCGGCGTCGCCGAGCGTGTCGAGGACAGTTACCTCCCGATGCAGCAAACCGACCTGCAATGGATTCGCAACGTCTTGCGCGTCGTGAACTCCTTGGACACGCCGCAAGCGGATGCAAAACGCCGGGACGCGGTTCTCGACTGGGTGACCGGTCAACACGACTACTTCTTCAAGCATTCCCGGATCGAGGCGAAAAATCGCGATTTCTTCCTCGAAGCGTCGAGCGTTTTCGGGGCACTCAGCGTCGTGTCCAGTTTGGCGACCCTGGGGCTCTTTCTCGCCCGCGGCGGCAAACCGCCCGAGACGCTGACCGTCGATCTCGGAATCATCGCAGGGTTGTCGGCCCTCTTCGTCGCGGCCGCCCGAAGCTACGCCCGTACGCGCGGCCATGGGGAAAATGCAAATCGCTATCAACGAATGTTCTTCGTGTTCGAACGGGCGCTGGAAGTGCTGAACGGCGCGGCCGTCGACGAAGCGCGCACGCGCGCGGTCGCAGTGGAATTGGGCCGCGTCGCACTGGCGGAACATGCCGAGTGGCTGCTGGCGCAGCGCGAACGTCCGATCACTCTGGTGGCGACAAGTGCCGCCTGAACGTCCGCCGCTGAGCGAGCGGATAGCCCGGCCGGGCCCGAAACGCATGCTCTCGCTCGACGGCGGCGGCATTCGCGGGCTGATCACGATCGAGATTCTGGCGCAGCTGGAGCTGCTCTTGCGGGAAGCGCACGGCGATCCCGAACTCGTTCTGAGCGACTACTTCGATTACGTCGCCGGAACGAGCACCGGCGCCATCATCGCCACGTGCCTCTCGCTCGGTCTTTCGACCGACCGGGTTCGCCGTTTCTACTTGGCCGGCGGCGAGAAGATGTTCAAGCGCGCCCCGTTCTCGAAGCTGTTGTATTACCGGCACGGCGACACGGCGCTCGCGGCCCAGATTCGCGAGGTGCTGGCGCATGACGATGGCCGCGACCGGACCCTCGGCGACGAGGACCTGCGAACCCTGCTGCTGCTCGTGATGCGAAACGCTTCGACGGATTCACCGTGGCCGATCTCCAACAACCCGGCCGCCGTTTACAACCAGCGCGGGCGCAAGGGATGCAATCTCGACCTCCCGCTATGGCAGCTCGTTCGGGCCAGCGCCGCCGCACCGACGTACTTTCCGCCGGAGAAGATCGTGGTCGGCGACGCGACGTTCATGTTCGAGGATGGTGCGGTCACCGTTTACAACAACCCGGCGTTCGTACTGTTCCTGATGGCGACGCTGCCCGAGTATCGCTTGGGTTGGGAGATGGGCGAGGACAAGCTGTTGCTCGTGTCCGTCGGCACCGGCGTGCTCAGCGGCGAAGCCAAAGCGCTGGATCCCTCGCAGATGACGCTGCTGTACAACGTCCAGGCCGTGCCGTCGGCGCTCATCGACGCCGCGCTCAGCGAACAAGACCTCCTCTGCCGGATACTCGGCCGGTGCCGTTTCGGCGACCCGATCGACAGAGAACTCAAGAGCCTCGTCATCGGCGACGAGGAGGCCCGCACGTCCGGGCTCGGCCCGTTCGCGCCGAAACGCTTCACGTACGTTCGCTACAATCCGGTCTTGACGAAAGGGGGCTTGACCGGTCTCGGCTTGGGCAGCATCGATGCCAAGAAGATCCAGCGCATGGATTCCGCCAAATACTTGCCCGAGTTGATGGCCGTCGGCAAGGCTTACGCGAAGCGCCTCGACCTCGCGCACTTCGGGCCGTTCGATCCGGGCCGCCCCGCATGATCGTGGCGTCGGCCGGCCGCCGCATCGATCCTCCCAACGCCGATCCGGAACATTTTCCCGAGCGGCGCATACCCGTGGTGCGCGAGCGGATCCGCACCGCGTTGCAAGAAAGTGGTGCGCGCACGTTGGTGTGTTCCGCCGCCTGCGGCGCGGATCTGATCGCGCTGGATGTCGCCGGCGAACTCGGCATCGACCGCCGCATCATCATCCCGGCGCCGCTCGAGGAGTTTCGCGCGCATTCGGTCGTCGATCGCCCGGGCGATTGGGGTTCGCTGTTCGACCGGCTCGTGTCCGGGGCCGGCGAGGCCGGCCGGCTCGAACTCGTTGACCTGCCCGAACGCGGCGCGCAGGCCTATCTCAAGGTCAACGCCGCGATCCTCGACCGGGCCGCGGCGCTCGCGTCCGAGAGCGGTGACGTCCTCGGAGTTTTTGCGATTTGGGACGGCCCGCTCGTGGGCCGCACCGACTACACGCTGGACTTCGTCGAGGCGGCAAAAGGCCGGGGCATTCCCGTCCGCGAGATCGGCATCGTCTAGAATTGAGGAAGGTACGATGAACGCAAGCCTGCGCCCGATGGTGTTCGTGGCGATGCCGTTCGGTAAAAAGAAAGACGCGAGCGGCGTCGAGATCGACTTCGACGCCATCTACCGGGACGGCATTCAACCCGCCGTTGCCGGCTTGGACGTCGATCTGATTCGCGCCGACGAGGAACGCGGCGGCGGGATCGTCCACTTGCCGATGTTCGAACGGCTGCTGATCGCGGAGATCGCGATCGTCGACGTGACGATCGAGAACGCCAACGTGTTCTACGAGCTTGGCGTACGTCATGCGGCGCGGCCGCGCTCGACGATCATCATGCGCGCCCACGGCACGCAGATGCCGTTCGACATCAAGCTGATTCGGGCCGTGATCTACACGCTCGAAAAAGGCGTGCTCACCGCGCAATCGGCGAAGGATCTCAATGCCGCGCTCGCCGGCCAGTTGGCCGATGCGCTGCGAGAGCGGGACGAAAAGAGCGACAGCCCGCTCTTTCAGCTCATTCCCGAGTACAAGGGGATGATCGAGTTGCCGCACGCCGTCACGGAGAATTTCCGCGACCGCGCCAAGATGGTGAACGGGATCCGCGAGCGCTTGGTGGCGGCGGGTTCGCTGGGGCCTGGACAAACCGTCAAGGCGATCGACGCGATCGCCAAGGAACTCGGCCCGATCACTTCGGTCAACGCCGAAAGCGCAGCCGACGTCATGATCGCCTATCGCGACGCCGAAGGCTACAACGAGATGATCGAGTTCATCGAAGCGATGCCGGAGTCGTTGCGCGAGCACAATCAGGTGATGCGCGAACAACTTGCGCTCGCGCTGAACCGGCGTAACGCGACGGGCGACCGCGAACGTGCGATCGATATCCTCACCGCGATCGTCAAGGAACGTGGTGACAACCCTGAGACGTGCGGCATTCTGGGCCGGATTTATAAGGACCGCTATGAAGAAGCGAAGGATGAATTCGCTATCGACGGGTTTCTCCAGGCGTCCATCGATTGGTACAGCCGCGGCTTCACGGCCGATCCACGCGACTTCTATCCCGGCATCAACTTGTTGACGATGCTCGCCGCCAAGGGGGCGCTCAAGGGCGCTGCGACCGTCGAGGAGCAAATGCGCAGGACGGCCGCCGTTCTTTCGTTTGCCCTTGCGCGGCAAGACGCGATCCGATCGCGCGATTACTGGACGGTGGCGACGCTGCTCGAAGCGTCGGTTCACGACAATGATTGGCCCACCGCAAACAGCGCCATGGGCGTTCTGCTCACGACCGAGCCGACACCGCAGCAACTCCGGACGACCCGCAAAAACCTGGGCATCATCGCGAAAGCCAAACTCCCCTATGTCGATGCGGAGCGGCTCGACCGCCTGATCGCCGCGTTCGATAGCCGGCTCCCGCCGGAGCCGCCCAAGCCGCCGCCGGCTTCCCAGCAACCGCCCGGTTGATTCTAACCCAGATTCAAGAACGCGGGCCGCCGATTGCTCGTCTTCTACTCAAGCAGCCAAACGCCGGCTGCCGAGAAAGAAAAGCGACCAGCCATGAAACGCCAGCTAACCGCCCTCGTACTTTCCGCAATCCTCATCCCGACCGCGGCGTCCGCGCTGCCGGCGCCGGGAACCTCGCTGAAAACGCCCACGATGCCGACCGCAGCCGGATCATCGGTGTCGGTCGCAGCGCTGCAGGGCAAACCCGTGTACCTGAATTTCTTCGCCACGTGGTGCGGCCCGTGCAACGAGGAAGCCCCGGCGCTCGAGGCCGTAGCCAAGGCCAACAAGGGACTCGACGTCATCGGAGTCGACGAGGAAGAGTCGGCGAGCAGTGCCCAGAGCTTCGCCGCCAAGTACGGGTTGACGTATCCGATCGCGCTGGATCAGTCCGGCGCCGTCGGCGACCAGATGGGCCTCTATGCTACCCCCACGAACGTCTTCATCGACAGTACCGGACACGTCAGTTCGGTGGTGGTCGGCGAAATGACCCCGGCGGAGATCAACGCCGCCATCAAGCCGCTGCTGTAGAGAAAGACGGGTTTACCCTTTGGCCAAAAGAAGCCGAAGGCAATTCGGACCACGCGCCGTAGAGCGCGATAAGGCACGCCGCTAGTTGAGCGGCGGGTCTGACTTTCTTGGAGGCCTATGGGCGGGGACGTACGCGCGCTCGTCCTCAGCGGGGGCGGCGCGAAGGGTGCCTACGAGGTCGGTCTCGTTTCCAAACTCATGGAGTTGGAGCCGGCCTTCGATATCGTTTGCGGCACGTCGATCGGCGCGTTGAACGCGGCCATGATCGCGCAAGACAAGGTTCCGCAGCTGGTCGAGCTCTGGAACCGCGTTTCGCAACTCGACGTCCTGCGGCCGTCACCGCACGTCGAGCGGTGGCATCAGGCCTATGAATGCGGCCGAGCAGCGCAAAGCGCGAATTGGTTCACGAAGGTTCCGTCCGTCATTCGTTTCCTCTGGTTTCTGCACGCGCACGCGGACGAGCTATTTTCGCGCAAGAGTCTCCTGGGGCTGACCGGCGTCATCGATCATGTCGTTACCCAGAACATCTTGGAAAACGAACTTCGTTTTACGGACCTGAAGCGCGTTTTGGTAACCAGCGCGTGTAACTTGACGGTCCGCCGCGAAGACTCGTTTTATTTCTTTCCGCCCGAATACGCGCATCTCGAGGCTGCCTTTTTCTACGAGCAGCTACGTGAGCACCGCAAACCCATTCCCTTCAATCCCGAAGGGTTCGCAGAGTTCGTTCGCGCCTCGGGTGCCATTCCGTGTGCGTTTTCACCCGTGCTCATTGCATCGGAATGGGAAGATCTCGCGAAGTGTGACGAGATCTTGCACCACTACGTCGACGGTGCCGTGACGAACAATACGCCGATAAGTCAGGCGATTGACGCGGGGGCCAGGGACATAACGATCGTCTACGTCGATCCGCCGTCACCAACCGAACCGCAAGCAGTCGATAATTTATCGGAGATCTTGCTCGGCGCGCTTTCCGTGATGCGGCAACGAATACTCGATCTCGATTACCAAACGGCACTCCGGGTCAACGACGCCAAACATGCCGGTGCCGAAAACGCCGCGCAGAAGCACAGTGTGCGACTGCGGAAGTTCCGCCCCGAAAAGCCGCTGCGAGCGAGCCTCATCGCCTTCAACGACGAAGGGGCACTCGAAGAGGCGTTCGAAACCGGGGTCGCCGACGCCGCGTCGGAGACAAAACGGAATGCCTACGTCGACCGCACGCCGGTGCGGATTGCTCCTGACACTTTGCCCCCTGAGGTAATGGCAAGCTCTTGAAACGATTTCATGCGGCCTGGATGTGTCTCTTTTTCACCGTGTGCGTGGCGACCGGATTGCCGGCGGCCGGCGCGGGTGCAAGCGGCGGTGCGCCGGATTCGGCCCAGTCGAGCGGATCGGGCGGCGCGGGAGGCTCCGGCGGGCAAAAGACGCCTCAGCCGACGATAAAGTTTGCGATTCCCGACCCGGCCGGCGGACCGCAAAAAGTCGTTTTCGTATTATCGCTCGGCGCCGATGCCTCGACCAACGCGGACATCACGGACACCTTGGCGGATAATCTCAAAAGCGGACGTACGCCGAACCTGTGGACCGGCAATCTCCCCGTCCAGCGTAAAATGGCGTTCGTTCCGGAGGGTTCTTGGGGCCTAGCCGAGTTCCTCAACCAATGCGCGGAATACCCCGAGAGCACCGCGGGGGCGTTCATCGTGATGCCGGCGTCGTACGAATCGAAGAACGATAACTACCTGTTCGTCATTCGTACGGATTCTCGGCTTCAATTCAACACGTTGATTGCCACCTGCGCCGCAAAACCGGCGCCCCCAAAAGAAGCCGAGCCGACGCCGGCCCCCGAGCGGCGGCACGATCACCGGGGGTGGTGGCAGGACGCAGGCGCATCAGTTGAGCCTTCGCCCACTCCGGCGTCCGCCGCCGCGCCCGTCATGGTGGGGAACGCCCAAGTCGAGTTTGCTTCGACGACGGCGACGGGAGAGTACGGGCATTCGGTCATTCAGTTTCTGCCGTTAGCCGTGCTGACGTCGATCTATTTGGCCTTCGCTCCGCAACGGCTTACGCAGAGCCTCGTAACGCGGGCATTTCCTGTGCCGAGTCCCTTACCGCCTTACGGGGCTCAAACGCAAGTCCAGACCGAGAATCAGACGACGCTGAACTCGAGTGGAACCGCAACGTTGCAAAATAATGTTGTCAGTGCGGTCGGAATCGCTCAGCTCTTATTCGGCCGGCAGGGCAGTACCGACCACTACACCGTTCACGCAGCCGAGGATGCGGCCGTCAAGTTCATCAACACCAACCTGAGGACGGTCTGTCGCAACTGGGGAACCTGGAGTGCGCCTCTTGACGGAGAGCCGGCGTATTGTACGTGGGGCGTGAATGATGGGCCCGTTCCCTCGCCGCCACGGACGAAGTCGTAGAGGCGGCCCGGCTTCTACATCGGCGGGACGAGGCCGTCTTTCCCGACTTGCACGCCGGTGGTCGCGAGCGTTCCGTCGGCGGCGGTCGTGGCGTTGATGATGACGTGCGCGCCCGGGGTGAGCGCGGACTTGTCCGCCGTCACGTAGGTGATGATCGGCGCATTTGCCGGAACGAAGACTTTTTTCTCGGTGTCCTTGTATTTCACCATCAGCGTTTGGCCGCTCACTTTGTCGACGGTTTGCGGAGCGATCGTTTCGACCGTCGCGTTGGTCATCGAACTGTTGGGGATGGTGTCCCACGGCCGGCTGCCTTCACCGACGCCGCGTAACGCCTCGGGGAAGATCTGCACCTCGGTTGCGCGGAGCGAGCCGTCCGGTTGCGGCACCGCGACCGTCCCGACGTAGGTGTTGGGCCCGATGCTGGCGAGATCCGACTTGACGATCCACTGGATGCGCGCGTTGTCGGGAATCGTGACCTTGTAGGTCGAGGCGGCGCCCGCGACCGTGAGCACGCCGCCCGCGAACGAGCTGATCGTGCCGCGAATCCGCGTGGTGGGCGCCGGCGCTTGGGCAAACGCGGCGGCGGTGAATGCGGCGGTCAGGGCTACGATGGCGAAGGACGAAGCGACGCGTGCCATCAGGGATCTCCTCGTGAACGATGACGTTGGTCGGGTGCGACTGGCGTTGTACGGTTGCGTGGCGGGCATTCCTGCCGGGGCAAAAGATCACGGAAAATATCAGAAAACCCTGAGGATCAGCCGCGTTCCTCGAGCCAGGCGGCGATGTCGGCGATCTCGTGGCGCGAGATGCTGTGGTCGATCGGATACGCATGTTCTGCGAGCTGCGCGCCGCTGCGTTCCCGCAAGTACTGCAACGTTTGCACGACCCGTTCAGGCGGGATCACCATGTCGAACGTTCCGTGGCCGACGAACAGCGGCACGCCGGCAAGGCGGCCGCCGGTTGCCGTTCCCGTATCGAGCGCGAACGCGCCGCTCAGCAGCACCGCCCCCGCGAAGCGCCGGGGATCGTCCAGGATCAGCGCACCGGCCATCATCATCCCTTGGCTGAAGCCGAGCACGAAGGTGCGCTCGCGGGCGTACTCGGCAGCGGCCGGTCCGTCGATCCACGCGCGGATTCCTTCGATCGCGCTCCGCAAGCTCTCCGGAACCGGACGCCCGGGTCCGCGGTCCTCGAACCAGCGATAGCCGGCGCCCGGAAAGTCAAGCGGAGCACGCAGGCTCGCGTACGCGAAGTGCGCCGGCAGTTCCGCCGCCAGATCGATGAGGTCGTGCTCGTCGGCACCCCGGCCGTGCAGCAGAACGAGCAGCGGCGTCGTCGCACCGCGTTTGGCCGGCCGGCGCCAGAGCGCAACAGGTTCCATCGAGTGGCTCTTCGCTACGCGGCTGAGGCCTCCGCGACGAACGCGACCCCGCGCCGCTCCGGCCCGATCGCCGTCAGGACGAACACGGCCACGAACACGATCACCATGATGATCATCAGCGCGTGGCCGTAGTCGGCGCCGCCGGTCGGCGCTTTGAGCGTCGCCGCATAGGCCGCTTCGATCTGCGCCGAGCCGGCCGAGATCAAGTTGCCCAGCTGATACGTGAAGCCCGGGAACGTGCCGCGCACATCGCCCGGTGAGAGCTCGTTGAGATGCGCCGGAATCACGCCCCACGCGCCCTGGACGAAGAACTGGATCAAGAATCCGCCGAACGCCAAGAGCGCGATCGTCGGCGCTCCGACCCACAGCGGGATCGTGCAGACGCCCAGCACGCAACACAGCAAGATCGTCCGCTTGCGGCCGAAGCGCTGCGAGAGCCCGCCGAACAGCGTGCCGCCGCAGATTGCGCCGACGTTCACGACGATCGTGATCAGCGCGACGGTGTGCGGATCGAAGGCGCGTTGCTTCGTCAGGAAGGTCGGATACAGATCCTGCGAGCCGTGCGAGAGAAAGTTGAACGACGCCATCAGCAAAATCGCGTAGACGTAGAGCATCGGCTGCCGCAAGAACGACGTCCACAGGTTCAGCCGCTCCGCCAGCGGCTTGGCGCGCCCGGCTTGCCACGAAGGCGATTCGTCGACCTGCGAGCGGATGTAGAGCACCAGCAGCGCCGGCAGCGCGCCGACGACGAACATCCCACGCCACCCGATCGTCTCGAAGAAGAGGCCGAAGATGGCGGCCGCGATCAAGTACCCGGTCGCGTAGCCTTGCTGCAAGATGCCCGATGCGAGCCCGCGGGCGCGAGCCGGCAGCGTTTCGAGCGCCAGTGCTGCACCGACGCCCCACTCGCCGCCCATCGCGATGCCGTACAACCCTCGCAACACGATGAACCACGTGAAGCTCGGTGAGAACGCGGTCAGCAATTCGATGAACGAATAGATCAGGACCGAGGCCATCAGCGGTCCGCGCCGCCCGTACTTGTCCGCAAACAACCCGAAGATCAGCGCGCCGACCGGCCGCAGCATCAGGGTGATCGTGATCGCGAACGCGACCTCCGGAATCGCGCGATTGAAATCGGTCGCGATGCGCGACACGACGAACGTCACGAGAAAAAAGTCGAATGCGTCGAGCGTCCAGCCGAGGAACGCGGCGATGAACGCGCGCCACTGCTTCGCATCGAGCTCGCGAAGTGGACCCAGCATAGCAAGCGCTTTTTCCGCCCGTGCCGTCCGCCAAACCCGCGCCCGTCTTGATATGTGACTAAATAGTCACATATAATCGTGGCGTGGACGAGGTGTTCCGGGCGCTGGCCGACCCGACGCGCCGCAGCCTGCTCGACGAGCTGTTCCGGGACGACGGACGGACCCTGAGCGCGCTGGCCGGCCGGTTGACGATGTCGCGGTTCGGCGTCATGAAGCACCTGCGCGTGCTCGAGGACGCCGGACTCGTGGTAACGCGCCGCCGCGGGCGCGAGAAGCTGCACTTCCTCAACGCCGTGCCGATCCGGCTCATCCACGACCGCTGGGTGAGCAAATATGCCGCGCCGTGGAGCGCGCTGCTGAGCGACCTGAAATGCGACTTGGAGAAAACGATGGAAAAAGTGTTCGAGATTTACATCAAGACGACGCCCGAACGGTTATGGCAGGCGATCGTCGATCCCGAGCTGCGCGCGAAGTACTCGTTCGGCGTCGGAGCGTACTCGGATTGGACGCCCGGTTCGTCGTACGAGGGGCGCCATCCGAGGGCGCCGGGCCCGATCAATGCCGGCGAGAATCTCGCGGTCGATCCGCCGCGCAAGCTCGTGCAGAGCTACCGCGCGCTGTGGAGCGACGGCGTCCGGGCCGAAGGGACGTCGCGCGTTACCTGGGAGATCGAACCCGTCGGCGATTCCTGCCGTCTGACCGTGACGCACGACGGCTTGCGCGAGGGCGCGAACCCCGAGCTCTACGGCGGTTGGCCGATGATCCTCTCGGGGCTGAAAACGCTATTGGAAACCGGCGAGCTGCTCACGACGCCCGGCTCGCTGCGCTACGCCTGACCTGCCGGCGCCAACACCGCCGCGCCGAACCACCGGCACGCCAGCAGGGCGAGCTCGACGTCGAGCCGCCCTTCGCGCAACGGGCGTCCGCGCATGTCTTCGGCGGTGCGAACGCGGTACTGCGCCGTGTTTCGATGCAGGCCGAGCTCTTTGGCGGTTGCGGCATAGCTGCTACCGTTCGCCAGAAAGACGCGTAGCGTTTCGCGCAAGCCGGCCTGACGTTCACCGTCGACCGCCAGCGGTCCGAGCGCTTCGGCAACCCATTTGCGCGTGGCGTCGAGATTCGCCGACATCA
This sequence comes from Candidatus Lustribacter sp., assembly GCA_049512335.1. Classification (GTDB taxonomy): domain Bacteria; phylum Vulcanimicrobiota; class Vulcanimicrobiia; order Vulcanimicrobiales; family Vulcanimicrobiaceae; genus Lustribacter. The sequence goes on from JBEKXE010000028.1 coordinate 11,600, forward strand.
ACGCGATTGGAGCGATGTCGGCGTACCAGATCGCGCGCGCCGGCGGATGCGCGTTGAGGCGCGCCACGAGCGCGGCGCTCACCGCCTGTTCGTGCGTGCGGCGGAAGCCGTCCAGCGACGATTCAGGCTCGCCCAGTGCGGCGAACGTACCCGGCCGCCGCATGAGCTCCACGGCCAGGCATTCGCGCTCGATGCGTGCTCGCGTTCCGAGCGGCAACCAAATGAAGGCGCTCGCCTCATCGAGCGCCACGAACAACGGAGAGTCCGGGCATTCCGCTGCCTTTGCGAGCGCATCGCACAGTTCGCGCAGCAGCGTTAAGGTCGCCGCTTCCGGCGCGGCATCGGGCACCCACACTTCCGCCCCCAGATGATTTTGGCGCACCAGGTAACGGCCTAGCCGCTCCTGGGCCGACGCGAGATCGAGTGTTTTCTCGACGAGCACCGATCGAACGCGCGCGCGCAGGATCGCGTATGGGTTCAACCATTCCTCGCGCTCCCGCGCGTACGTGATGAGCAAAGCTTCCGTGACGTTGTCGATGTATTCACTGACCCCGTCGACCAGCGCCAGCGTAGCACGGCCCTCGCTGGCCGGTCCGCTGCTGTGGGCGACCAAGTCTCCGATGACGCGGCGCAGAAATTGCCACTGCCCCAAACGGTACGCTCGTATGAGCGCGAACGTGGAGACGCCGCGCTGCGCCAGCCGGCGCGCTTGGTCCACGGCGGCCGTAGGTGGCTCGATGCCGGCGGCGTCGCCGCCGCGGGCCAGAATCCCGAGCACGCTTTCCAGGTTCTGCCGAACGCTGGCCTCCGCCATGTTGTCGGAGTTGCTGTCGCGCAGACCGGGTATCGCGGATTCGACGACGCTGCGGATGTCACTGGCAAGCTCGGCTAAACCGCGGCTCATGCGCGCCGCGACAGCCGCAACCTGCTCTTGGGAACCCAGGGGGTCGGCATCGAGTAGGTCCACGCTGACGGCTCCGTGAGAGTGGAGGTCCGCGATTCCGCAGATGTTCCCGGACGGCCTGTTTGCCGTACGTTTCAAGCGCAGGGCACAGACACCGCATGAATTCTCATGCTCTCGGCCCGATGCCCCCCATATGCCGAACCGTCTATTCTTGGCAGTGGCGCAACGGCCACGGGTGTGGGCTAGACCGCTGGCCGGTGCGCCAAGGCCGGCGGGGGCTCTAGGAGCATCCGTCCGGCCTTCAGCCCCTGCGTCAGCGGCGTTTGAGGGCTTCGAGTTCGTCGAGCGTGCGCGGCCAGTCCGCTTTGAGCAACCGCGACAAGCTGCGGTCGGCGAGCAGCGTGCCGCCGGTCTGGCAGCGCGCGCAATAGTTCGTTTCGTTGTCGGCGTAGCGGATGCGCTGCACCGGTTCGCCGCAGCGCGGACAGGGTAGGCCGAAACGGCCGTGCACCGCCATGTCTTTGCGAAAGGCCGTCACGTGCTCGGGGAAACCGTCCCCGGCCTCGTCGCGCAGGCGCTCGACCCAGGTGTTCAGCGTCGCGCGCGTCGCGTCGTAAAGACGCTGCCACTCCGCCGGCGTGAGCTTCTGCGTGAGCGCGATCGGTGAGAGCTGCGCGGCGTGCAGGATCTCATCGGAATAGGCGTTGCCGATGCCGCTCAGGATGCGCGGGTCGGTGAGCGCTCGCTTCAGGGTGCGGTTCTCGAGCGTGAGGGCGGCGCGAAACGCGGCGAGATCGCTCGCGAAGACGTCGATGCCGCCGGGGTCCAGCGCCGCCAATGCCGCTTCGCCGCGCACGACGTACAGCGAAGCGCGCCGCTTGGAGCCGGCCTCGGTGAGCACCAGCGTGCCGTTGGGGAAGTCGAACGCTGCGAGGGCGTTGCGGCCCGCCAGCTTCGCGCCCACCGCGCGCCAATGCAAACGCCCCGCGATCATCAGATGGATGACCAGCCACAAATCGCCCTCGACGCCGATCGCGATGCGTTTGCCGATACGGCGCAGCTCGCGCACCCGCCGGCCTTCGACCTCGGCCAACGGCGGCTCGGCGGTGCGCAACAGGAACACGCCGGCCAGGCGCACGTGCTCGAGCGGCCGTCCGACGATCCGCGGCTCGAGCGCCCCGATGTAGGCGGTGACGTCCGGAAGCTCCGGCATGCCGTTCCGCTTCTGGCGTGTTCGACCAACCCCTTGCAAATGCAAATAAACTGGCGTAGTATCGCGGCACGATGAAATTCGGCTATTTTACGCTCAGCGACAACCGGTATCCAAACAATACCCGCACGCCCGAGCAGTTCTTGCACGAGATCTTCGAGCAGGCCGTGTACGCCGACGAGATCGGCTTGAACTCCGCCTGGATCGGCGAACATCATTTCAACTTGCTGGGCATCAACCCGTGCCCGAACATCATGCTGGCGGCGCTGGCCGGCGCCACCAAACGGATTCGCCTCGCACCGGCGGTGGTGTTGCTGCCGGTACACCATCCGCTGCACGTCGCCGAGGAATGGGCGACCCTCGATCAGCTGTCCGGCGGCCGCGTCGACTTCGCGGCCGGACGCGGCTACGATCGCGCCGAGTACGACGGCTTCGGCATCCCCTTCGAATCGTCGGCCGAGCATTTTGCCGAAGGGCTCGACGTCGTATGGCGCGCTTGGACCGAGCCCGGGAAATGGTCGCACCACGGCACGTTCTATCACTTCGACAACATCGAAGTACGCCCGCGACCGTTGCAGAATCCGCTGCGGCCGGTCATCGCGTGCTTTTCGCGGCCCACGATGGAACTCGCGGCGAAGCGCGACTGGAACATCATCTTCGCGCCGTTCGCGGCGGCGATGGTCTACGGCTCGCTCAAAGATGCGGTCGACGCGTACACCGCGGAGTGCGCGAAGCACGGCCGGGCGCCGCGCCAATCGAGTTGCAGCTACTTCATCCACATCGCCGACGACGCGCAGGAGGAGAGCTACGGCCGGGAAGCGCTGCTGCGCTATTTCAAGGACGCGCTGATCGGAGCGTTTCCGTCCGACGCGAAAACGGTGCCGCCGAGCTTGCGCTACTTCCTCGACATCGTGAAGATCATGAGCGAAATGCGCGCCGAGGACCTCACCTCGAAGTCGATCGTCGTGGGCTCACCCGAAAAGATCATCGCCGATCTGAAGACGGTCGAGGCCTCGGGCGTCAGCGAGGTCATCCTCTACTTCAACTACGGGCGCAAGCCGCACGACATGGTGAAGGACCAGATGCGCCGCTTCATGCGCGACATCGCGCCGGCGTTCGCTGCGCAGGAGCTGCATGTTCGACCTGACGGCGTACCTTCCGTACCTGCTTAACCGCGCCGGCTTCGCCGCCACGACGGCGTTCACGGATGCGTTGGCGGAGGTGTCGCTGACCGTTCCGGGATGGCGCGTCCTGGTGGTTCTATTGCACGGCGACCGGCTGCGCGTCGGCGAGTTGGCCGATCGGACGTCGATCGAGTTCTCCACGCTCTCGCGCTTGATCGACGCACTGCAGCGGCGCGGGCTGGTCGCGCGCAAGCCGGCCAAGGACGACGCGCGCGTCGTCCACGTCTCGCTCACCGCCCGCGGGCGCGCGGTCACCCGGCAATTGTTGCCCGAGGCGGTTGCGCTCGAGCGGCGCATGATCGCCGGAATGTCCGCCGCCGAGGTCGGTGACCTGCGGCGGCTCCTGGAGAAGCTCTACGAAAACATCCGGGGAGAAGAAGCCACTCAGCGCAGCGCGTCGGCGTAGATCAGCTCGCGTGCGTCGAAGCGCTGGGGAATGAACTTGTAACGATCGGCTGCATCGATCAGCGGTTGGAGGTTGGCCGGTTCGAGCCGCGTCCCTTCGATGGTGCGATATTTCAGCCGGCCCGGTTCCATCTTCGCGAACTCTATCAACAGCGGGGCCGTTTCGGCCGGGTGAGCGTTCACGTAGATCGCCGCCTCGCGTATCGTGCGCATGAAACGGTTCACGATGTCGGGATTTCTTTTCACGTAGTCGGTCGTCATGAACCACACGGAGTCGGTGTGGTGCCGGCCGATCGCGCCGACGGGGTCGCCGAGGTTGCGAATGCTGCCCGTTTGCAGGTCCGAGTCGAGGTACGGTTCCACGATCACGGCTGCATCGATTCGACCGGCGCCGAGCGCCTCTGCGGCATCGCTCATCGGAAGCTCGACGAACTTGACGGTCGAGGAGTCACCGCCGTGCGCGTCGACCCAGGCCCGGGCAGCGAGCGTGAAGACGTCGTTGAGCGCCGACACCGCGATGATCTTGCCGTTGAGGTCCGCGCCGGTGTGGATCGGCGCATCCGGTTTCACCGCCAGGGCTGCGTTGGGGCGCGAAATATCGTAGTCGCCGGCGGCTGCCACGGCGATCAGCGGCAGACCGTGCACGTGCGCGCTCAGGAACGAAATGGTGCTCGCTTTCGCAACCTCGAACGAACCGCCGACCAGCGCCGACGCCGCGGCGGCACCGCTGGTCGAGCGGGCGATGGTCGCGTCGAGCCCTTCCTTGCGAAACAGCCCGCTCGTCATCGCGTAGAGGAACGGCGTGGCTGGATCGTCGATCGCCGACGTCGCGCGCAACGGCGTGAGGGTTTGGGCGGCGGCGAAGCGCGGTGCGACCGCGGCCAGCGCCGCCGTCGTCAGAAAGGCCGGTCGGGAGAATGTTTGCATATCAGCGTAACACGTTCTGGTAGATGAGGTCGCGCGCGTCGAAGCGGCCGGGGATGAATTTGTATCGGGCAGCCGCATCGATCAGCGGCTGGATGTTGGCCGGATCGAGCCGCCATCCTTGAAGGACGCGGATCTTGCCGACGTCGCTCGTTTGCACCATTGCAAACTTCGTCAGCAGGCCGGCGGTTTCGGCCGGGTGCCCGTTCACGTAGATCGCGCCGTCGCGAATCGTGCGCATGAAGCGATTGACGGCGTCGGGGTTCTTCTGGGTGTAGTCGAGCGTCGTGAACCAGGCCGAATCGGTGTGGTGGTTGCCCAGTGCGTTGACCGGATCGCCCAAGGTCCGAATCGTCCCGTTGGCCAGCGCCGGCGCGAGGAACGGCTGGATGAGTACGGCCGCATCGACGCGGCTCGCGGTGAGCGCGGCGACCGCTTCGCTGATCGGAATCTCGACCAGTTTGAGCGTCGATGAATCGCCGCCGTGCGCGTCGACCCAGGCTCGCACCGAGATCGAGAACGAATCGTTGATTGCCGACACCGCCACGAGCTTCCCGTTCAGGTCCCCGCCCGAACGCAGCGGCGAGTCGGGGCGCACGACGACCGCCGCGGCGGGTCGTGATGAGTCGTAGTCGCCGGCGGCCGAAATCGCCACGACCGGCAAACCGTGCGCGTGCGCGGTCAAGAGCGAGATCACGCTCGACTTCGCGACGTCGAACGAGCCGCCCACGACGGCCGACGCCGCGGCGGCGCCGCTCGTCGCGCGTTCGATCGATGCGTCGAGCCCGTTCTTGCGAAAGAGCCCGCTCTCCATCGCCCACAGGAAGGGGGTGGCGGCGTCGTCGATCGCCGAGGTGGCGCGCAACGGCGTCAGTGCCTGCGCTCGAGCCGGCTGCGGCACGAGCGCGGCGGCGCCGGCCGCCGCGAGGAACGCGGACCGCGGGGGCACGCTCAGAAGCGCGTGACGGCGTCGGCCTTGGTCGCCGAGCGCCACTCGGTGTCGGGTTGCACCAGCCGGTCGAACGAGCGCACGTTGCGGTACGTCGCGGGATCGATCGCGGGCGGCCGGCCGCCGGAATCCAGCGTGTCGAGTGCGGCGAACAGCACCTGGCGCAGCGTGATGATCGCGCGATCGGTCGTGCCCAAGTGCTCTTGGGAGCGATCGCAGATCGGGCCCATGCCCTCTTGCAGCGCGAAGTCTTGGGTGTTGATCCCCGGGATGCCGGTCATCGACTCGGTTTTCTGGCGCTGGCGGTCGATGCCGTAGTCGTTCGACTTGTTTTGGCGCGGCCGGTAGCCCGGCTCGAGGTTGTCGCCGCGTCCGAGCCGCGTTTCGCGCGCGCGCACGCGTTCGTGATCGAGCGGCCGGGCGGGATCGTGCGAGTACCCGAAGCTGAAGACCCAGGTCTGTTCGTCGTCGATGGGGACCCAGATGTGGCCGTCGATCGTCGGACCGTCGGAACGGTTGCCGAACGGCCCCTCGACGGTGGCGCGCATGTGGAACGACGGCATGATGTAGTGATAGCCGCGCACCCACGTGGCCTTCGTGAGCGTGCGAATGCCGGCGTAGGTGAAGCCGTAGTCCGTCTTGTCGAGCTGGATGTTGGCGACCAGCTCGTCGTAGCGGTTGAGGAACGAGCGGTCGCCGATGTTCCCGTTGTGCATGATCGAGGCGTGCGTCGGATCGATGCCGCCCTCGAGCGCTTGAAGGAAGTTGCAGTCCTCGAACGATTTCGAGACGTGGCGGTGCGTCGCCGGCGTGCGCACCAGCTCGTGCGCGGGCGGTTCGGGCTGCAGCTCGGCCGGACCGAGGTAGGCCCAGACGATGCTGCCGCCTTCCCACGTCGGATAGGCCTCGATCTTGACCTTCGTCTTGAACAAGCTGTCGGGCGGTTCGGAAGGCATGTCGACGCACGCGCCGTCGCGGTCGAATTTCCAGCCGTGATACACGCAGCGCAGCCCGCACTCTTCGTTGCGGCCGAAGAACATCGGCGCGCGCCGGTGCGGGCAATACGCGGACACGAGACCGACCGTGCCGGTGCTGTCGCGAAACGCCACCAAGTCCTCGCCCAGCAAGCGCACGCGCACCGGCGCGCCGTCGGGCTCCGGCAGCTCCTCGCTCAGCAGCGCGGGGATCCAGTAGCGGCGGAACAGCGTTCCCATCGGGGTTCCCGGTCCGACCCGGGTCAGTCGCTGGTTTTCGGCTTCGGTCAGCATGGTAGTCGTTTTCCCTCGTTCGTCTGCGCTTACGCGCGCAGCGCGGCCGGATAGATGACGTCGTGAACGTCGAAGGAGGCGGGGATCATCTTGTAACGGGCTTGGACGTCGACGAGCGCTTGCATCTGTGCCGGATTGAAGCGCACGCCTTGCGGGATGCGCACCTTGAGCGGTTCGACGTCGACCTTCATGAACTTTCCGACCAGGTCGGCGGTCTCGGCGTGGTGGCCGTTGACGTACGCCGACGCTTCGCGCATCACGCGGATGAAACGCTCGACGACGGGCCCGTTCTTGGCCGCGAAATCGGTCGACGCAAACCAAGTCGATTGCATGAAGTGCGCGCCCAGTGCGCTCGACGGGTCGCCGATGATGCGGATCTTCGGATCGGCCTTCGCCTCTTCGAAGAACGGTTGCACGACGATGGCGGCGTCGATGCGTCCGGACGCGACCGCGGCGCTGCTTTGGCTCATCGGGATCTCGGTCAGCTTGAGCGTCGAGGAATCGCCTCCGTGCGCGTCGGTCCACGCGCGCGCGGCGAGCGAGAAGAAGTCGTTGAGCGCCGAGACGCCGACGGTCTTTCCGTTGAGATCGCTGCCGGTCTTTACCGGGCCGTCGGCGCGCACGATCAGCCCGATGACCGGCGGCAGCGAGCTGTCGTACTCGCCGCCCGGCGCGATCCAGACCAGCGGCAACCCGCGCGCGTGCGCGGTGCACAGCGACGTAACGCTGGATTTGGCGATTTGGAACGAACCGCCGATGACGCCGGCGACGCTGGCCGCGCCGCTCGTCGCGCGCTGGAGATCGGCGTCGATGCCGTTCTTGGCGAACAGGCCGCTTTGTATTGCCCAAATGAACGGCGTCGCGTCGTCGTCGATCGAGGACGCGGCATGGATCACGGCCGCATCTGCAACGGCCGCCCGGATAGCGCCCGGGTCCAGCAACCCGAGCGCTGCCAAGCCCAAGACGAACGTTTTGCGTTGCATCACCGGACGCCGTTTGACGCCGATAGTTGGTGCCCTGCCGCCCGAAAAGCTCAGGGCGTTGCGACGAATTCGGCCGGCGTCACCGTCCGCGGCAGCATGTTGAATCGTGACGCCAGGGCGAGCGGGGCCTCGATGAATCTCTTGTCGTTGGAGGTCGCGAAGTACAGGCGCTGCATCCCGGCCACGACGGCGGGGTCCATCTTGGAAACCTTGGCCAGGATGTCGCCCGACTCGCGGGTGTGGGTGTTCGCCCAGCGCGCCGTCGCGAAGATGCCGTTGACGAGTTTTTTCACCGTGTCGGGGTTGCTCTGCAGCCAACTCTTCGCGGCGAACCAAACGATGGTTGCGAACTCCGGCGCAATGGCGAGGTAGACATCGGCGAACGGCCGGATCTGGCCGGCGCGAATCGCGTCGGTCTTGGCCGGTTCGGCGATGATTGCGGCCTGAACGGTGCCGCGCGCCAACGCTGCTCCCATCTCGCCGAACTTCAGCTCGACGAAATGAACGCTCTCGACCGAAACCCGATTGCCGTCGAGCCACGCCTCAACTCCAAGCTGGCTAAAGTCCTTGAGGGCCGAAACCGCGATCGTCGCTCCGGCAAAATCGCGCGCTGATTTGAAGGGCGAGTCTTTCGCCACCATCAGATCGTCGGCCGCGTCCTTACGCGAGTAGAGGCTGGCCGGCGCGATCATCTGTAGCGGCAGATTTCGCGCGACCGCGCCGGCAACCTGAACCGTATTTGCCATGCCGACGTCGAGATCGCCGCCCAAAACGGATGCGACGATCGTGGCGCCGTTGCTCAACGTTGAGATCTGCGGGCTGATCCCGTTCGCGAGGAAGATTCCGGTATCGTTTCCGTAGTAGGCCTCACCGAAGGCGTCGATGGCCAACGCGCCGATGCGTACGGTGGCGGCATTTGTTTGGGCGCTTGCCGGTGCCGTCGCCGCGAGGAGACCGCCGGCGAGCGCCGTCATGGCGGCCGCGCGTGACATGTTCAGCGTCATCGTTGCGCTTGCTCGAGTGCGAAGCGGCCCACGGCGCCGTGCCGCGGGTCGCGCACGCCGCCCCAGTAGTCAAATGATTCCGGCGCCAGCGGCAGCCGGCGGGGCTCACGTGGGGCGGTTTCCGGAAATTCTTCCATCCCCGTGCTGAACTCGAACGTGAGGGCATCCGGATCGAGAAAGTAGAGGAAGACGCTTCCCGACGGTGGGTGGCGGCCCGGCCCGAAGACGACCTGGATGTTCTGCCGTTTGGTGCGGTTGAAGGCTTGGCCGAAGTCGTCGAGCGAGTGGACTAGGAAGTTGACGTGATTGAGCCCGTTCTCGTTACCGAACGTGATCGCGAAACTGTGGTGAAACGGATTCGGAAAGCAGCGCAAAAAGGCAACGTTACCGATGTAGTCCGAAACGCGGAAGTTCATTTCGTTAACGAAGAAGTCGGTGATCGGTGCCGGGTCGATGGTCGAAATGACGACGTGCCCGAGGCGGTCGATATTCGACGTTCGCGAGGGGGCGGTGGTCGCGGCAACGACGCGGTCGTTGCCGGCATATAATTCCACCGTTAACGATGTGTTGGGCTCGGCAAACCGGAACGCCGAACGCTGCGCGAAGGCGTCCAGATCGGTGCTCGGAACCTCCCACGTCTTTACGCCGAGCTTCTGCAGGTGGCGTAACGCCGCATCGAGGTTGCGCTCGTCCTGCATCTCGAACGCGACGCGCCGAAGTCCCGGTTCGGGCCCATCGTAGAGGGCCACTTCACACGCCGAGCGGCCGCTTCGCAACAGGGTCGCGCCGAACGCCACGGGATCGACGTCGGGGTTGGTTTCGAGGCCGATCGTCTCGTTCTGAAAGGCGGTGGAACGGGCGCGGTCCGAGACGTTGAGCGCCACGTACCCTATTTTTTTATAACGAAGATCCGGCATAACGACGGCACCTTTCAATCGAAGAGTTCGGGAAGTTCGCGCGGAACGCCGATGCATGCCTCGGCGCCGGTCTTGCCCACGATCATGAAGTCGGAATACATGCATCCGACATCAACCTTCCAATGCGGGTCGTGCAAATCGATGTTGTTGCCGAAGGCCATCCCCTCTTCGAACACCAGGTCGCCTATGCGATGGCCGTTGAGAGCATTGCCGCCGTAACCTTCGGGATAAATCACGGTAGGAAACTCCGGTGAGGCGAGGCCCATCGCGTGCCAGCCGAGTTCGACGAAATCGATCTTCGCTCGCTCCGCAGGCCGGCGGATGGCCGTCCATGCCGCACGCAGGGTGTTTCCGGCTCGCAGTTGCTCTTTACTCACATCGAGACACTCGACGGCTACTTTGAAGAGCTCCTTGAGGCGTTGCGGCGCTCCCTTCCCAATGTAGGCGGTCAGTTCGGTGTGGCAGAGATAGCCGCCATATTTCGTATGGTATTCCGAGATCAGGAGATCGCCCGCCTCGAGCGGCCGCATCGTCGGTACGAGCGGCTGCTCCGCCCCGTGGAGAAGATGCCACAACTCGTCGGGCGGATGCTCGACCGGGCCACTTGCAAGGAGGTTGAAGATATTCGGCTCGCCCCCGCCGGCGATCTGGGTTTTGATCATCTCGGCGAAGACTTCGGCCTCCGTAACGCCCGGGCGCGCGAACTCGAGCGTGCGCTCGAGCACCTTCTTGGCAATCGTTGCGGCTTTGCGTAGCAACCCCAATTCTTCGTCGCTCTTCACCATGCGCATCTCTTCGAGTAGGTCGCCGGCGTCGACGAATTCGGCGTTCGGCAGCGCTTTACGGATCGCGATGACGTCACCGTAAAGCAGGGTCGGCGTCGTCTGGATCGTCGAGTTGAAGCCGACCAGGCCGATGCGCCCTCGCTCGAGCCCGCGCTCGCGAAGCTCCGCCGCAACCGGCGGAAAGCCGGAATTGACGCGCACGTCGGCGGTCCACTCTTGCGTCGAAAGATGGAGGTTCGTGGGCCGGTTCATGTGCGCCACCGCGTTCCACACGATCGGGTCTGCATCAAGGAAGAACAGGCCGAACGATCCGATCTTCGAGCCGCACTGCGTCAGGTAGCGTAAATTGGCATACCCCATGTCCCAGTAGATGTCGTTGGCCATGAACAGCAAGGCGTCGAGGCCGCGGGGGATCATGCGTTTGCGGGCCCCGTCCCAGCGCCGCGAACGTTCGGCTAACGAAAGCTGGGGAAGGTACGGCAGCAGGCGTTTCGTCGGAGCCGCCCCGGCTGGCAGGGGCACCGCTACGCGCCACGGCGGATTGGCGACGGATCCGGTCTGTAGCGGATTCTCCACGAACTGCGATCCCTTCCACTCGGGAAATTATTTCTATTTACATTATCTGAATTTTCAGGTACTGTCTAGCCACCCGCCGAAGCTCGATCAACGAATGAATACCGACTTCAAGAAAACGTTGCCGTTTATGATGTACCGGCTCGTCGCGCGCCTCGTCGCCGAAGCGAACGAGGAATACGGCCGGTACGGCTTGACGATTCATGGCGTACGCTTGCTCATCGTGACGCGGCAAAACCCCGGTATCCGCGTCGGCGAGTTGGCCGAAATAACGTGCGTCGAAGGATCGACGCTTTCCCACATGCTCGCCCGGTTGGAGCGAGACGGGCTGCTCGTCCGGGAACGCAGCAATAGTGACAACCGGTCGGTGGCGATTTCCTTAACGCCCCGAGGTTCACGCGTCGCCGACGCCGTTGGGAAAATCTCGCTCGCGCACCAGGACATGATGCTGGACGGTTTAAGCGCGGTGGAAATCAAGCAGCTGCGTTCGCTGGTTGAGAAGATGGGATCGAACATCGACCGAATTCCGGCGGCGAAGGCGGCCTCGTCGCAGCGGTGGGCGATGAAACGTAAACTGGCGTGAACATCGTCATCGTCGGAGCCGGTATCGGCGGATTGACGCTGGCGCTGATGCTCGAGCGGGTGGGGTTGGCAAAGGATCTGCGCGTGTACGAGGCGGCGCGGGAACTCAAGCCCTTGGGCGTCGGGATCAACATGCAGCCGCACGCCGTTCAGGAACTCGACTACCTTGGTTTGGTTCCGGCGTTGCGGGCGACCTCGGTCGAGGCCAAGGAGTTTGCCTTCTTCACGGCGCGCGGGCAGCATGTCTACAGCGAGCCGTGCGGCCTGTATGCCGGCTACGGCGTGCCGCACTTCTCCGTACATCGCGGCGACCTCCAGCAAGTCTTGTTCGATGCCGTGTGCGAGCGGCTGGGAGAGAACGCGGTCGTCTGCGGCCACCGTTGCGCTGGGGTCGAACAAGATGCAGATGGTAGCGACGTGCGTTTCGTCGACCCGGCCGGACTAACGCTGCCCACGGTGCGCGGCGATATCGTCATCGCCGCCGACGGTATCCACTCGGCCGTTCGCAAACAACTCTATCCGAACGAGGGCCGGCCACTTTTCCATGGCATCAACATGTGGCGTGGCGTGACCCGGCATCCGCCATTTCTCACCGGCGCGAGCGTGACCCGTATCGGCGGCCTGAACACAACCGGCAAGATCGTCGTCTATCCGGTGCGCAACGACGTCGACGGGGCGGGCAACCAGTTGATCAATTGGAACACCGAAGTCGTGACGGACGTGGCGTCGGAGGTCGACTGGAATGGTGCCGGGCGCCTCGAGGACTTCATGCCGATCTTCGAGCACTGGCGGTACGATTGGCTCGACGTCGCGCAACTGATCCGCGACACCGAATTCATCTTGAGCTTTCCAATGGTCGATCGCGATCCGGTCGATCGATATGCCTTCGGACGAGTGGCATTGATGGGCGACGCGGCGCATCCGATGTATCCCCGCGGGGGCAACGGCGGGGCCCAAGCCATCATCGACGCACGTGCCATCAGCGACGCCTTGCTGGCGCTTCCGCCGGTCGCGGCCCTGGCGGAGTACGATCGGATCCGCGTGCCCTTCGTGAGCGAGATCGTTCGGCAGAACCGCACCGCGCCTCCCGACATCATCATCGACACGGTCGAACGGCTGACAGGGGGCGCTCGCTTCGAGAACATCGCGGACGTCATCGACCCGGCGGAATTGGCGCGAATGTCGCTCGCCTACAAACAACTCGTTCGGTCGGACCTCGAGAGCGTGGGGACGGCGGATGCCGTAAAAGGATCATCGTGAGCATAAGCGATCAATACGAAAGCAAAGCCGTCGACGCCGGCGGCCTTGCCACCCACTACATCGAAGCCGGTAGCGGCGATCCCGTCGTCCTTTTGCACGGCGGCGGCGCCGGAGCCGACTGCCGCTCGAACTGGTTCAAAACGATGCCGCAGTTTGCCGATCGTTTTCACGTCTTCGCGATCGACCTGTTGGGGTTCGGCCATACCGCCCGTCCCGATCCGAGTTCGTTCGCCTACACGCAAGACGCGCGCATCGATCACATCGTGGCTGCGATAGAAGCGCTCAGAGTTGGTCCGGTGCACCTGGTCGGAAATTCCATGGGCGGGGCGACCACGATCGGCGTTGCGGTAAAGCGCCCGGACTTGGTGAGGAAGGTCGTACTGATGGGCTCGGGTGGTCTGACGAGCGGCCCGATGAATCCGTCGCTCCTTGCCGTCGTCAACTACGATTTCACGCGCGAGGGAATGGTCAAGCTCTGCCGAGCCTTGGCGAACCCGGCCTTCGACATCGACCCGGCGATGATCGAATACCGCTTGAATCTTTCGACCGATCCCGCAACCCGAACCGCCTATTCGGCCACGATGGCGTGGGTGAAACAACAGGGCGGGCTGCACTACGAACACGAATTCATCCGCCGGATACAAGCCCCGACCCTGGTGGTGAACGGGAAAGACGACAAGGTCGCCCCACTCTCGAATGCCCTGACGTTTCTGGAGCTGATCGCGAATTCGTGGGGCTACATCATCCCGCACTGCGGCCATTGGGCAATGTTAGAGTACCCGGATGACTTCGCCAGCGAAGTAACGCGTTTTCTGTCTGCATGAGACGGCGTTGACGCCCCCTGCGTCATCGGCTATGATTGGTGGGTTATGACGACCATAGCGCAACCTTCCGATGTAAGCTCGCTCTTACGGCTCGACGAAGGGTTCGTTCACTCGGACGTCTACGCGAGCCCGGCGATTTTCGAGCGCGAGATGGAACAGATCTTCCACCGCGGCTGGGTGTTCGTCGGTCACGACAGCGAGATTCCGGAGCCCGGCGATTACGTGCTGCGCTGGATCGGCCGCCAATCCGTGATCATGAACCGCGACAGTCACGGCGCGGTCCATCTGTTCATGAACCGTTGCCGCCATCGCGCAAACAGCGTGTGCCAGTTCGAGCAGGGCAACTCCGCGTTCTTCCGCTGCGCCTACCACGGCTGGACGTATAAGAGCGACGGCGAGCTGGTCGGCGTTCCGTACGCCGACGGCGCCTACGAGCCGCAACTCGACAAGGCCGGCTTCAGCCTCGTGCCGGCTCCGCGCATGGCCGCCTACCGCGGCTTCGTGTGGGGTTCGCTGAGCGCGGAGGGACCGTCGCTCGACGAGCATCTGGGCGTCGCGGCGAAACGCGCCATCGACTTGTTCTGCGATCATTCGCCCGTCGGCGAAATCGACGTGCGTCACGGCGCGAACAAGTCCGTGATCTACGCGAACTGGAAGTTCCAAGGCGGTGACGGCTACCATCCGCCGTTCACGCACCAAGCCGATTTCGGCACGATGCGCAACCAGCGCGCCGGGCGCACGAGCCCGCTGTTGGGCATGATCAAAAAGGACACCACGCTCTCGCGCGACCTCGGCAACGGACATTTCTGCCTCGATCTGCGGACGATGGGACGCGGCCCGCTGCCCGACGCACCGTGGGCCAAGGAATATCTCGCTTCGATGATCGGGAGCTACGGCGCCGAACGCGCGTCCTACATCTTGAACAGCGGCGGCCCGCACTCGATCCTCATGCCGAACATCCAGCTGCTCAACCCGGATCTGCGCGTGCTGCGGCCGATCGCCGCCGACCAATTCGAGATCACGTTCTATTGCGCGTTCCTCAAGGGCGTGCCGAAGGAAGTGAACACCGCCCGGCTGCGTCTCACCGAAAGCCGCATGGGCCCGGCGGGCAGCGTGAACGTCGACGACGTCGAGATGTTCGAGCGCAACCAGCTGGGCATGCAGCAGATGGTCGAACCGTGGAAGTACATCGGCCGCGGCATGGCGCGCGAACGGGTCGACAACGACGACGCGGCGCCGCCGGAATACCGCTACGAGAACTGCCGGGTCGCGCACTACTCCGACGAACTCACGCAACGCGCGCAACTGCGCTGGTGGGCGGCCCAAATGGAGCGCCCATAGCCTCCGATGATCGGTTCAGCGATCGACATCACGAAGGATGCCATCGAGGCGTTTCTCTATCACGAGGCGCGCTTGGCCGATGAAAACCGCTACGACGAATGGTTTGCGCTGTGGACCGAGGACGTGCGCTATTGGGTGCCGGCGAACCTCGACGACTACGATCCCGACGACCACGTCTCGATCATCTACGACAACCGCGACCGTCTCCAAGACCGGATCGATCGGCTCAAGTCCGGCGGCGCGTGGGCGCAGGAACCGCAATCGCGGATGCGGCGGCTGATCTCGAACATCCAGATCGAGCCGCCGGACCGTCCGGACGAGGTGCGCGTCGTTTCCAATTTCGTGTTGGGCGAGTTGCGTCACGGCCACGAAGCGGTATACTTCGCGCAGCAGAAGCATCGGCTGCGCGTGACCGCGGAGGGGCTGCGCATGGCGGCCAAGACGGTACTGCTCGTCAAGAACAACGAGCCGCTGCACAACCTCTCGTTCCTCATCTGATGCGGCTCGAGAACGAGTTCGGGTCGGTCGACGTGTCGCTCGACACGGATGCGAACGGCACGCGGCTCAAGATCGTCGATCTGCGCACGGGCCACGTCGGCTTCCTCGACCCCTTCGAGCTCGCAACGCTAGCCTGGCTCGATAAAGACGCGCTCGCGCCGTTCTTCGACCCCTCACTAACGCGTTGGAAAGCGATTGAAGCCGGTGATTTGGATGTGTTGTCATAGCTAAGCGATTTGACGTCGTCATCGTCGGCGGCGGTCCGGTCGGCGTCGGACTGGCGGTCGATCTCGGTCTGCGCGGTATCAGCTGCGCGCTGGTCGAACGGCGCACGGCCCTGCAGAACATCCCCAAAGGCCAGAACCTCACGCCGCGCACGCTGGAGCACTTCTATTTTTGGGGCATCGCGGACAAACTGCGGGCCGAACGCATCATGCCCAAAGGGTATGCGATCGCCGGGCTCACCGCCTACGGCAACTTAATGAGCGAGTATTGGTACGTCGTGCCGCAGCGCGAGCTGGTGCGCAAGTACTACTTCGAAGACGTCGAGCGCTTACCGCAGTATCTGACCGAGAAAGTGCTGCGCGCGCGCATGGCCGAGCTGCCGAGCGTCACGAACTACTTCGGTTGGACGGCGGAAGCCGTCGCGCAAGACGCCGGCGGCGTGCGCGTGACGGTGGCCGAGAGCGACGGCACGCAGCGTGAAGTGCTCGAGGGCGACTATCTCGTGGGTTGCGACGGCGCGCACTCGTTCGTGCGCGATCAGGCCGGGATCGAGCGCGGTGGGACGGACTTCGAGCAAGTCATGGTCTTGGCGGTGTTCCGTTCGCGCGAGCTGCACGATGCCCTCAAGCGTTTTCCCGAACGCGGCACCTTCAACGTCATCGATCCGAATGCCAAGGGCTACTGGCACTTCTTCGGGCGCGTGGACGTCGGCGAATCGTTCTTCTTTCATGCCCCCGTGCCGGCGAACTCGACCAAGGACAACTACGATTTCCTCGGCCTGATCCGCAAAGTGGCCGGCTTCCCGGTCAACGTCGAATTCGATTACGTCGGGTTTTGGGATCTGCGCGTTGCGGTGGCCGAGACGTACCAAGTCGGCCGCATCCTGATCGCGGGCGATGCCGCGCACAGTCATCCGCCCTACGGCGGCTATGGCTTGAACAACGGCCTCGAAGATGCGAGAAATCTGGGCTGGAAACTCGCCGCGACGCTGCACGGCTGGGGCGGCCCCGAATTGATCGCGTCGTACAGCGAAGAGCGCCGTCCGATCTTCAAGGAAACCGGCGAAGACTTCATCGCGGCGGGAATCAACGAGACCGCGGCGTGGCTCGAGCGCCACAACCTCGAGCGCGACAAGGCCGATTTCGAAGCAGCCTGGGCGGCCCGCAAAGCGGCGGCCGGCGGCAACATCATGAGCTACGAGCCGAACTACGAAGGCTCGCCGGTGATCGCCGGGCCGCCCGGCGGCAAGAGCGGCGCGCACGGAACGCATACTTGGTCGGCACGGGCCGGCCACCATCTCGCGCCACAGCCGCTCTCGTCGGGCAAGAACGTCTTCGAAGAACTCGGGCCGGACTTCACGCTCTTGGCGTTCGGCGCGGACGCCGCCGACGTGACGCCGTTCGAAGTTGCGGCCGCCGCCGCGCAGGTTCCGCTGAAGATCGTGCGCGACAGCTTCGAGAGTGGGCGCGAAGCCTACGAACGGCGCTTGATCCTCGTACGTCCCGATCAGTACGTCGCGTGGACCGGGGACCGCGCGCCGGCCGACCTCGCCGCGCTGTTTGCAACGGTGACCGGCCACTGATGCCCGCGCTGCCGCGTTCGGCGGCGCTCGCGCTCATCGGCGGCGCACTGGCGGCACGTCCCGCCGCCGCGCAAACGGCACCGCAAACCGTGCGCATCGGAGCGACCGCGATCGACGCCTGCGGTGAAGCCTACTACGGCGTCGACAACGGCATGTTCGCCGCCGGCGGTATCAACGCACAGGTCACGACGCTCGGCAACGGCGCGTCGATCATGGCCGCGGTAACCGGCGGCGATCTCGACGTCGGCATGACCAATACCCCGCAGCTTGCGGTCGCGATCTCGCGCGGCATCCCGCTGCAGATGATCGCCCCGGCGTCGCTCTACTCGAAGAAAGACGCCGACCCGAACTTGATGGTGGCCAAGGACTCACCGATCAAGTCGGCCCAGGATCTGGCCGCCGCGACGATCGCGGTGTCGAGCCTCGGCGACTTCAACCAGCTGAGCGTCTACGGCTGGTTCGACGCGAACAAGGTTGCGCACGACCGGGTCAAGTTCGTCGAGCTGCGCTTCGGCGAGATGGGCGCGGCGCTGCAGCGCGGCACCGTGCAGGCCGCGATCCTCACCGAGCCGGCCAAGACCGACGCCATGCGCGCCGGCCAAATCCGCGCCCTGGCCGACACGTACATCGCGATCGCGCCGGAGATCGCGACGATCGTGTGGTTTAGTTCGAAGGACTGGCTGCAGAAAAACCCCGAGCTCGCCAAGAAACTCGTCAACACGATCTACGCGATCGGAAGATGGGCCAACGCCAACCCCGGCGAGTCGGGGCCGATCCTCGCCAAAGTGGCCAAGATGGACCCGGCGGTCGTGGCCAAGTTACTGCGCCGCATTTACGCGACCACCAACGACCGGCGCTACGTCGAGGCAACGCTCGCGCTGGCCGCGCGCTACGGCATGCTGCAGCGCCCGGTGACGTTCGAAGAGTACAGCGCCTTTTAAGCGGTGAGGGCGGTCCTTCGACGGAGCCTGTGCTGAGCGAAGCGAAGTGCTTCGCTCAGCTCAGGATGACATCGCGTAAGGCGAACGTAAGTTCGGGATGACGTCGTGGGCGAAGCGTTCGATGTTGCGCATCGTCGCGTCGTGGGGCAGCGTTCCGAACTGCAAGAGCGCGAGGAAGTGCCCGAGGCCCAGCGTGCGTTCGTGCTCGGCGAGCCGGTCGCGCACCGTAGCCGCCGAGCCGCAGATGAACACGCCGCTCTCGATGAGCTGATCGATCGTGCGGTCGCCGCCGGTCTGAGCCGATTTGGCTTCCAGCACCGCGCTGGCCGAGGCGAGGCTGAGATACCCCGGCGGCCGCACCATCTCGGGCCGCATGCGCAAGAACTTGTTGGCGAACGCTTCGATGTGCGGCTGCGCTTCGGCGCGCGCCGACGCGTCGGTTTCGCCGACGTAGACCGGGGCCATCCAGCCGAGCTGCTCGGGCGTCGCGGTGTACCCGGCCTTCTGCGCTTCATCGCGGTACATGTCGAGAAACTTCTTGACCGCCGCGACCGGGCTGTAGGTTTGCAGGTAGGTGTACTTGCGTTCGGCCGCCGCGGCCCAGACGATCGTCTCGCGGCTGCCCTGCGATGGAATCCAGATCGGCGGGTGCGGCTGCTGGTACGGCCGCGGCCACGTGTTGACGTAGCGGAAGTCGTAGTGCTTGCCGCGCCAATGAAACGGTCCGGTTTCGGTCCAGGCGCGCACGATCAGGTCGTGCGCTTCGCCGAAGCGCTCGTGCGAAAAGGCCGGGTTCATGTTCCACGAGTGGTACTCGGCGCCGATTCCGCGCACGAAGCCCGCGATCAGCCGGCCGCCCGTGATGTTGTCGATCAGCGAGAATTCCTCGGCGATCACGAGCGGGTTGTTCACCAGCGGCAGCGCGCGGCCGAGCACCGCGACCGAGCCGCGCGTGCGGCGAGCGAGCGCGCCCGCGATCACGCCGGGCGTGGGCATCAGCCCGTAGGCGTTCTGATGGTGCTCGTTGATGCCGATGCCGTCGAAGCCCAGCTGGTCGGCGTATTCGAGCTCGTCGAGGTAGCGGTTGTAGAGCGCGTGCCCTTTGACCGGATCGTAGTAACTGTTGGGCAGCGTCACCCAGGCCGAGTCGTATTTCTCGGTATACGAGAGATCGAGATCGGCGTACGGCATCAGGTGGAAGGCGATGAACTTCACGGCCGGGCTCCTTGGGCGAAGGCGGCGACGCCGGCCGCGAACGTCTGCGGCTGCTCGACGTGCGGAAGATGGCCGGCGTTGGGGATGACGAGGGACTGCGCGCCGGGGATCGTCGCGGCGAACGCTTCGGCCTGACGGGCCGGAAAGATGTTGTCCTGCGCGCCCCAGACGATGAGCGCCGGCAAACGCAGGCGGTGCAGCCACTTCGCGAGCTGCGGGTCGTAGAAGCGCGGCGTCCAGGCGACGCGCGCGGTCATCAATGCGTCCTTGGCAAGGTTCGGGTTGCCGGGATCGGGCGCGCGCCGCACGTCGACGTACGACGCGCTGCGCAACTCGTCCACCGAGCTCATGAACGTGTCGATGCCGTCTTCGAGCAGCGGCAGGCCGGCCGAGTCGACCAGCACGAGCGACCGCAGCTCGCGCGTATCGCGCAGCGCGAGCTCGCACGCGATCCAGCCGCCCAGGCCGTGGCCGGCCAAGACGACGTCGTGCAACCCGAGCGCCTCGATGAACGCGCGGTAGAAGTGGGCCAGGTCGCCGATGCAGTCTAGCCACGCCGGCGTTTCGGAGCGGCCGAAGCCGGGATGGTCGGGGACGATCACGTCAAAGTGCGCGGCGAGCTCGTTCATGAACGGAAGCCATTCGGTGAATGCTTCGCTGCCGTGTAAGAACAGCAGCGGCGTTCCGGAACCGCCGCGCAGGACGCTGACCTGCGTGCCTTCAACAGTGAGCGTCGTGCGGTTCGCCGCTAGTACGGACGTCATAAGGATGCCTTCCCCGATGCCATACGAGAACCCCGCGCCCCGCATGCCCCGCTGGGCCGCCTTGACGCTGTTCGCCGGCGGCATCGTTGCGTTGCACGGCACCGCTGCCGCGCAGAGCGCCGGCGCGCCGGTGCGCATCGGGTCGATTGCCATCGATGCCTCGGGTGAGTCGTACTACGGGGTCGACAGCGGTATCTTCGCGGCCAACGGCATCAACGCGCAGGTTACCACGATGAACACCGGGGCGGCGATCATCACCGCGGTGCTGGCCGGCGACCTCGACGTCGGGATCGCCAACCCGCTGCAAATCGCGGTTGCGATCGCGCGCGGCGTTCCCTTGCAGATGCTCGCGCCGGCCGCGCTGTACTCGTTGCGCGACGCGAACGCGAACCTGGTCGTGGCCAAGAACTCGCCCTTCAAGTCACCGAAGGATTTGATCGGCGCCACGTTCGGCGTCTCGAGCCTCTCCGACTTCAATCAGTTGAGCCTCTTGGCGTATCTCGACACGAACAAGGTTCCGCGCGACAGCGTGCACTTCGTCGAGCTGCCGTTCTCGGAGGTCGGCGCCGCGCTGGCGCGGGGAACGATTGGGGCTGCGATCATCACGGAGCCGTTCAAGACGAACGCGATGACGGCCGGTCAAATCCGTGAGTTCGGCGACACGTACCTGACGATCCAGCCGGAGATCGCACCGATCTTCTGGTTCACGACCAAGGGCTGGATCCAGAAGAACCCCGATTTGGCGAAGCGTTTCGTGGGCGCGATCTACGCGACCGCGCGCTGGGCCAACAGCCACTACAAAGAGTCGGGCGACATCCTGGCCCGCGTAGCGAAGATGGACCCGGCCGTCGTGGCGAGCATGAAGCGGCTCTACTTCGCAACCTCGAACGATCCGAAGTACACCGCGCACACGCTCGCGCTCGCATTCCAATACGGGATGCTGCCGCGAGCGGTGCCGTTCGAAGAGTTCAGCGCCTTTTAGACGCCGGCGCCGACCGTCTCGCGGTTGGTGACGAAACCGTCCTGCGCGCCCAGCACCGCGGCCGGCTGCGACAGATTTTCCTGCCACAGCAACGAGCCCATGTGGATGTTGAGCGGTGAGTCCTGAATCGTCAGCTCGTAGACCGGCCGGTCTTTCGACGCGTGGTTGTGGACCGCCCAGCCGGGCGCCGAGAGCATCAGATCGCCGGCTTTCCAGTCGAAACGCTGGCCCTCGACGATGCTGTAGCCGCTGCCCTCGAAGTAGTAGTTGATCGCGGCCGCGGTGTGGCGGTGCGGACGGTCGACGATGTTGGCCGGTCGCAAGCACATCGTCGCGAAGAAGTTGTGCGTCGTGCCGTTGGTGTGGCCGGTGGCCGGATTGAAGAGCAGGTAGAGGCGCCGGCCGCGATACGCCTGGCCGAGCGCCTCGAGCTTGTCGAGATGCTCCTTGACCTTCGTCCAGGGCCAGAACAGCGAGCGCGACGGCACAACGTCCGGATTGACGAGCTTCTCGTAGGGCATGAGGTAGGCGCCGTCGGCCAGTTCGAACGTGCCGAACGGGTTTTGGTCGTGCTTCTCGCCACCGGCGGCCGCCGCGGGGGCCGGTTCGAGCGCGGACGCCGGCGGGTTCTCGTCGACGATGTGCACGTTCATCTTTTCGAGCAGCGCGGCGTTGGAGTACGTCAGCCGCACCTGACGGGCGCGGGTGTTGTTCTCGATCACGTAGGCGTCCATCGACGGCGTGTTCCAGACGTCGAAGCGGTCGAAAGCGAAGCGCTTGCCGGCGACGTTGGCCGAGCCCGCTCCGTCGATGCAGAAGTTGACCTGGCTCGAGTTGTGCCGGATCGGCGCGGTGCTTTCTCCCGGTAGCAGCACGTCGAGCGACACCCGGATCCCCGGCGCGAGCCCCAGGCCCGGCGGCTCGGAGTTGGGGTGCACGATCAACGACCGGCGGCGCCCGTCGGCCGGGCGCGGCAGCGCGCTCAGCCGCTCGATTTCCGCCTCGATGGCCTCCTTCGGGATGATGACCGAAGGCCACAGGTCGAGCGGCGGTGCCGTCGCCCCCGTGCGGTCGACGAAAAAGCTGCGTTCATTCATGGTACACCTGCGCTCGCTTGGTTGTGGTATTCGGCTGCTGCCGGGCTGTCGTAGGGACATCTCCGGGCCGGTTCGCAGGGAAGTACGTCGCCGGACGGCCCCGGCCCCGTCGGACGGGCCGTGTTAACATTTCATAACGCAAGACCATTGCGAGGAAGAAAGTTTCAAGAACCAGAAGGGTGTGATGCGGAGCCGCTGCCTTTGCTAACCCGGGGCAGGCGGCGTTCGCTTTGCGGCGATCTTTCTAACGGAGAACCGGCGGTTGCGACCTACCTACGAGGGGCGATTCGACGGATTCGACGGGCGATGGCTCGCCGGCTGACCTCATCCGGACTCGCAGCGCTCTCGACGGAAACGAAAATTTTTCCACCGATGTGCGTTGCGGTCTCTCTTTGGAGGCAACTTTTCTAGCATGATCCGAAAGCTATATAGAGCGGTCGGAACCCTACTGATCCTCGGCTTTTTAACGCCGAGTATCGCTGCGGCAGCCGACCAAACGACCGTCGCAGCCGTCACGCCGGCAACCACCGTTGCCACGGCGGCGACTGCGACCACCCCGACCACCGCAACCCCGGCCGATGCGACGGATGTCGCACAAGCCGGCCCGCTCTCCGACGTTCCGCTGAACAGCTGGGCGTACGATGCGGTCGACCAATTGGCCAAAGACGGGATCATCAAAGGCTACCCCGACGGCACGTACAAGGGCAACCGCCCGATGACGCGCTACGAAGTCGCGGTGCTGGCGTATCGTGCAGTCGACATGCTCGAAGCACAGATCACCGCCAACAAGCCCGGAGCCCCCCAAGTCTCGAAAGCCGATCTCGATGCGGCCAACAAGCTCATCGCGGCGTTCGGCAACGAACTCAAGGCGGTGGAACGCCACGTCGACGCCCTGCAACAGGAAGCCGACGCGACGCAACAGCAGGTCAAGGGACAAGCCGGCCAGATCCAAGCGCTGACCGACTTCGACAAGAAGGCGTACATCAAGTACACCGCCATCATGACCACCTTCACGTTCGGAGACAACGTGCAGCTGGCGTGCGGCAATCAGGGTCCCTACTCCGGCAACGGCGGTGCCGTTGGGGCGTATTGCGGCGCCACCGGCGCGGGCAACACGCTGCTTCAGGGCGTGAAGTCCGGCGGCTATCAGCCGGCCCTCGGCAACGTGCCGCCCAGCGGCAACCTTCCCAACGGTCAGCACAACCAAGGCGTCGATTTCTTCTACCAGAAGATCTCGTTCACGGGAACGCCGTCGGCGAACACCTCGTTCCTGGTTGAAATGGGCAACTCGGCGCGTCCGTCTCAGGTGAGCGGCACGACGACCGACACCAGCGCCTACTGCACCCCGGAAGGGAACTACCTCAGCGGTAACGCCAGCAACCCGGCCAACGCCAGCGGTTGTACGGCGGCCGCGGCCGGCGCAGCCGATTATAACAACGGCGAAACCGGTTATCTGTTCAGCGCGAACAACACGTGGATCCAGTGGCAGAACCCCAACACGGGGATGTACCTGCGTACCGGTCACGTACAGAACAACGAAGGTCCGACCGGCGGCGGCTGGCAAGGCGGCGACTACTACTGGGGCGCCATGCTCGGCGTGACCAAGGGCCCGTTCAACGGCTACATCGGGTACGGCGTCGGCGACAGCGCCGCGTCCAACCTGTCGCTGCTGGGCGTCGGCGTGTGCGGCAACGCCACCTGTACCGCGACCCAAATCCCCAACACCGGTTTCCCCTCGCAAAACTTCACGGTCGAAGCCGACTACAGCTTCAACGTCGGCAAACTGAACCTCAACGTCGGGACGATGTACGCGAACTACACCGGTCAGAGCTCGCTCAACTGGGATCCGTCCGCGGTCCTCTGCACGGGCGCGCTCGGGGCGGCCAAATACTACGCGAACACAGCAGCGTCGCCGTTCACGACGTGTCCGGCGGGGTACACCACCGCGACGTACGCGACGGGTACGCCGATCGAAGGCTACTACCTGAGCCCGGCCAACAACAACCCGACCTATCCGACCACCTCGACCGGTCTGGCCGCGTCGGGCGGCGTGGCGAACTCAACGCCCGGCCTCGCCGTCGGTCAACCGATCGCGATGATCGGGGGTCACGTCATCCTCACCTACAACAACGTGCGCCTCGACCTCTCGGGTCAGTACCATCTCGGTAACGACCCCTACACGGGCGCTCCGTGGGTGGGTGCGGCCAACGGCGACTTCGTCCTGGACATCGGTCCGTGGCGCGCCGGCGGTCTGACCGGACAGGATCACAACCGCGGCAAGTGGACGTATGAAGCCCAAGGCTTCGCCGTCCAGTTCAACGGTGCGACCCCGAACACCAACTACTTCGGCGGCCCGATTCTCGACAACAGCTGGACGACCAACTACAACGGTCTCTACTGGGTCAACGCGGGCGTCAAGTACTGGGCTAGCGACAATACGTACTTCGCAGTGGGCTTCGGTCACTCGGGTCAGCTGCCGAACACGGTATTGCCGGCCAGCTCGGCGAGCTGCCCGGGCTGCGTCCTGACCGGCTTCTCCCAGAACGCCGCCTATCTGCAGATGAACATGAGCTTCTAGCTCGCGTTCGGCACAATAGGGTTAAAGGGTCTCGCTCCGGCGAGGCCCTTTTTCTTTGCGCTACGCGCCCGGATACGCGCTGTATTCCTCGAACGGCACCGGGCGCGCGAGCGCGCCGTACTTGGCAGCGACGGTGAGGACCGGTTCCACGTAGCGGCGCTCGTTCGAGGTCGCAAAGTAGAGGCGCTTCATCGAGGCTACGACCGCGGGATCCATCTTCGCTGCTTTGGCCAGCATCGGCGCGGACTCGGCGGTGTGCGTGTTGGCCCACTTCGCGGTGGCGAAGATCCCGTTGACGAGCTTTTTCGCCGTGTCGGGGTTCTTTTGCAGCCAACTCTTGGTCGTGAACCACACCACCACCGCGATCTCGGGCGCGACGGCCAGATAGGTGTCGCCGAAATCGCGGATCTGGCCGGCCCGCACGGCGTCGGATTTCACCGGCTCGGTGATGAAACTTGCCTGCACGAGGCCGCGCTGCAGCGCGCCGCCGACCTGACCGAACGGCACCTCGACGAACTTCACGCTATCGCGCGGGATGCCGTTGATGTCGAGCCACGCGAACAGGCTGATCTGGTTGAAATCGCCGAGCGACGCCACACCGAAGGTCGCTCCGATTAAATCTTTGGGCGTCTTGAACGGC
>JBEKXE010000029.1:0-37162 GCA_049512335.1 Candidatus Lustribacter sp.
GCATCGCGCGCGACGCGCTGCTCTACGACGGCGACGGCTGTCTCTCGCTGCACGTGCTGTTCGTCGAGCGCGTGTCCGGCGGCGCGCACGAGCGCTTCGCCGAAACGTTGGCCGCAGCGTGCGCCGCCGGCGCAATCGAGTTTCCGCCCGGACCACGCAAGCCGGCGCGCGCGGCGCGTGTCGGCGCGTACGCGGCGGCGGCGGCCGTGCGCGCGGCCAACGGTAGCGGGCGCGTGCTGCGCGCACCGGACGGCGCCTGGACGATCGTGACCGAGCCGCCGCCCGGCGAGCTGCCGCCGTTCGGCGGCGGCGTGATCCCGCTCGTGTTCGTCGACGACGTCGCCGATGCGGCGGCCTACGTACAACGGCATCGCCTGCCGCTGCAGGCCGTCGCCGTCGCGTCCGCCGGCGATGCGGCAGCGGTGGCGCAAGCGCTGGGGGCGGTGCGCATCGCACCGTTCGGGGAGCTGCAAAACCCGCCGCTGGCCGGACATCACGGCGGCCGTCCGCGCATCGCGGACTTCATTCGCTGGGTAGACCGCGCGTGAGCGAACGCTTCGAGCAGATCGACGGGCCCGTGCCGGGTCCGCGCTCGCGCGAGCTGATCGCGTTGGTCGAACGCTATGAGGCGCAAGGCGTCACCTACATCGCCGACGACTACCCGATCGCGTGGGCATCGGCCCACGGCGCACTGGTCACCGACGCCGACGGGAACCGCTATCTCGATCTGACCGGCGCGTTCAGCGTCGCCGCGCTCGGGCACACGCACCCGGCCGTTACGGCGGCGATCGCCGCGCAAGCGCAGCGCATCGCTCACGGCATGGGCGACGTGCACCCGACCGACGTCAAGGCGCGCTTGTTGGCGCGGCTGGCCGCGCTCGCGCCGGGCGACTGTTCGAAAACCTACCTCGGATCGAACGGCGCCGACGCGATCGAGTTCGCGCTCAAAACGGCGTTGTTGGCCACCGGCCGTCCGCGCGTGCTCTCCTACGAAGGCGCCTACCACGGTCTGTCGCTCGGCGCGCTGCCGGTCGGCGGAATCGCGCGTTTTCGCGCGCCGTTTGCTGCCTTGGTCGACGAACGCGCGACGTTCATCCCGTTTCCCGGCGCCGGCGACGGCCTCGCCGGCGCAGTGGACGCGGCGCGCACGGCGCTGGCCGGCGACGCGCGAATCGGCGCGGTCGTGCTCGAGCCGATTCAAGGCCGCGGCGGCGTGATCGTGCCGCCGGCCGGCTTCCTGCGCGGCATCCGCGCGCTGTGCGACGAGTTCCGCTGCGTGATGATCCTCGATGAGATCTACACCGGCTACGGGCGCACCGGAACGATGTTCGCGTGCGAGCGCGAAGGCGTCGTGCCGGACATCCTGTGCGTCGGCAAGGCGATCGCCGGCGGCGTGCCGCTATCGGCCGCCATCGGCCGGCCGGCCGTCGTCGACGCGTGGCCGCGCAGCACCGGCGAGGCGCTGCACACCGCGACGTTCTTGGGCAATCCGCTGGCCTGTGCCGCCGCGCTCGCGGTGCTGGACGAGTTCGAGCGCGCCGGCATCGTCGCCGGGGTGGCGCGCCGCGAGCCGGAACTGCGCGAACGGCTGGCCACGCTGCGCCGGCACGCAACCGTCACCGACGTGCGCGGGATCGGGATGCTGTGGGCCGTCGAGTTTGGTGACGCCGGCGTGGCCAATCGCATCGTGCGCGCGGGACTCCAGCGCGGACTGATCCTGTTGCAATCCGGCGTCGACGGCACCTCGATCACCCTCGCGCCGCCCCTGAACATCGCAGACGATCAACTCGAGCGAGCCCTGAGCTTGCTCGACGTCACCATCGAGGAGACCCCATGACGACCTATCGCGTCGGCATCGTCGGCAGCGGCTTCGGCGGCCGCGTCCATGCCCCGGGCTACACCCTGCACCCGCGCTTCGAACCGGTGGCGATCGCTTCGCCCAACAACGCGCAGAAGATCGCAACCGAACGGAAGATCCCGCACGCCTTCGCCTCGCTCGACGCGATGCTGGACGCGATGGGTTCGGAGATCGACGTCGTCTCGATCGCCTCGCCGCCGTTCGAGCACCACCGCGCCGTGATGACCGCCGTCGCCGCCGGCAAGCACGTGCTGTGTGAGAAACCCGTCGCGACGCGGCTCGCCGAGGCCGAGGAGATGACCGCGGCCGCCGAACGCGCCGGCGTCGCCAACGCGATCACGTTCGAGTACCGCTACGGCTCGGCGCTGCAAGCGCTCAAGGAACTGATCGGCAACGGCCACCTGCCGCAGCTGCGGCTGATCGAGTCGACGCGCTTCGGCACCGAGATGCGCCTCGAAAACGCGCGGCCGCCGTCGTCGTGGTGGTACGACAAGACGAAGGGCGGCGGGCTCGCCAACGCCTTCATGCCGCACATCATCGATCTCGCGCTGTGGCTGGGCGGCCCGGCCCAATCGTCGTGCGGATTCCTGCGCACCGCGAATCCGGTGCGCAACGGACCCGGCGGTTCGACCTATCCGAGCAACGTCTCCGACGGCTGCTACGCGCTGGCCGAGCTCGGCGGGGGCGTCGTCGCGCGGATGACGGTCGACGGCACGCTCTCGATGGACCAGTCGACCGTCGCCGTGCACGCGGAAGGCCGCACCGCCGTCGCCACCGGCGCCGCGCTGACCGACCTCACCCTGTTCGTCGTCGACGGCGACGACTCGAGCGAGTACGAGCTCAAGCCGATGAAATACGCGAAATACGCGAACATCTTCTACAGCATCCCGCACTTCATGGCGCTGCTCGACGACTTCGTGGAGCGCATCGAAACCGGCGGCGGCAATTGCCCCACCTTCGCCGACGGCCTCGCCGCCCAGCGCATCCTCAGCGCGATCGGCTACGAAACTTAGCCCTTGCCGGTTGGCTCCGGGGCGTTGGCGCGGGCGATCATGGCTTGGAGCAGCGTGTTGGCGGCGTTGAACACCTGACTGCTGCGCGGGTCGCGCGAGATGCTGTCGATCGGGCCCTGGCCGAACGAGATTCCCCACGCGGTCAGGATCGTAACGCGCGCACCGCCGTTGTAGGGTAACGCCGGCGTCTGTGCACTCATCCAGGGGCCGATTCTGCGCTGCGAAACGCGCCCGGCAGCGAGCACGGCATCGACTTGCGGGCCAAGGGCGGTGCCCGGCAAAAGCGTGATCGTTTGGCCGGAAGCGCTGATGTAGACGGCCGATTTGTCCGCGTACGCGGCCAACGTATCGCGGCCGGTCGACAAGATCACCTCGACCACGACGCCCTCGAACCGTGCCGCCTCGCTCGGCGTCGGAAACGCGCCAAGTCCACGCAAGGCGGTCCACGCTTCGAGCCGCATCAACGGTTCGACGTGCGGATCCGTCGCGACGCGATGCAGCAGCGACGTCGCATGCGTGTGATCGCCGGCGGCAATCGCCGTCGCCGCAGCGCGCAGTGACGTCCACGGATAGGCGGCCTTCCCTTTCGCGGCATACGCGCCGAGCGGGACCTCACCGTAGAGCGCGTCGCGCTGGGCCGATGCCGGATCGTCGGACGCGCCGGCAACGAACATCGTCGCCGGAACCGCGGCGGCCGCCGCGAGCGCGCCCGCGGCCGTCACCAACAATTGCCGTCGATTCATGCTTGCCTTTCCAGGCGCCGCCAGATCAGACTCAGCGCGGTCATCGTGGCGCGGGTGAGGACATCGGCGCGCGAGCCGGGGAACGTGCCGCGGTGGGTCGTCACGTCGTCCTCGTCGTCGATCAGCGCAAACCACACCAGCCCCGCCGGCTTCTCGGCACTGCCGCCGCCGGGGCCGGCGATGCCGGTCGTCGCCAGCGCGAAGTCGACGTCGAGCGCGATCTTCGCCCCGCGCGCCATCTCGATCGCCGTCTCCTCGCTGACCGCCCCGAATTTCGCCAGCGTCTCGGCACGCACGTCGAGCAGCGATTGCTTCACGCTGTTGTCGTAGGCCACGATGCCGCCGAAGAAGGCCTGCGATGCGCCGGCCGTCGCGACCAGACTGTCGGCAACGCCGCCGCCGGTGACGGACTCCGCCACGCCGATCGTCCGGCCGCGCCGCACCAGCTCGGCGACGATCGCGCCGCCGGGCGTCACGTCGTCGTCGCCGTAGTAGCCGGCGCCGATGCGCTCCCGCAGCGCTTGCGCAACCGGTTCGATCATCGCGTCGGCGGCCGCTTTGGCGTCGGCTTTCGCCATGATCTTCACGTCGACGCGGCCGCCGTGCGCGAGCATCGCGATCTTCGGATTCTCGAGGCTGCGGAACAGGTCTTCGACCCGCCGGTCGAGCTCGGACTCACCGATCCCGATCGTGTGCAAGGTCTTGGTGTAGATCGCGCCGCGCAAGCCGAAGCGCGTGACGAGCCAGGGAATCACCTGATCGGCCAGCATCGGCTTCATCTCGCGCGGCACGCCCGGCATGCAGGCGACGAATTTTCCGTCCGCTCGCGGCGCGATGAAGCCGGGCGCGGTGCCGTTGGGATTCGGCAGCACGTGCGCGCGCGAGGGCAGGATCGCTTGGCGGCGGTTGTTCTCCGTCATCGGCCGGTTGAGCGCGCGGAAGCGTTCCTCGAGCGCGCGCAACGACGGTTCGTGCAATTGCAGCGTATCGCCGACCGCCTGCGCCACCGCGTCCTTGGTGAGGTCGTCGACCGTCGGGCCCAGGCCGCCGGTCGTGATCACGCCGTCGGCGCGTTCCAGCGCGCCGGCCAGCATCAGCGCCAACCGTTCGGCGTTGTCACCCACCGAATGCTTGGCATAGACGTCGACCCCGTGATCGGCCAGCATCCGCGACACGTAGACGGAGTTGGTGTCGACTAGGTCGCCGAGCAGAATTTCCGTACCGATCGTGACGATCTCGACCGACGCCATCAGCGCTGACGCTGCCCTGAGCCTGACGAAGGATCCTCGTCGACGAACCAGGCCGGATACGTCACCTCCACGGCCACCGCGAACCCCTCGGCGGCGGACATCATCGCGGCGCGGCGCGCGTTCGCATCGTCCGCATGCCGCTCGCGCCCGGCCCGGCGCCGGTCGGCCAGCCGCCCCAGAAAGCGCGCGAAGCGCGCGTCGAGCGCCGCCTGCAGGGCAGCGCGGAGAATGCCGCCGACGCGCGGCGAAACGCCGCCGGTCGAGATGGCGATGCGCGCCGGCCCCGCCTTCACGACCGCCTGCATCGCGACGAAACCGTACGCCGGCTGATCGATCGTGCACAGCAAGAAACGGTGCCGGTCGGCCCACTCGCGCAAGCGCGCCGAAAGCCCGGCATCCTGCGGCGTCGAGATCACGAAGAACGCGTCGGCGACGTCCGCTTCGGAGACGAGGCCGGGATCGTGCAGCCACGTCACCTCGCCCCCGGCCTCGCGCAGATCGCGCGCCTTCGCGACCGCTTCGCCGTCGTCGGCCGCACCGACGACGACGCACCGCCGCCCGGCGATGTTGAGTCCGACCGGATAGAACGCCGGGGGCAACGGATCGAGCGGCTGCTCCATCGCGTTCAGTAATCGACGGGACGCAGGTAGAACTCGTTGATCGCGGTCCCCGAAACGAGCGCGGTCGTCGGGAGATGCCGTTTCCAATGCGTGCCCTCGATCCGCCGCCGTACCAGCGTGATCTCACGCGGGTCGAACCCCATCGCCGCGATCTGCGCGTCGTTGTAGCCGCAGAGAATCTGCGCCAGGATGCGGTCGGCGGTCAAGTAGGTGACGCCCATGTCGCCCTCGTCGGTTTGGTTCGCCTCGAGGTCGGCGCTCGGCGGTTTGTCGATCACCTCGACCGGCACGCCCATGTGGCGCGCCAGCGCCCAGACTTGCGTCTTGAATAGATCGCCGATCGGGTTGACCGGCGGCGTGTCGTCGGCGTGCCAGGTGAAGTAGCCCATCAGGCGTTCCGTCTTGTTGCCGGTGCCGATCGGCAGCGCGTTCAAACGCGCCGACTGATCGAACAGCACGAGCATGCGCATGCGCGCCATCACGTTGCCGCGGCGCCGCGGGTCGGCGTCACCGGCCGCGCGCAGATAACCGTCGACGGCATCGGTGATCTCGATCGTGTCGAGGTGGATGCCCAATGCGTCGCCGACCCGCTGCGCGTCGGCCAGCGAATCCGCGCTCGAGCTGCGATAGGGCATGCGAATCGCGTACACGTTCTCGGGACCGAGCGCGCGCGCACACAGGTACGCCACCAGCGCCGAGTCGATGCCGCCGCTGAGGCCCAGCACCGCCTTGGTGATGCGCCGCCGTTCGATCAACTCGTCGCGCAGAAACGCCGTCAGCCAACGTTCCGTGAGCGCCGCGTCGATCTTCAGTGAAGCGTCGATGCGGTTGAGCGGCGCTTCGATCACTCGGTAAGGCGCTTCCGTTTCGGTCATCGGCTGGGCACTTTCGGGAGCGGAAGCGCGGCGTCGTACCAGAGGTCCGGCAGCACGGCCGCGAGGTCGCCCAGCAGCGGCAGCGTCGCGCGCGCCAGATCGACTTCGGCGCCGTCGAGCCGCGCGCGCAGGATCGCGACGCTGAGCTCGTCGAGCGCTTCCAACAGCTCGCCGCGCGGCGAGACGATGCACGAGCTGCCCGACATGCCTTTGCCGCCCTCGAATCCGGTCAGTCCGGCGTAGAGCACGTACACGCCGTGCTCGCTGGCCATCAGGGTCGCGGTCGCGCGCCAGCGCTCCACGCTCTCGAGCATCCCCTTGCCGGCCAGGCCGCGGCCCGGCGAGGCGCTCGGTATGATGATCAAGCGCGCGCCCTTGAGCGCCGCGATCGTCGGCATGATCGAATGCCAGGCGTCCTCGCAAATGAGGATCGCGGCGATGCCGAACGGGGTCGGGAAAACGTCCAAATGCCGTCCGCGCGAGAGGAAGCGCTCCTCGTCGAACACGCCGTACGTGGGCAAGAACATCTTACGGTGGACGTGCACGACCTTCGGCCCGCCGCCGCCGATCGTGGCGTAGAGCGCGCTGTTGTGATACGTGCCTTCGTGGTTCTCGTAGAAGCCGCAGACGATATCGATCGTGGCGGTTCCGCCGGCGGCGCGCCACGTCGCGTCGAGTTTCGCCGCGAACTCCGGTGCCGAAAACGACAACTCGTAGACGGCCCCTTCGAGAAAGTAGCCGGTCATCGCCGCTTCCGGCAACACGACGAGTTGGGGCGGCGGCGCCGGTCCGGCCAGCAGTTGCGCGAACACGCCGCGCAGCGTCGCGAGATTCGCCTCGACGTCGCCTTTGCGCGGTTTGAACTGAACGATCGCGACGTCGAAGGTCATCGCGCGATCGCGAGCGGCCGCTCGGCCACGATCTTCTCGACCAGTTCCTCGGCCGGGTAGGTCCAGATCTCGGCGAGCGTCGGGTGCAGATGCGGGATCGTGACGAAATCGAAAACGGTGGCCCGATAGTGCAGCGCGACGATCATCTCGTGGATGAGGTCCGAGCCGTTGGGGCCGAGGATCGCGGCGCCGAGAATCCGGCCGTCGCTCGGCGCGGCCATCATCTTCACGAAACCTTTGGTCTTACCGACCGAGATCGCTTTGCCGTGATCGTTGAACGGGTAGCTGGCGACGAGGTACGGTGTACCGGCGCGATGCAGCTCCTTCTCCGTTTCTCCGGCGATCGCTACTTGCGGATCGGAAAACACCGTGTGTGTCTTGGACAGGCTGTAATCGGCACGCTCCTGCGTGCCGTGCACGGCGTTGCGCGCGGCGAGCTCGCCCTGTTGGATCGCGATGTGGACCAGCGCGAAGCGCCCGGTCACGTCGCCGACGGCGAAAATGTGCTGCTGCGAAGTGCGTAACGTATCGTCGATCGCGATCCCGGTCATCGCGTGGTAGGTGACGCCGGCGGCTTCGAGGTTCAAGCCCGCTACGGCCGGGACGCGGCCCAGCGCGTAGAATATCTCGTGCGCCGCGACCGTTTTCTCGACCCCATCTTGCGTGTAGTGCACGACCTTGAGGCCGTCTTCACCACGGCTCACGCGCGTGACGCGCGCGTGCGTTTCGACCGCGATGCCCTCGGCGCGGAAATACTCGGTCAGCCCTTCACCGATGTCGGTGTCTTCGTCGGTCAGCAGCTGATTCGAGCGGATGACGATCGTCGTCGGCACGCCGATGCGCGCGTAGAACTGGCCCAGCTCGCTGCCGACGTACCCGCCGCCCAGCACGACCAGCGATTTGGGCGGCGCGGCCAGCTCCAACGCCCCGTCGCTTTCGATGTAGCCGACCTCGGCCAGACCCGGGAAGACCGCCGGGGCGATCGTGCTGCCGGTCGCCACAACGAACGCCTTGCCTTCGAGCACGTCGTCGCCGACCCGCAGTTTGTGCGGTGACTCGAACGACGCCTCACCGCGGAACAGCGGAAACGTTTCGATCCCGGCGACCCGGTAATCGGTGAAGCCGCCGATGATCTCGCGCTTGCGCGCCATCACGGCCGCAAAATCGATCGTCGGCTCGCCCGCGTGCACGCCCAGCTCGTCCGCGTGCCGCACCTCGTAGGCGGCGTCACCGGTCGCGATCAGCGTCTTCGAGGGCATGCAGCCGCGCAGGATGCACAGCCCGCCGAGCGGGCCCTGGTCGACCAAAGCGACCGACGCGCCCAGCTCCCGGCCGACCCGGGCTGCGGCGTACCCGCCGGAGCCGGCTCCGACGACGATCAGATCGAATTGGTGGTTCACGTTACTCCTGGGAACCCGCACTCACGCGCGGCGGTGCGGTCTCGCCCCAAGACGATGGACACTCTCGATGAACCGTACGGTTCCGCTGGTGCCCTCGATCAGGATCGAATGCGTGCGCGCCTGATTGCCCATGAAGCGCACGCCGCGTACCAGGTCGCCGTCGGTGATCCCGGTGGCGACGAACACGACGGTTTCACCCTTGCACAGATCGTCCATCGTCAGGACCCGGTCGAGGTCGCCGAAACCCATCCCCTTGGCGCGTTCCGCTTCCTCCGCGCTGCGCGGCTTGAGCCGCCCCATGAAGCCGCCGCCCAGGCACTTGAGCGCCGCGGCCGCCAGCACGCCTTCGGGCGCGCCGCCGATTCCCATCGCGACGTGGATGCCCGTTCCGTCGATGGCCGTCGCGATGGCCGCGTCGACGTCGCCGTCGGAGATCAGCTTGATACGCGCTCCGGCCGCGCGGACCGCGGCGATCAACTCGGCATGCCGTGGGCGGTCCAGGATCACGACCGTGACGTCGTTGATCGGCCGCTCGAGCGCATTGGCGACGGCTTCGAGGTTCTCGGCGACCGGCGCGTCGATGTGCACGTACGGCGCCGCCTTCGGACCGACGGCAAGTTTTTGCATGTACGAGT
The DNA here is from genome assembly GCA_049512335.1 of Candidatus Lustribacter sp. Lineage (GTDB taxonomy): Bacteria > Vulcanimicrobiota > Vulcanimicrobiia > Vulcanimicrobiales > Vulcanimicrobiaceae > Lustribacter. The sequence continues at coordinate 9,285 of JBEKXE010000029.1, forward strand.
CGGGCGCGTGCAACAAACCGCCGCGCTCCGAGAGCGCCATGACCGCGATCGAGTTGGGCAAGCCGTTGGCGACGAGGTTTGTTCCCTCGACCGGGTCGACCGCGATGTCGACGGCGAAACCACCGCTGCCGAGTTCCTCGCCGATGAACAGCATCGGCGCTTCGTCGCGTTCGCCCTCGCCGATCACGATGCGACCGTCGATCTCCATCTGGTTGAGGGTGTCGCGCATCGCCTCGACCGCCGCGCCGTCGGCGATGTCGCGTTCGCCGCGGCCCATCCAGCGCGAGGCGGCCAGGGCGGCCGCCTCCGTGACCTTGACGAAGTCCAGCGTGTCGACCGGCGTCCGAGGGGTTCGCGTTTGCATCCCGCCCTCATACACCGTCCACCAGGCCGCTTCATGCAGGCAGCCCGTCGTGGGCGCGCTAAGACGCATGCCCGTGAATCTCGCGTTTGTGGGCAGCGCCGCGCGCTCCCGCCGACACCGGCTCGTCGAGGCCGCCGGCTGGCCGGCCGTCGTCACGGTCGCGTGCGCCGGTGCAAGCGCCGGTTTTTTCAGCTGGTACGCATACCTCACCCACGGTCCGCACCGCGCGCTGCTACTCGAAGCAAGCCTCGTGCTGGCCCTCGTCGCCGGCCCGCTGATCGCGCTCGGTCTGTGGGAGGCATACGCAAGCTATTTCGCTCAGCGCACGGACATTTCGTACGCCGACGCGTTGCGCTGGGACGTGCCGTCGTGGGCTGCGCTCGCCTTGCTCTGGCTGATTCTCGCCGCACCCGGCGGCTTGAGCCCGCAGGGACGCGCGACCGCGCTCGCGGCGGCGGCGTTCTGCCTCCTGAAGCTGCTCGTGGCGGCGCGTTTCGATGCGACCGTCCGCGACGTGCTGGTGACGTTCGTCGTGACGCGCGTGCCGATCATCATCATCGCCGAGCTGGCGACCGTGATCATCGGACAACGCGCCGGCGTGCATTTCGCCGCTTCGAGCAACCCGCTGCTCGCGGTGTGGGGCCGCTGGGACGCCGAGCACTACATCGGCATCGCGACCAACGGCTATTCCGGAACGGAGCCGGCCTTCTTCCCGCTCTACCCGCTGCTGATCTGGTTCGTCGGAATGTTCACCGGCAACCACCTCGTGGCCGGTCTGCTGATCTCGAACGCCGCGTGTTTCTTCGCGCTGCTCTACCTCTACAAATTGGTCGAGCACGAGTACAACCGCCACGTCGCGCACCGCGCGGTCTTCTACGTCTCGATCTTCCCGACCGCGATCTTCTTCTCGGCCGTCTACACCGAGTCGCTCTTTCTGTGCCTGTCGGTGGCCTCGTTCTATTACGTTCGCGAGCGCCGCTGGGTGATCGCCGGCGCGTGCGGTTTCCTCGCCGCGCTGACACGTGTGGAAGGCGTGCTGCTGGTCGTGCCGTTCCTCATCGAGTGGTGCGTCGCGCTCTACGAGTCGCGCGGCGACTGGTTCAAATGGCCGCTCGACACCGCGGTCAAGCCGCTCGCCGGCCTGGCGCTGATCCCGCTGGGGCTCGGGTCGTACATGGCCTACCTGTGGGTGCTGCGCGGCGACCCGCTGTACTTCTCGCACGTGCAAGCGCACTGGGATCGCTACCTGGCGCCGCCATGGGTCAGCTTCAAACATTCGATCGACATGATCGTGGGCCATTACGCACCGCAGACGGTCGCCGACCAATCGCTCGAAGTGGCCTTCACCGTGCTGATGCTGGGCGTGCTGTTCGTGGGCTTCCGGCGGCTGCGCGCCTCGTACATCGCCTACATGGCGGTTTCGATCCTGGTTCCGCTCTCGACGTCCAGTTTGATGAGCATGCCGCGCTTCGCGCTGGTGCTCTTCCCGATGTTCGCGTTGTTCGGTCTGTGGGGCGCGAAGCCGACGATCAACAACGTGATCGTCGCGTTTTCGCTGCCGCTGCTGGGTTTGTTCACCGTTCTGTTTGCGGATTGGTACTGGGTCGCTTGAGCCAAGGGTCCTTGATGGAGCGCCTCACGCACAAGCGTGGGGTGCGCCAGTTCTTGAAATTCGGGGTGGTCGGCGCCTCGGGCTTCGTCGTGAACCTGGTCGTCTTCACGCTGCTGCAACGCGTCGTGCCCAACCGCGAAGCCCCCGGCTGGTATAACGTGATCTACTCGATCGCCTTTCTGTCCGGCGGCGTCTCGAATTACTTCCTCAATCGTACGTGGACGTTTCGTTCCACCGGCCACGTCGGTCGCGAGGGGCTCTCCTTCATGGCGGTCTCCGTGATGGCGCTCATCGTCGGTTTGATCGTGTCGGCTGCCGTGGCGCCGCTCCCGGTCCCGTTCATGGGCCGCGTGTTCGGTCACGGACACCTGACGTGGTTCGTGTCGACCGTCTCGGCCATCGTCGTGAACTTCTTCGTCAACAAATATTGGACGTTTCGTTCGGCCGATTGAGCGAGCGGCGCTGGTGGTGGGCGAGCGTCGCAGCGTTCACCGTCATCGGCTTGGCGCTCCGGCTCAAAGGCATCCACGACCCGATCCTCGACCATCCGGGTTGGCGCCAGGGCGACACGGCCGCGATCGCGCGCAATTTTGCGCAGCTGAACTTCAACATCTTCTACCCGCAGACCGAGTATAACGGCGCGCCGCCGAACTACGTCGAGCTGGAATTGCAGATCGTGCCGTTCCTGGCGGCGATCGGCTACAAACTCTTCGGCGTGCACGAGGTGTTCGGACGGCTGATCGCGATCGCGTTCGGCCTCGGCACGATCGGCGTCGTCGGCTGCTTCGCGCGCTGGCTGTTCGCGAGCTCGCTGGCCGGCGTGGCCGCGCTCGCGCTCTACACGATCTTCCCCGGCAGCATCTACTACTCGCGTACGTTCCAGCCCGACGGTGCGATGGTGTTCTTCCTCGTCGCCGGATTGTACGCGTGGTCGCGCTGGCTGGTGGACGATGACGCTCGAACGTGGCAGGGCGGGCTTGCGGCCGGGCTGCTGTTGGCGCTCGCGTTCCTGGCGAAACAGGTCGCGCTGCTGGCGCTGATCCCGGCCGCCGCGATGTTGCTCCAGCGCCGGCGTTGGCAAGCGGTGGTGGTGCTCGTTGCTTCGCTGGTGCCGCTGGCGCTCTACAGCCCCTACGTCGCCGCGCATGCCGAATGGCATTGGGCCAGCGGCATCTTACGGCTGCACGTGATCCCGTCGCTCCTCGGGGCGTTCACCTCGCTGCAGGGCTTCGAACGCAAAGCGATCGACTTCGTCAAGGCGCTGCGGATGCTGGCGACGACGATGCTCGGGCCGGCCGGAATCCTGCTGCTCATCGCGGGCTTCTGCATTCGGCTGCGCTCGAAAGCGGACGCGGTGTTGTGGGGCTGGCTCGCCGGGGGGCTGATCTACGCCTACGTCGTGGTCACGGTCGAGCGCGTCGACTACTACCTCTACCCGCTGTTGCCGCTGGGCGCGCTGGTCGGCGGAAACCTCGTCGCGCGCGCGCTGGAGCGCTTCGGCACGACGCCCAACGCCCGCATCGCCGGCGTCGCTGCAGCCGCCGCGCTTTGGCTCGTCGCGCTCTACGTCGACCGGCGCGAGATCGCGCCGTATTACGCCTGGAGCCGCAACGTCTACGTGCGCTCGCTGGCGCTCAACACCACGCTCGCGCCCGGTGCGCTGATCGTCCAAGGCCACTACGACCCGTCGATCATGTACTATATCGGCCGCAAGGGCTGGATGGAAGATCCGTACGTGTGGACGCCGTTCGACGAGGAGAGCGCGATCCGCAAGGGCGCACGTTATTTCATCGCCATCGAGCCCAATCGCCTGGCCCGCAACGTCGAGCTCTCGCACTGGCTCCTGCGCTTCCCGCTGCTCGATTCCAAGGCCAAGTGGCCGGTCTACGTGACCGACCCCGCGCACGAGCTGCCGGGCGCGGAAACGCGCTGGCAGCAGTTCCGCAAACTCGAACGCGAGCACCGCCTGCCGACGCCGCCCCCCAGGTCATCCTGAGCGGAGCGCAGCGCAACTACGGTTCGCTTTGCGAACCTTCGCTCAGGATGACAGCGGCAGGCGGGATTTCGCTGTTCACGAGCCCGGTGGCATCGGCCGCCAGCACGCCTTTGAGTTTGTCTTCCATGGCTTGCTCGACGTCGTTCTCGAAGTCGTCGGCAGCGGGCCGGTTTTCACGTTCCATGCCCCGGAGTATACCCAGCCTGGGTATAGTGTCACCGGAGGATCGAATCGAATGCGCAATGACCCCGCCTCGCGAGACGAAAACGCTCTGGCCGTTCCGCCGGAAAGCCGCTCGCTGCATTTTGCCGGTGACGACGAAGCGGCGCTGACCCGTGCCGAGGCTGACGTCGCGGGCATCTCGCGCACGCCGAGCGTCGTCTACGGTGAAGGCTCGACTTTCCCCAATGAAGCGGACCAACGCGACGCGAACGCCGGCGCCGAGACGGAACCCTAGCCCGTGCCCGGATTGGACTAGGGTAACGGCAGCAGCGAGGCCGGCGCTGCGATGGCCGTCTCCGCGTTTTCGGGCACGCCGGAGTCGACCAGCTGACGGTACTGGATCAGCCGGTCGGTCAGCCGCGTGACTTGGGAATTCAGCTCGTAGCTCAGCTGAATCGCCTGCGTGAGCTCGCTCGAATCGTAGGTGTAGTCGAAGCGGTGCAGGGTGGTTGCGATGTCGGCGGCTTCGGTGCGCAGCTGCTCGAACGAGGTCCGCAGCCCGGCTCCGGTTTCGCGGTACGCCGGATAGTTCGACACGACGATATCGCGCTTGACCTCGGCTTGCTCGATCTGGGTGCGCAACGCCTCGATGCGCGGATCGCTCGGCGCGTAGCGGTTGGCGACGTCGAGCGCCTTGACCGCATCGTCGAAGCGCGACGCGGTGAAGAGCGTCTGCGCGATGCGCGCCTGCACCGCCACCAACCCGGCCCGCGCGTGCGCGTTGGTCGGCTGAACGCGCAGCGCGAGCTGGTAGGCGATCGATGCGTCGGCCGAGTTCTGATGGTCGAGCGCGACGTCGCCCTGATGGTTGCGCGTCTGCACGATCCAGCTCGAGATCTGCGCGGCGCAGCCGGTCGTGGCCAGCAGCAGCGACGCGAGCACGGCCAGCCCGAGCCGGTGCGCGACGAACCTCGCGCTCATCGGTGGACCAGCCGCGCGGCCGCGTCGATGACGAGCGTGGCCGGGGAGAGGAACAGTTGCGAGATCAGGGTGCCGAGCACCATCGTGACCGTGAGCCAGAAGACCATGGAGCGGACATCTTCGACGGTCCGCTTGCCGTGTACCGCCGAGTCGACGATTCCGGCCGCGGTCGGATCGACGAACAGCGTGAACGCGAACGTCCCGATGCCGTTGACGATGCCCGAGAGCGAGAGCGCGGTGCGCGCGAGCAGCGGGTCGCGGACGCTGGCGTACACGGCCGATACAACCCCGATTGCGTACACCGACTGCAGGACGGTGTTCCAGAACAGCAGCTTCGCCGGCACGCCGGTGATGTGGTAGCGCCCCCATTGGCCGGGCCTCGGCAGGCGCACCGACCGGGCGACGTCGGCCAGCACGCGCGGGCTGGTCAAGCGGAACAACGAACGCGGCACGGAGTCCGTTCGCTGGTAGGAGTCGATGCCGCGGATGAACAGGTACTCGAAGCTCGGCAAGAGCAGCGCACCGATCAGCGCGCCGGCCGTTCCGGCCAGCACGATCAAGCGCAGCTGCAGTTCGAACTGCGCCACTTCCGGCGCGGCCAGCGCCGCCGAGCCGGCGGCGATCGCTTTCGAAACGAGGTTTCCGGTGCGGTCGGAGATCGTTCCGAGCAGCGGCGCGTAGAACAGGTTGGCCAACCGGCTGGCAAACGCAACCAGCGAGAAGAGCGAAATCGAAAGCGCGATCCGTTTGGTCATCACCCCCGCGATGCGCGCCGCGAACGCGCCCACGGCGGCGACTTGGATGATGCCGTTGAGCACGAGGGCCCCGACGAACTGCCAGGTCCAAAATGCGATCTCGTGCACGGTCAGACGGCGTGCGGACGGCGCAGGCGAACGGCGTCGGGCGCGAGCGGGCCGAGCACGCACAGGCCGCGCTGGTTCGCGAACAGCTCGCGCGCGAGGGCGTTGACGTCGGCCGCTTCGACGGCGTCGAAGCGCGCTTCCACTTCTTCGGCCGAGATCTGGCGGCCGTGCACGATCGCGTTGCGCGCCAAGCGCGACATCCGGCTCGACGTGCTCTCGAGCGCCAGCGTCATGTTTCCTTTGAGGTGTTCGCGCGCGCGGACCACCTCGTCGTTGCGGACGCCGCGGTCGACCAAGACGTCGATCTGATCGACGATCACGTCGATGCACTCTTGAACGCGCTCGGGCGACGTGCCGGCGCTGACGCCGAACAACCCGGCGGCGCGGTAGCCTTGCTGGAACGAGGAGACCTCGTAGGCCAAGCCGCGTTCTTCGCGCACTTCTTGGAACAGCCGGCTCGACATACCGCCGCCGAGGATCGTATCCAGCACCGACAGCGTGTAGCGCCGTTCGTCGCGCATCGAGAGCCCGGGCATGCCGAGCATGATGTAGGCTTGTTCGGTATCGTCGTGCAGCACGTTGACCGCGGAGTGAAATGCCGGCCGTTCCGGTTCGGTCGCCACCGCACTGCCGCCGAAGCCGGCGAACGCTTCACCCAGCCGCACCGCGAGCTCGGCGTGCTCGAGGTTCCCGGCGGCCGCGACCAGCACCGTACTCGGCGCGTACCGCGCGCCGTGCCAGCCGGTCAGCGCTGCGCGGTCGATGGCGGCGACGGTGCGGGCGAAGCCGATCGTCGGGTCGCCGAGGTTCGCGCCGTGCCAGAGCGTGCGCGCGAACGCGTCGTTGATGACGTCGTCCGGCGTGTCGTCGTACATCTTGATCTCTTCGAGCACGACCTCGCGCTCTTTGCGCAGCTCCTCGGCGTCGAAAACCGAGTGCAGGAACATGTCCGAGAGCACGTCGACCGCGACCGGCAGATGCTTGTCCATCACGTGCGCGTAGAAGACGGTCAACTCTTTATCGGTGGCGGCGTTGAGGTTGCCGCCGACCGCGTCCATCTCTTCGGCGATCTGGCGGGCGCTGCGGCGCCTAGTGCCCTTGAAGAGCATGTGTTCGAGCAGGTGCGAGATCCCGCGCCGTTCCGGCGGTTCTTCGGCCGAGCCGACCTGGGCGAAGATGCCCAGCGTCGCGGACCGCACGTGCGGCATCGCCTCGGTCAGCAGCCGCACGCCGCCGGGCAGCACGCTCTCGCAAATCATCCGGTCGTGCCTTGCGCGAGAGCGCGCCGGAACGTCGGATCCCAGAACACGTTCGCGTTCTCGCTCGGATGGGCGGCCAGCGATCGCGGAACGGTCGTCGCGAAGACCGTTTTCGAGGTCGGCAGCGCGAAGTCGCCGCTCACCGCCGCGCCCTCGGCGGCATCGGCCGGAACGGTGACCCAGAGATCGACCTCGGCCAGCGCGGGGTCGGCGGCAAACGCCCCGCGCACGAGCCCGTCGACCTCGCGGCGAAACGCCGCGGTGTCGACGCGGCGGTGAAACTTCGTGCCCTCGAGCGTCAGCCCGCAGAAGCCCGCCGCGCCGACGCGCTCGCAGCGCACGCGGGTCAGCTGCAGCGCGAGCGGCCGCGCCAGCAGCGCGTGCGCGACCCGCACCGCCGTCGCGCGGTCGCCGCCGGCGGCACGCTCGGCGGCGCGCTGGTCGGCGGCCTGCGCCGGCAGCGCGCCCAGCGCCAGTGCGACGACGGCCACGGCGAGGCTAGTAGCTTTGCGCAAAGTAGGCCTGAGCGGTCGCCGGTTCGCCGCAGGCGACGCAGGTGGAGCTGCGCGCCGGCCGGCGCAAATTGCGCGTGGTCGCGCTGGTCGCGTCTTTGACGGCCGCTTCGCACTCGGGCCGCTCGCACCAGGCGATGTCGATCATCCCGGCACGCTCTTCGAGCAAGCGGAAAAACTCCGCGCGGTCCGAGCACGCGATCGTGTGCGTTTCCAAGAACGCTTTCGCCTGCGCGAAGAGCGCGGCTTGGATCGCTTCGAGCGCGGCCGGAATCTCGGCCACCACCGCGTCGAGCGGCACCGTGCGCTTCTGACCCTCTTCCTTGAACGCGCGATCGCGCCGCACCAGCGTCGCGACGCCGTTCTCGAGGTCGCGCGCACCGAGCTCGATGCGCAGCGGAACGCCGCGCATGTCCCACTCGTTGAACTTGAAGCCCGGCGACTGGCCCTCGCGGTCATCGAGCTTGACGCGCAACCCGGCCTTCTTGCAGGCACTGAAGAGCTCGCGCGCCGCCGCCAGCACGGCCGTCCCGTCGCCGCGCACGATCGGCACGATCACGACTTCCACCGGCGCCATCTTCGGCGGGATGCGCAGCCCGCGGTCGTCGCCGTGGACCATGATCAGCGCGCCGAGCATGCGCCACGACATCCCCCACGACGTGGTCCAGGCGAATTGCTGCGTTTGATCTTCGGCCTGGAACGAGATGTCGTAGGCGCGCGCGAAATTTTGACCCAGTTCGTGCGAGGTCGCGGACTGCAGCGCTTTGCCGTCGGGCATCAGCGCTTCGATCGAATACGTGTGGTTCGCGCCGGCAAAGCGTTCGCTGGCGCTCTTCTCACCGGCGTAGACGGGCACCGCGGCTACGTTCTCGGCCACGTCGCGGTAGACGTCGAGCATCCGCGCCGTTTCTTCGGCCGCCTCGGTCTCGGTCGCGTGCGCGGTATGACCCTCTTGCCATAGAAACTCGAGCGTGCGCAGAAAAGGGCGCGTGCGCTTCTCCCAGCGCAACACGTTGGCCCATTGGTTGATCAGCACCGGCAGATCGCGGTACGACTGCACCCACTGCGCGTACATCGTCCCGATGATCACTTCGGAGGTCGGCCGGATCGCGAGCCGCTCGGTCAGCCGTTCGCCGCCGCCTTCGGTCACCCACGCGACTTCGGGCGCGAAGCCCTCGACGTGCTCGGCCTCGCGCGCGAGCAGCGATTCCGGAATCAGCAGCGGGAAATAGGCGTTCTCGTGACCCGTTTCTTTGAAGCGCCGGTCGAGCTCCGCCACCAGGCGTTCCCACAGACCGTAGCCGTAGGGCCGCAGCACGAGGCAACCGCGAACGGGAGCTTGTGAGACGAGCTCCGCGCGATAGCAGATCGCTTGATACCACTCGGAGAGATCGGCGGCTTTCGGCGGGATGTCACGGACGAGTTCAGGCACGACCCAATCCGATTCTCAGGCGATCCATCCGTCTCCGCTCGGATCGGGGTGGATCGCTCGGCCCGCGCCGCAACCGCGGTGGAGTTGTCTATCCGGCCGACTGGCGACGCGCGCGGACGACGCGCAGGCTGACCGACGAGCCTTGCGGGATGTTGACGTTCTGGCGGTTGTTCTTCGCCAGGAGGGCGCCGCCGCCGGCGCCGATCAACGCGCCGACGCCGTGGAAGAGCAGCCCGCCGACCAGCGCGCCGGCCGCCGCGCCGCCGACTTCCTTGACCGTGTTGTTCTTCGTCTGGACGCTGACGTCGGTCGCGTAGCCGTTCACGGCATACACGCTGCCCGAGCGCGTCTGGACCTTGTCAAAGGACAACGTGATCTTGCCCGGCGTGCCTTGGCCGGCGGGCTGCACGCTCGAAACGTGGCCCCACACCGTTGCGCCGTTGATGTCGTTGTTCGGCGAATGGGCGTTCGAGATCGTCACCCGCTGCCCCACGTAGGCGTGGTTGGAGCTGAGGTTCTGATCGATGTTGCCGGTCAGGGTCGTGCCGGGCGTGAGCTGCGCCAACGTCGCGATCGGCAAGAGCGCGAACACGGCGCTCGCGAGGATCGTGGTGAGCTTACGGATCATTGCGGTCTCCTCGAAGGGGTGAGGCAGTGGAACGTACCAAGCCTACGCCGAACTACCTACGCTGATGCCCAAACTCACGCGGATCTACACGCGGACCGGCGACGACGGCACGACCGGCCTCGTGGGCGGCCAGCGGGTGCGCAAGAACGATCCCCGGATCGAAGCGTACGGGTGCGTCGACGAGCTCTCGAGCGCGATCGGCGTCGCCCGCGCCGCGCTGGCCGACGTGCAGCGGACGCGGCCGGCGCAGGACGTTGCGCGCGCGCTGCGCGTCGCGCATCAGCTCGACGCGTGGCTGGCGTGGACGCAGGACGTGCTCTTCAACCTGGGCAGCGATCTGGCCACGCTCCCGGGCGACCGCTGGGAAGGCATGCCGCTGATCACTGCGGCCGACGCCGTCGCGCTCGAACGCGCCATCGACGCGGCGCAGACCGACCTCGCGCCGCTCGACAATTTCATCCATCCCGGCGGCTCCATGCCGGGCGCGCTCCTCCACGTCGCGCGCACGATCGCGCGCCGGGCCGAGCGGCTACTGCTCACGCTGCACGACCGGGAACCGGTCTCCGATGACGTCATGCGCTACGTCAACCGCCTCTCCGACGCGTTGTTCGTCTGGTCGCGCTGGATCAACGCCGCGCTCGACCAGCCCGAACATCTCTGGAACGCCAAGACGCAACCGCCCGGCTAGCGTTCGTCCTTCGTCTCCGCTCGACTTCGCTCGCTCCGCTCAGGATGACAGGGAGTTGCCGCGTTCGTCTTCCAGGAGCTGCGCGGTGCGTAGCAGCGCGGCGGCGGTGACGGCGTCGGCGATCTCGCCGCGGCCGGCGGCGCGCAGCGCGTCGCGGAACGGCATGCGCACCGGCACGATCGTCTCGACATCCTCGGGCGCGCTCGCAACGGCGCTGATATCCCGCGCGAGAAAGAGCGTGACGTGTTCTTGCATGATCGACGGAACTTCGTAGGTGATCCCGAGGTCGTCCCAGCGCGCCGCTACGAGACCCAGCTCTTCGCGCAGCTCGCGCGCGGCCGCCGCCTGCGGATCCTCATCGGCTTCGGCGCCGCCCTTGACGACCTCCAGCACGACGCGGTCGACGGCGTACCGGGCCTGAAGCGCGAGCACCACCTCGTCACCGTCGAGCACGACGGTCGCGCTCGCGCGCGGCGTGACGACGACGCCGTGTTCGCCCGGCCGGCCGTTCGGATGAATCATGTCGTGCGCTTCGAAGCGCAGCCAGCGGTTCTCGTAGGCCGTGCGCCGGCCGTTGCGCACGTATCCGGAATCGCTCACCCGTGCCCGACTTCCACGTCGACTCTGCCCGCAACGGCCGCTTTCTTGGGCCGGATCAGAAAGACCAGCGGTATGCACACGACGCTGAGCAGCGCGATCGCGTAGTTCACGTCGGCATACGAGAGGATCGCCGACTGCGCGTAGTCCAGCTGCGCGAGCAATCCGAGCGGCGCGTGGGTGAGGAACTGCTGGACCTGCGGGTTGGCCAGCGTCAGCGCGCCGCCGATGATCTCGGAGTGAAACGATTCGCGGCCGTGCAGGATGACGGCCAGCGCCGCCACCGAGATCGAACCGCCGAGCTGCAACGCGAGCTGCACGAACGCGGCGGCTTTCGGGCCCTCGCGCGGCGTTGTCGAACTGAGCACGGCGACCGAAAGCGGGATCCACAACAGCGCCGAACCGACGCCGTTGAGCGCCAGCGGCAGGATAAAGTCGGTGAACGAAGCGGTCGGAGTCGTGATGCGCGCTTGCAGGTACGTGCCGACGGCGGCGCAGACGAACCCCGCGCCGAGCATGTAACGTGGATCGATCTTGCCGGTCATCCGAACGGCGAACGGCGTCGCGAGCGCGATCGGAATCGCCCGCAGCATGAAGAGCAGGCCGCTGAGCGTCGGCGTGTAGCCGAGCGAACCTTGGGTGAACTGCGGCAACGTATAACTCGCGCCGAACACCGAGACGCCCAGCGAGAGCGCCAGCACCGAACCCGCCCAGACGCTGCGGTTGCGCAAGATCCGCAAGTCGACGACCGGATTGTCGGTTTGGGTCAGCTCCCACCACACGAACGTCGCGAGCGAGACGAAACAGATCACGCCGATGGTCAGGATCGTCGAATCGTTGAACCAGTCGTTCTGCTCGCCCTCGGTGAGGATGTACTGCAGCGCGGCGAGCCCGGCGGCCAACAACGCGAGGCCGACCGCGTCGATCGGCGTGCGGTTGTTGGCTTTGCTCGGATCGCGCAGCAGCAACAGGAGCACGATCACCGAGAAGATGCCGGGCAGGATGTTGATCTCGAAGCACCAGTTCCACGAAAAGTTGTCGACCAAGTAGCCGCCGAGCGGCGGGCCGAGCGTCGGGCCCATGATCGCGCCGATCGCGAAGATGCCTTGACTGGCCGCCAGCTGTGAGGGCGGAAACGTATCGCGCATGATCGATTGCCCCATCGTGAGCAACCCGCCGCCGAACGCACCTTGCACGGCGCGGGCGGCAATGAGCGCCGTCAGTGACTCCGACGTCCCGCACAAGACCGAGGCCAGCGTGAAACCGACGATCGACACCAGAAAATAGTTCCGCCGGCCGAAGCGGTTCATCAGCCACGGCGTGAGCGGGATGACGACGATCGCGGCGATCACGTAGGCCGTGATCACCCACGTCGCTTCGTCCTGGCTCGCGCCGAGGTTGCCTTGGATCGTCGGCAGCGCGACGTTGGTGATCGTCGAGTCCAGCGTTTGCATCAGCGCCGCCGCCATGACGCCGGCGACGATCAGCACGCGGCGCAGACCGAATTCGGTGACGTCGGCCAGCGCCGGTCGGGCCGGTGCGCCGGCGGGCAGCGGTGCTCCGGTTTCTGCCGCCGCACCCGGCCTGGAAATCGTTTTCATGCTCGCTCGGTAAGGCGCGCCGCAACGGCGCGCGCATCAGAGAACGCTCGTGCGCGCGAACGGGTTGCGCCGCGGCTCGTCGAAGGGGTCAGTCATTTGTCGCCGCTCGCGGGTTTGCTGGTCGCCGAATTCTCGCACACGATCATGGGTCCGTCGTGCGGTTTGGTCCTGGCCGATTTGGGCGCCGAGGTCGTGCGCATCGAACCGGCCCCGGGCGGCGATCCAACCCGCGCTTTGCCCGGCTTCGCATCCGGCTTCTTCACCGTCTTCAATCGCAACAAAGCGCACTTGGCGCTCGATCTCAAAGCGCCGGCCGGCCGGGCGGTGGCCGAGCGCTTGATCGAACGCGCCGACGTGCTGATCGAAAATTTTGCGCCGGGAACGATGAACCGCCTCGGGCTCGGCTACGATGACGCGGCGCGCCGTAACCCGCGCTTGATCTACTGTTCGCTCAAAGGCTTCTTGAGCGGCCCCTACGAGCAGCGGGTCGCCTTGGACGAGGTCGTTCAGATGATGGGCGGCCTCGCGTACATGACCGGGCCGCCCGGGATGCCGCTGCGCGCCGGCGCTTCGGTGATCGACATTCTGGGCGGCACGTTCGGCGCGGTGGCGATCTTGGCCGCGCTGCGCGAACGCGATCGCACCGGCAAAGGCCAGCTGGTCGAAAGCGCGCTGTTCGAATCGGTCGTGTACTTGATGGGCCAGCACATGGCGGCGGCGAAGATTCTCAACCGCCCGGTTCCACCGTTCCCGGCGCGCCTCGGAGCGTGGGGCGTCTACGATCTGTTCGTTACGCGCGACGGCGTCCGCGTGTTTCTCGGCATCACGACGGACCGGGCCTGGGAGCGGTTCTGCGGCGAGTTCGAACGCGCCGATCTGCTTGCCGACACGCAGCTGAGCGGCAATTCGGGACGCGTGAACGAACGCGAACGGCTGGTGCCCGAAATTGCCCGCATGCTCTCCGAGCTCGATGCCGCCGACGTCACCGCACGCTGCGAACGCGCCGGCGTACCGTTTGCGTCGATCGGCACGCCGGAAGACCTCTTCGACGATCCGCATTTGCTCGCGGGCGAGCGGCTGCTCCCGACGCGCGGCCCCGGCGGGGAGACGATTCCGCTGCCGCAGCTGCCGATCGCGATGAACGGCCGCTCGTTCGGCATCCGCAGCCAGCCTCCGAAGCTCGGTGAGAACGCCGGCACGGTCTTGCAACGCCTCGGCTACGCCGAGCCGGAGATCGCGCAGCTCGCGCGCGACGGCGTCACGGTCCTCGGCGGATCTTCGACATGAGCGACGGGTTCTTCGGCCGCCTGGTACGCCGCACGTCGGTCGAGGCGCTGCAAGCCGACGGGCATCGCAGCGGGCTGCGGCGTGCGCTGCGCGGACGCGACCTGATCGCGATCGGCCTTGGTTCGATGATCGGCGGCGGAATCTTCACCACCATCGGTCCCGGCGTCGCGAAAGCCGGGCCGGCGATCATCATCGCATTCGTGCTGGCCGGGCTCGCCTCGCTGTTCGCGGCGTTATGCTACGCCGAGCTCGGTTCGATGGTGCCGATTGCCGGCAGCGCGTACACGTATGCCTACGCGACCCTCGGACAGCTGGTGGCGTGGATCATCGGCTGGGACTTGATTCTCGAGTACGGGGTCAGCGCCGCGCCGGTCGCGGCGGCCTTTTCGTCATCGGTCCAAGTCGCGGCAAACTCGCTCTGGCACGTCGCGCTGCCGGTCTGGGCGCGCACCGCGCACTGGGAACATGCGGGGCCGTGGTGGGCGATCTGGAGCTTCGATCCGTCGCGCACGACCGTCGACGTGATCGGCGCGCTGTTCGTGCTCGCACTCTCCGTTCTGCTCGTCATCGGCATCCGCGAGACGGCGACGGGGAATAACATCTTCGTCGTTCTCAAGATCGCGGCGCTGGTCGTCTTCGTGGCCGTGGGGCTAACGTTGTTCCGCCCCGCGAACTTGGTGCCGTTCGCGCCGCTCGGCTGGGGGACGCTCGGGTTCGGGGCCGGCGGAAACGGTATCGTGCCGGCCGCCGCGCTGGTCTTCTTCATCTTCATCGGCTTCGACGCGGCGACGACCACGGCCGAAGAGACGCGCGATCCGAAGGTTGACGTACCGGTCGGCGTGCTCGGCTCGCTCGGCATCGGAACGCTGATCTACTGCACGGTCGCGCTGGTGCTGGTCGGCGCGGTGCCGTGGCAGCACGTCGATCAGAACGCCGCGCTGCTGTCCGCGCTCGCGCCGCTGCACAGCCCGCTGCTCGATGCGATCATCACGGTCGGCGTGATCGCGGGGACCACGTCGGTCGCGTTGACGTCGCTGCTCGGCCAGAGCCGCATCTTCTACGTGATGGCGCGCGACCGGATGCTCCCGCCGGCCGTTGCCGCGGTCGATCCGCGCTTCAAGACGCCGGCCCGCATGACGCTGATCACCGGCGTCATCGTCGCGCTGCTGGCGTTCGTCGTGCCGCTCGACGCGCTGCTCGAGCTGGTGAACATCGGCACGTTCAGCGCGTTCATCATCGTGTGCGCGGGCGTGATCTGGCTGCGCTTCAAGCGGCCCGAGCTGCCACGGCCGTTTCGCTCGCCGCTGGTGCCGCTGTTTCCGCTGTGCGGCATCGCGCTGTCGCTCTTTCTCTCGACCGTCGGTCTAGGACCGTTCACCTGGCTGCGCTTCATCGTGTGGCTCGCCGTGGGCCTCGTGATCTATTTCTTGTACGGCCACCGCCAGCCGGTGCCCGGCGCGAGGTAGTTGGGCCGCATGATCGCGCATCTGGACGTGGCTGCGACGCCCGCGTCGGCATCGACCCGCGCACAGGCCGCCACGGTCGTCGTCATCGATGTGCTGCGCGCAACCTCGTCGATCGTCACCGCGCTCGACGCGGGTGCGGCAAGCATCGTGCCGGTGCGTGAGACCGACGAAGCGATCGCGGTGATGCACCGTCTCGGCCGCGAGCGCTCGCTGTTGTGCGGCGAGCGCGATTCGCGCCTGATCGCCGGGTTCGATCTCGATAACTCACCGGCGTCGTACACGCGCGAACGGGTCGCCGGCAAGGCGCTGGTCTTCACGACGACCAACGGTACGCGGGCGCTGGTCGAGGCGGCGCACGGCAACGCGACCGTCTACTGCGCGGCGTTGCTCAACCGCGCGGCGATCGTCGAGCGGCTCGGCGCGGCCGGCGGCAACGCGCGGCTGTTGTGCGCGGGCAGTCACGGCGAGCCGAGCTTCGAGGATCTGTTGGGTGCCGGCGCGATCGTCGACGCGCTGCTGGCGCGCAACGGCGCGCTCGCGATCAGCGACGCGGCCCGCACCGTCGCGACGCTGTACGCCGCCAACGCCAAGCGGCTCACCAGCGCGATCGCCCGCGGCACGCACGCGCAAGCGCTGGTCGCAGCCGGCTTCGCGGCCGACATCGCGGCCTGCGCGAAGATCGACGTGAGCGGCTGCGTGCCGCTCTACGCCGACGGCATCATCTCCAGCAGCTGTTGTTACTGACCGTCGTCGGGTACGCCGGCGACGACCGCGCCGGGGGTGCGAACGTCGATACGTCCGCGCGCGGCGTCGTATTTGACGGCTGAGGCCAAGGCCAGCGCAACGTCGGAGGCGCGCACCATCGCGCGGCCGTGCACCGTGAACGGCGCGCTCTTCAACTCGATCGCGCGTCCGTCGAGCAGCGCCGAACGGTCGCCGATCTTCATCGTGAGCACCGCGGTGCCGCGGCGCACGGTCAACTGATCGGTGCGCGGATCGAAGCTCGTCTCGGCGCCCGCCGCGTCGCTGACGGCGCGCAGCGGCAGATAGGCCACGTTGCCGGTCGTTACCGGCGACACGTCGGAAACGACGCGCTGACCATCGACGTCCAAAATCGCCGGTTGCGAGAGGGCAAGCGCCAGCGAGGCGGTCAACGCGATAACCGCGGTACCGGCCATCAGCCGCCAACTCGGGAACCCGGCCCCGAAACCGTTATGCAGGTGTCGTCTCACGATTCGTCTCGTGGATGTAATCCGGATACTGCTCGATGATGACCTTCTCTATTTCGAGCCGTAATTGACCGAGCAATTGGCCCTCTGGATAAGTGCCGACCAGCTCGCCCTTGCGGTAGATTGCTCCCTTGCCTTTGCCGCCGGCGATGCCGACGTCGGCCATCTTCGACTCGCCCGGCCCGTTCACGACGCAGCCCATCACCGCGACCTTGACCGGCGCGGTGTATTCCTTGGCGATCGCTTCGACCGAGCGCGCCAGCTCGACGACCTGGATCTCGGCCCGGCCGCACGACGGGCAGGCCGTGATGTCGAAGCCCTTTTCGCGCAGCCCCAGAGCCTTGAGGATGCCCCAGGCCACCGGGATCTCTTCGATCGGGTCGGCCGCCAGCGAGACGCGCAGCGTGTCGCCGATCCCCTCCCAGAGCAGCACGCCCAAGCCGATGGCGGACTTGATCGTCCCCTCGCGCGGCAGACCGGCCTCGGTGACCCCCAGATGGAGGGCGTAGGGGGTCTTGCGCTCGCGCAGGCGCTGATCCATGAGCCGGTAGGCGTAGATCGTCATCGGGGCGTCGTGGGCCTTGAGCGAGATCACGATATCGGTGTGCCCGAGGTCCTCCAGGATGTCCACGTGGCGCAGGGCCGACTCGACCATCGCCTCGGGGGTGTGGCCGAGCCTTTCCTCGAGGTCGCGGGCCAGCGAGCCCATGTTGACCCCGATCCGGATCGGCGTCTGCATGTCGATCGCCAGGCGCACGACCTCCCGCGTCTTGACCGGGTCGGTGATGTTGCCGGGGTTGAGGCGCAGCTTGGCCACCCCGGCCTCCAGCGCCGCCAGCGCCATGCGGTGATCGAAGTGGATGTCGGCCACGATCGGGACCGGCGAGCGCTTCACGATCCGCGGCAGTCCCGCGGCGTCGCGCGGGTCCTGGCAGGTGACGCGGACGATCTCGCAGCCCTCCATCGCCAGCCCGTAGACTTGCTCGAGGGTCTTCTCGTAGTCGGCGGTGTCGGTGGTGGTCATGGACTGGACGGCGATCGGGTGATCGCCTCCGATCCAGACGCCCTTGGAATCGGATTCGCCCGACTTGTTCTTCAGGAAAACCGGCTTGGATTGGCGGCGCAGACGAATCATGATGCTTCTTCTTCGCCCTAAAACGCGGCCTGGCCCGCGACGATGCGGGCGATGTCATGGTAGGCGACCGCCAGCATCACGACGATCAGCGCGGCGAAGCCGCCGACGTGAACGAGCGCTTCCTTCTCGGGGTCGACCGGTTTGCCGCGCAGCAATTCGACCAGGATGAAGAGCCCGCGGCCGCCGTCGAGCGCCGGGATCGGCAGCAGGTTGAAGATGCCCAGCGAGATCGACAACGTGGCTGCGAGCGACATGTAGGCGCCCCAGCCGAAGTCGGCGACCTGCGCCGAGACCTGAGCGATGCCGATCGGGCCTTGGAGCTGGCCGGCGGTGGCCGCGAAATTGGTCACCAGCTGCCCCAGGACGTTGAGCGTGCCCATGAAGACCGCGCTGAACTGCCACCAGGCGGCCGACGCCGCTTCCGCGATCGAAGCCGGGCGCATCGAGGGCATCGGGCTGAAGCCGAGCCGGCCCTGGGGCTTGCCGCGGCCGTCGGGGACGGTCTTGGTGGCGACCTCGACGTTGGTGGTCCGGCCGTCGCGCACGTAGGTCACGCGCAGGGTCTTGCCGGGGCTGGCGTAGATCGTGTGGACCAGCTGATCGCCGTCGCGCATCGCCACGCCGTCGATCGCGGTGATCACGTCGCCGGGGTGCAGCCCGGCCTTCTGGGCCGGGTAACCGGGCAGCAGCTGATAGACCTTCGTCGTGGGCGCGCGGTCGGCGACCCCGAACACGGCCGCGCTCAGGAACAGCAGGACCAAGGCCACGATGAAGTTTGCCACCGGACCGGCCACGACGATGGCCATCCGCTGCCACGGCGTCTTGGACTGGAAGTTATCGTCGTCGTGCTTGCCGTCGTTGCGGAACGCCCGCTGCTGCTCGGCCTCGGTCGTCTTGCCGTCCTCGCCCTTCATGGCGCAGTAGCCGCCGATCGGGAAGAGGTTGATCCGGTAGTTGGTCCCGCTGCGCTTGGACGTCCACTTGAGCAGCGTGGGCCCCATGCCGAGCGCGAAGTCGTCGACGCGGACGCCGTTGCGCCGGGCCAGCAGAAAGTGTCCGTACTCGTGCAGCACGACCAGCACGGAGAGCATGACCAGGAACAGGAGCAGCTTTTCGGGCGACATACGCATCCTCACCGACACGGTCTCCGGCCGCGCGGTTGCGCCCGGAATCCTCTTCAAGTAGCGCGCAAACGAGCAAGCGTCGCTAAAGCTCTGAGGCCGCCTAGTCGATGACTTTAACGCACGTGATGCTCCAGGACGAACCCCTCGACTACGAAGCGTTGGTCGAGGAGTACAACAAGAACCTGTTCCTCGTTCTGCGCGGTCACCGCTCGGCGGAGTACCTCGACACGTGGGTCCCCGACGAGAATCCGCTCAAGGGCGTGCTCAACATGCTCGAGGCGGCCGAACTCACCGGGACCTCGGAAATCGCGATCCGGCTGGGTGCCGCGACCCTGCGGGCGCTCGATCTGGCCGCGCTCGAAGCGGCCGCATCGCGCATCGGCAGCGTCTCGCTCCGGCGCGGCGAGGACGATGCGATCCTGCACGTGACCGGCATCGCGGGCGCGCCGCCGGCGGCGCCGCCGGCCGCGATCGGCACCCCCTACCAAGCCGCGGTGGCCGCGGCCGCCGGCTCGCCCAAACACGGCGGCGAACTCAGCGCGCAAGCGCACGGTGACGTCTTCGAAACGACGGTCGAGGGCGTGACGCTGACGGTCCGTCTGCACGCCGGGCCGATCATCGCTGAAGCGGCCCATCGCGGCGCCGCATCGGTCGCGACCACGGCCGTGCTCGATACGTTTTGCGAAGAACTCTGCGGGCTCACGATGCAAGAGGCGGCCGAGCACGGCGTCGTGCGCCTCGAATACCGCATGCGGACCGATGCCCGCCAGCGGCCGGTTCCCGGCATCGTGCTGCCCCGTAACGCGGACGCGATGTTCGATCTGCCCGCGCGGCTGGTCCGCTCGCTGGCCGACGTGTACCGTGAGAAAACCGGCCGCGTCTTCGGCGAAAACACGTTCTCCCGCCGCATCGACGCGGGCTGGCTGCACTTGACCGACGAGGAGAAACTCGCCCGGCTGAACGCCGTGCTGCAAGCGCACATTCGCGGCCTGGGCCTGCTCGACGACGACGCCCGCGTGATCGCGATCGAGCAGCAAGTGCGCGCGACGATCGCCTTTCGCGAGAGCGTCGCGGTGCAGAAAAAGCCGCGTTTCATTCGCGATTTCGAACGCGTTTTGCACGCGGAGCTCGAGCCGTCGCTGCAAGTATTCATGAGCGAAGTCAAAGACGGAAACGTGTTGCGCCGCCTATAGCGCTACGGAAAGAACACTGAATTTACCATGAGCGGCATGACCGACCACACCGAACTGATCCTCGACGGCACCAAGATCTTCTGGCATCAAGACCGGATCAAGGCCTGGGAGCGCGGCGAGCGCATCGCCCCGATCACGATCGACATGGCTCTGACGCGCGCGTGCAACTACGGTTGCCACTACTGCTACGCGATGCTCCAGGAAAACGACCGGCAGGTGATCGACCGCAAGGTGATCTTCGATTTTCTCGACGATTGCGCGGAGATCGGCGTCAAGGGTGTCAGCCTCGTTTCCGACGGCGAGAGCACGATCTCGCCGGTTTTCGTCGACACGATCGTGCACGGGAGCGAGGTCGGTCTCTCGATGGCGGTCGGCACGAACGGCTTCGTCCTCAACCGCCGGAAGCTCGAAGAGATACTGCCGCATCTCACGTATCTGCGCATCAACATCTCGGCCGGCGAGCGCTCGCGCTACGCCCAGATCATGGGCGTCAAGGAAGAGTGGTTCGATCGCGTCTGCCAAAACATCCGCGACATGGTCGCGATCAAACGCGAGAAGAATCTCGCCGTGACCATCGGCCTGCAGATGGTGCTGATGCCGGAATACGAGGACCAAATCATCCCGCTGGCCATGCTCGGCAAGGAGCTGCGGCCGGACTATCTCGTGATCAAACATTGTAGCGACAACGAAGACGGCGACTTAGGCGTGAACTACGACGGCTACCGGCCGCTCTACGACACCCTGCGCCGCGCCGAGGCCCTCTCGGACGACGGCTACAAGGTCGCAGTGAAGTGGTCGAAGATCGATGCCGACGGGAAGCGCTCCTACCAGCGCTGCTACGGACCGCCCTTCATGCTGCAGATCTCGGGCTCGGGTCTCATCGCGCCCTGCGGGATGCTCTTCAACGAACGCTACAAGAAGTTCCACATGGGCAACATCGTCGAGCAGCGCTTCAAAGACATCTGGGCCGGCGATGAGTACTGGGAGGTCATGAACCTCCTGGCCGGGCCGGAGTTCAACGCCCAGTCGATGTGCGGCACGTTGTGCCTCCAGCATAAGGTCAACGAGGCGCTCGACGGCTATCTCAAGAGCGGACTGACGCTCCCGGCCCTGTCCGGGGCACCCCCGCAGCACCTCAATTTTGTATAGAAAACGGCCGATTCCTTAACCATGGACCCGATTGAGAAGTACCTCTCGGAGATCGAGCAGGCGATTCGGGAGATCTCTCGCCGTGACGTGACGACGGTCGTCGACACGCTGGAGGCCTGTTGGGCCGCGGGTCATACCACGTTCGTCGTGGGCAACGGCGGCAGCGCCTCGACCGCTTCACACATGATGAACGACCTCAACAAGTTCACCGTGGTGCCGGGCGCGCGACGCTTCCGGGCCATCGCCCTCACCGACAACGTTCCGCTGATCTCGGCGTGGGGCAACGATGCGAGCTACGACGACGTGTTCGTCGAACCGCTGCGCAACCTGATGAACGACGGCGACGTCCTGATCGCGATCTCGGGCTCCGGCAACTCGCCCAACGTGCTCCGCGCGGTCGAGTATGCGAATACGAAGGGCACGACCATCGGCCTGTGCGGATTCCCCGGCGGCAAGCTGGCGATCGCCGCCAAACACCGCGTGATCGTGCCGGCGATGTCGATCGGTCAACAAGAAGACGGTCACCTCATCATCAATCACGCGGTCGCGACGGCGTTGCGCGCCCGCATCGAAGCACAGCTTCTCGCGGCCTCAACGCAAGCGTTCGCGTAAGCGGCGATGTCGTTGCGCGCCGTCGTCACCGGTGGATCCGGCTTCATCGGAAGCCATCTCACCGAACGCCTCCTCGCGTCCGGCTATGACGTGACGGTCATCGACAACCTGAGCACCGGGCGGCGCGAAAACCTCGCGGCAACCGAACCGCATCCGCAGCTGACCGTCCGGATCGCCGACATCCGCGACGCGAGCGCGATCGCACCGCACTTCGCGGGCGCGGATATCGTCTACCATCTCGCCGCGCTGGCCGACATCGTCCCCTCGATTCAACGGCCCGAGGATTACTTCACGACCAACGTCGACGGCACGTTCAACGTCGTGCAGGCCGCTCGCGCGGCCGGCGTGCGTCGGATCGTCTACGCGGCGTCGTCGTCGTGCTACGGCATTCCCGACGTCTACCCGACGCCGGAAACCGCCCCGACGCGTCCGCAGTATCCGTACGCCCTGAGCAAGCTGCTCGGCGAGCAGATCGTGCTGCACTGGAATCTCGTCTACGGCGTCTCCGCGCTCTCGCTGCGCTTCTTCAACGTCTACGGCCCGCGGGCGCGTACGACCGGCACCTACGGTGCCGTCTTCGGCGTCTTCCTCGCGCAGCGGATGGCCGGCAAACCGTACACCGTCGTCGGCGACGGCACGCAGACGCGCGATTTCACCTACGTCACCGACGTCGCGGCCGCCGTGCAGTGCGCCGGCGAGAGCGCGCTCTCGGGCGAGATCCTCAACGTCGGCTCGGGCGGAACGTACAGCGTGAACGAACTCGTCGCGCAACTCGGGGGCGAGGTCACCTACGTTCCCAAACGCCCGGGCGAACCCGATTGCACGTTCGCCGACGTGCGCAAAATCGAGGCGCTGCTGGGCTGGAAGGCGCGCGTGCCGTTTGCCGACGGCGTGCGCACGATGCTCGAACATGCCGAGGACTGGCGCGACGCACCGGTCTGGGAACCGGCGTCGATCGCCGAAGCGACGCGCGACTGGTTCCGCTTTCTGCAAAAAGAGCCGGTGCAGCCGTGAGCGTCGATACCGGCCGCGCGCCGAAGATCCGCGAACTCGACGAGCTGGGTGCGGTCGTCGCGCGCGAACGCGATGCCGGCAAATGCGTCGTTCACGCCCACGGCGTATTCGATCTTCTGCACGTCGGGCATATCCGGCATTTCAGCGAAGCGCGGGCCCAAGGCTCGCTGCTCGTCGTCACCCTCACGGAAGACAGACACGTCAACAAGGGCCCGAACCGGCCGGCGTTTCCCGAAGCCCTGCGCGCGGAAGCGATCGCGGCCCTCGAAGCCGTCGACTACGTCGCGATCAGCCGCCATGCGACGGCCGTTCCCGCCATTCACACGATCCGGCCCGACGTCTACGTCAAGGGCCCCGATTACCGCAATCCGGCCGACGACGTCTCGGGCGGCATCGCCCTCGAAGAAGCGGCGGTCCGCGAACATGGCGGGCGCATCCACATCACCGACGACGTCTCCTTCAGCTCGTCCGCGCTGATCAACCAGTTCATGCCGGCCTACTCCGGCGACGTGAACGACTACCTGGCCGGCTTCCGCTCGCGTCATCGTGCGAGCGACATCGTCGAGCGCATCGAAGCGCTGCGCGCGCTCAAAGCCGTCGTCGTCGGCGATACGATTCTCGACGAGTACGTCTACTGCGAGCAGATGGGCAAGTCGGCCAAGGAGCCGGTGCTCGCGATGCGCTACGCCTCGGCCGAGATGTTCGCCGGCGGGTCGCTCGCGGTGGCCAATCACGCCGCGAATTTCTGCAATTCGGTCGAGCTGATCACGTATTTGGGCGATCGCGATCCGCGCGAAGATTTCGTGCGCACGCACCTCCTGCCGAACGTTCGCACGAACTTCGTCTACAAGTCCGACTCGCCGACGATCGTCAAACGCCGCTACGTCGAATCGTACCTGCAGTCGAAGCTCTTCGAAGTCTGCGTCCTCAACGACGAGTTGCTGACGCCCCAAGAAGATGCGCTCTTGTGCGCGCTGATCGACGAGCGCGTGGGCCACGGCGACGCGACGATCGTGGCCGACTTCGGACACGGATTGATGACCCCGGCAGCCATCGAACGCGTCGTCGAACGCGCGCGTTTCCTCGCCGTCAACACGCAGATCAACGCCGCCAACATCGGCTACCATACGATCACGAAGTATCCGCGCGCCGACTACATCTGCATTCACGAGGGCGAGGTGCGGATCGACGCGCGCAGCCGCCGCGCACCGCTGGCGGCCCTCGTCGAGGCGCTGGCCGTCAAGATGGGCGGATCGAAGGTGCTGGTCACGCAAGGCAAACGCGGCAGCACGCTCTTCGCCGGCCCGCAGCAATTCGAAAGCCCGGCCTTCGTGAGCAGCGTGGTCGACCGTATCGGTTCCGGCGACGCCGTCCTGGCGATCACCTCGATGTGCGTCGCCGCGAAGATGGAACCGGAGGTCGTGAGCTTCATCTCCAACGTCGTCGGCGCGATGAAGGTGCAGATCGTCGGCAACCGATCGGCCGTCGACCGGACCGCACTGCTCAAATTCGTGCAAACGCTGCTCAAATGATCGCGCAAGGACGCCGCAACCAACGACTCGTCGCGCTCTACCGCGAGATGCTGCGCATTCGCCTGGTCGAAGAAACGATCGCCGACCGCTACGCGGAGCAAGAGATGCGCTGCCCGGTGCACCTGAGCATCGGACAGGAAGGCGTCGCCGTCGGCGTCAGCGCGGCGCTGCGCAAAGATGACTACATGATCTCGACCCATCGCGCGCACGCGCACTACCTCGCCAAGGGCGGCGACCTGCGGGCCTTCATCGCCGAACTCTACGGCCGCGAAACGGGCTGCTCGGGCGGACGCGGCGGCTCCATGCACATCGTCGACCGCAGCGTCGGGATGATCGGCTCGACGCCGATCGTCGGCGGCAGCCTGCCGATCGCCGTCGGCACCGCGTTTGCCACCCGGCTCGACGGCGGCGACCGCGTCACCGTGGTGTATTTCGGCGACGGAACCACCGAAGAGGGCGTGTTCCTCGAAGCGCTCAACTTCGCGGCGCTCAAGGCGCTCAACGTGATCTTCGTGTGCGAGAACAACGGCTTTTCCGTGTACTCGGCGCTGGCGGTACGCCAGCACCCCAACCGCAGCCGCGTCGCGATCGCGGCCGCCAACGGCCTGGCGACCGGAACCGGCGACGGCAACGACGTCGCCGCCGTCTACGACGCCGCCAAGGTCGCGGTCGATCGCGCCCGCAACGGGGGCGGCCCGACGTTCCTCGAGTTCGACACGTTCCGGCACCGCGAACACTGCGGCCCGTTCTTCGACGACGACCTCGGTTACCGCGACCCGGCCTTCGTCGCGGAGTGGCTCGCGCGCGATCCGGTGACCACGCTCGAACGCACGTTGCTGGCCGACGGCACGCTCGATGCGGCCTTGCAAGGCGAGATCGCGAGCGAGTTGCGCGCGGAGATCGACGACGCGTTCGCGTTTGCCAAAGCATCGCCGTTCCCGCCCCCGGGCGACCTCCTCCGCCACGTCTACGCAGAAGACCGCTGATGAGCGCGCGCACGATCACCTACGCCGAAGCACTGCGCGAGGGAACGGCCGTCGCGATGGCGGCCGATCCGTCGACGTTCCTCATGGGTCTCGGCGTGCCCGATCCGAAGGCGATCTTCGGCACGACGACCGGCTTGCAAGCGCAGTTCGGCGCCGAGCGCGTGCTCGACATGCCCACGGCCGAGAACGGCATGACCGGCGTCGCGATCGGCGCAGCACTCGCCGGCAAGCGTCCGATCATGGTACACCAGCGCGTCGACTTCACGCTGCTCGCTTTGGATCAGATCGCCAACAGCGCGGCCAAGTGGTCGACGATGTTTAACGGTCAGGGTTGCGTGCCGCTCACGATCCGCATGATCATGGGCCGCGGCTGGGGTCAAGGGCCGCAGCACTCGCAGAACCTACAGGCCACCTACGGACACTTCCCCGGCTTGAAGGTCGTCATGCCGTCCACGCCTCACGATGCCAAGGGGCTGCTCATCGCGGCGATCGAGGACGACAACCCGACGATCGTGCTCGAACACCGCTGGCTCGGTAACACGATCGGCGAGGTTCCCGAAGGTCACTACTCGATCGAACTGGGCCAGGCGCGCGTCGCCCGCCGCGGCAACGACGTCACGCTCGCCGCCAGCGGCTACTCGACCCTCGAGGCCTTGCGCGCCGCGGAACTGCTGGCCCACATCGGCATCGATTGCGAGGTCATCGACCTGCGCACGATCAAGCCGCTCGACAGGGCAACGATCGTAGCATCCGCCGCCCGCACCGGCCGTTTCGTCGCCGTCGATTCGGGCTGGAAGACGTTCGGGATCGCGGCCGAACTGATCGCACTCGTTTCCGAAAGCGCGTTCGGCAGTCTCAAGACGGCCCCCGTGCGCGTCACGCCGCCCGACGCCTACGTTCCGACGACGCCCTCGCTCGCCAACGCGTTCTATCCGTCCACCACAACGATCGTCAACGCAGTGCGCGCGATGTACGGCTTGCGGCCGAAGACCGATCTCGAGCTGGGCTTCGATCCCGACCGGCTGCTCGACGTACCGGACGCGTCGTTCCGCGGGCCGTTCTAACGTGACGGCGATCAGCTCCGATCCGGTACCGTACGTCGACCTTCCGGCGCAACACGCACCGCTGAAGGCCGAGATCCTCGCCGCCGTCGAGCGCGTGCTCGAGAGCGGCGACTTCATCCTCGGCGGCGCGGTGGAGGCATTCGAGAAGCGCCTCGCGGCGCTGCTCGGCGTGCGTTTCGCCGTCGGTTGCGGCAACGGGACCGACGCGCTACAGCTCGCGCTGCGCGCGCTCGGCATCGGCGCGGGCGATGAAGTGATCACGCCCCCGAACTCCTTCGTCGCATCGACGTCGTGCATTCGCCTGGCCGGCGCGATGCCGGTGTTCGTCGACGTCGACGAAACCTACAACATCGACCCGGACAAGATCGAAGCCGCGATCACGCCGCGCACGAAGGCGATCATGCCGGTGCACCTCACCGGCCGCCCCGCCCACATGGAACGCATCCTCGCGATCGCCGCGAAGCACGAGCTCGCGGTCGTTGAAGATGCGGCTCAGGCGATTCTGGCGGAGTTCGACGGCCGGAAGGTCGGTTCGACCGGCACCCTCGGCTGCTTCAGCCTGCATCCGCTCAAGACGCTCAACGCGTGCGGCGACGGCGGCATGGTCACCACGAACGACGAGCGCCTTGCGGCGCGGCTGCGCGTCCTGCGCAATCTCGGCTTGCAGACCCGCGACGACTGCGCCGAATGGTCGGTCAACTCGCGCCTCGACACGCTGCAAGCCGCGATCTTGCTCGTGAAACTCGACCATCTCGAAGCGTGGACGGACGCCAGGCGCGCGAACGCTGCGCGCTACCGGAGCCTGCTCGCGAACGTTCCGGGACTCACGCTGCCGGCCGACTCGCCGCGCGAGCGCCAGGTGTATCACACGTTCGTCGTGCAGGCCGAACGGCGTGAAGCGCTACGCTCGTATCTGAGCGAACGCGGCATCGGCACCTCGGTGCATTACCCGGTCCCGATTCACCTGCACACCGCAGCGCGCGAACTGGGCCACCGGCGCGGTGCGTTCCCGGTGACCGAACGCCAGGCCGACCGCATTCTCAGCCTACCGGTTCACACCACGCTTCGTCCCGATCAGCTCGACCGCGTTGCGGCGACGATCCGGGAGTTCTACGAGGGATCCCGATGACTTCGGCCGTCAACGCACCGCAAAAGGTGCCCTTCTCCTACCTCGACCGTCAGTTCGAGAACCTCGACGACTACCTCGCCGACATCCGCGAGCTCGTGTTGACCGGAGATTTCACGCTGGGCAAGCCGGTCACCGAGTTCGAACAGCGCTTCGCCAAAATGATCGGCCTGCCGTACGCGATCGGCGTGAACTCGGGCACCGATTCGCTGATCCTGCCGATGAAGCTCATGGGTATCGGCCCGGGCGACGAAGTGATCACGTCG
>JBEKXE010000030.1:0-36518 GCA_049512335.1 Candidatus Lustribacter sp.
GCGCAGATCCGGACCTCGTAGGACGTGATCGTCTCGCGGGTGGGCCGGGAGCTCTACGAGCGCTTCTTCCGGGGCTATACGCGCAAGCACTGGGGCCGGGACCCCGCCCAGCTCGACGCCAGCGTCTGCGGCCGCATTCCGACCCGCACCAACGCCGACGACCGGTACTTCGGCGACCGGTTCCAGCTGATGCCGGCCGACGGTTATACGGCCATGGTCGAGCGCATGACCACCCACCCGCTCATCGAACGCGTGCTGGGCGTCGATTACCACGAGATCGCCGACCGCGCGCACTTCCGCCACGTCGTCTTCACCGGGCCGATCGACGCGTACTTCGATCATCGCTTCGGCAAACTGCCGTACCGCTCGCTGCGCTTCGAGTTCGCGACCCACGACGCGGAGTGGGTTCAGCCGGCGGGCTGCGTCAACGAGCCCGCCGAGGACGTGCCGTATCTGCGCACGACCGAGTACAAGCACCTGACCGGGCAGCGCCACCCGAAGACGATCGTTTCGCGCGAGTATCCGAGCGAGGACGGCGAACCGTATTATCCGATCCCCGCGCCCGAGAGCCGCGAGCAGTATCGCAAATACGCTTTGCTCGCGCAGCGCACGCGCGGCGTGACGTTCGTGGGGCGCCTGGCCGAATACCGGTACTACAACATGGATCAGGTGGTCGCTTCGGCGCTGCGCACGGCCGAAGAGCTGGTCGAGGTCGTGCGCGCCGCGTCATAACGCAAGCGCCGGGGTAAAAGAACGGCGTGAGCACCTCGCTGCCGGTTCTCATTTGCGGGGCCGGACCGACCGGCCTGACTCTGGCGTTGGAACTCGCGCGTTTCAAGGTGCCGTTTCGCATCATCGACAAGGCGCCGTCCGGCGCCGCGCACTCGCAGGCCGTGGGCGTGCAAGCGCGCACGCTGGAGCTGCTCGAAGCCGCCCGCGTCACCGACCCGCTGCTGATGCGCGCGCAACGCGTCGCCAAGGTGCACATCGCGGCCGGTTCGCATCACCTCATCGATGCGGATTTCTCCGAGCTGCCGACGCCGTATCCGTTTCTGGCTTTCGTGGGCCAAAACGAGACCGAGCGCATCATGGCGGAAGAACTGGCCGCGATCGGGATAACGCTCGAACGCGGCGTCGCGCTGACCGGTCTCGCGCAAGATGCCGACGGCGTCGATGCCGAGCTGGCCGGTCCGGCCGGCGTCGAGCGGCTGCGCGCGCGCTTCGTCGCGGGCTGCGACGGCGCGCATAGCGCCGTGCGGCATTTTCTCGATCTGCCCTTCACCGGCTACGCGCTGCCCGAGGCGTTCGCGCTCGCCGACGCGCGGCTGAAGACGGAACTCCCGACCGATGCCGCGCGCGTCTACCTGGCCCCCGACGGCGGCGTCGTGGCGCTCTTTCCGCTACGCGACGGCTGGCGCATCATCGTCGAATCGCGCGCTGCGCTGCCCGACCCGCCGGGACCGGCAGCGTTTGCCGCCGCGCTCGAGGCGCAGGGCGTGCCGGCCCGTCTGTGCGAGATGTCGTGGATGGCCAACTACCACGTGCACCAGCGCCGCGTCGCGAGCATGCGTAAGGGCAACGCGTTCCTGCTCGGCGACGCCGCGCACATCCATTCGCCGCTCGGCGGTCAGGGGATGAACAGCGGCATCGGCGACGCCGTCAACCTGGCCTGGAAACTCGCGCTCGTCGTCCGTGACGGCGTCGCGCCCGCATTGCT
Organism: Candidatus Lustribacter sp.; assembly: GCA_049512335.1. Lineage (GTDB taxonomy): Bacteria > Vulcanimicrobiota > Vulcanimicrobiia > Vulcanimicrobiales > Vulcanimicrobiaceae > Lustribacter. The sequence continues at coordinate 1,718 of JBEKXE010000030.1, forward strand.
CGACACGTACGGCGAAGAACGCGAGGCGGTTGCCGCCGCTCTGCTCGCCGCAACCGACTACGGCAACCGGCTGGCGTTCAACGCGAACACGATGGTGCGCGCGCTGCGCAACGCGGCACTACCCGTCGCCTCGCACCTGCCGCTCGTGCGCGACCGCCTGCGCGAAAACGTCGCGCAGTTGCGCATCGCCTACCCGCAGAGCCGGTTGTCGGTCAACGGTTCGCCCGCGCGCCGCGGCTTACGCGCCGGGATGCGCGTGCGCGGCGCCCGCCCGGCCGGCCACCGGCCTCAGACGATCGTCATGCACCCGCACGACCAGCACGCCGCGATGACGCTGGTGCTGCGGCCCGACGGCTACGCCGGGTACGTTTCCGACGGGGCGCACGCGCACGGCGCCGTCACCTACGTGCGCAACGTCATCGGCTTGCGCATGTCGTACTGAGCGGAGCCGAAGGAGGCGCGGGGGTCATATGCCCGAGCAGATTGGGATCGTCGTCGTACACGGCGTCATGCCGCATCCGCGCTACGAGATCCAGGACGAATGTGCCGGTTCGCTCACCGGGGCACTCAACGCGGACCCGCAGTGGAAGAAGCTGGGCTGCTGGGAGTATTCGGTCGTCAACCCGGTCGACCCCAGCGTGTTGAGCGACCTGGACCCGCGTCCGACGATCTCGCGCGTTCGCCTCCAGGGCGACAACCCGGTCGCGCCCGCCAACACGTACTTCGACGTGATCGAGGCGTACTGGAGCCCGCTCGACAAAGGCAAAGCGACCTTCGCCCGGGTGGCGGGTTGGCTGCTGCAGACGATTTTCGTCCCGCTGAACACGACCGCGCGATACATGGCGTCGCCGGCGAAGACGTTCTGCGATTTCGGGCTGATCGGCGGCGGAATCGTCCTGGTCGTGGCGTTCCTCGCGCTCGCGCTGCTGATGGCGGTGAAGAGCCTCGCGCAGCTCACGCACACCTCGGAATCCCAGTCGTTTGCAACCCTCATCAAGACCTTGACGACGTTCGACTTCAGCGGTTTTCCCGACGAGAGCATGCTCGTCAAGTTCGCGCTGGCCGTGGCCGGGGCGTACCTCATCGTGCAAGCGGTCAAAGGACTCATCGGCTTTTTTCAGCAGCTTCAAACGCAAAAAAAGATCCCGGCGCAGATGTGGGACCGGCTGCGGTTCATCGTCATCGTCGCCGTCATCGGGGCTGCGCTTTTCGTTCCGATGGGGTGGGCGTACAAGGGCACCGGGCTGCTGCTGGTCGTCGCCGCCTTGGCGTTCGAGGGCGGACGCACGATCGCCCAATCGTTCTTCGTCAACTTCTTCGGCGACGTCCAAATCTATACGACGCGCGACGAGAACGTCGACTACAACGCCATGCGTGACAAGATCCTCGAGCTCGTCACGACGACGATCGTGCGCGTCTCCTCCGACGACGCCAACGGCGGCAAGGGCTACGACAAGGTGTTCATCCTCGCCCACAGCCTGGGCGCGACGGTGACGCTCGATGCGATCATGCGCTACCACCAGTTCATCGAGCAGGCGCCGCCGGTCGCGAAAGACCTGCTGGTACGCGCGTTTCGCCGCATCCGCGCCTTGGTTACCTTCGGCTGCCCGCTCGAGAAGACGAAGTATTTCACCGACGTGCAGAACCCGTCACCGTCGCTCGCCCTCGATCAGTGGCGCAGCGACGCGTATGGACCGTTGTTCACCGACCAGCCGGCGGAACTGCTCGCGAGCAACGCGGCGGCGAGCGCGATGTTCTGGGCCAATTACTGGTATTTCGCCGACGCGGTTGCAAACGAGATGGAGTCGTATCGTTCGTTCGTTCCGGCCGGTGCGAACGCAGCGCTCGGACACCATCTGCGCCGCACGATGCACGATCTCGGGCCGGGGAAGAAGCCCCTCGGCCGCCCGCTGTGCCGCAACGAACGCGGGCACAAATGGTGGAGCTTGCCGGACGTCATCCCACACGGTGACTACTTGCTGGACGACTGGTTCTGGCACAGTAGCGTCGACCCTGATCCGAAGAAGTCGCATCTGGGCGTGCTGGACATCGTCGCGCGAACCGGCGCGTCCCCCGCGCCGGCGGCCTTCGGCGGGCGAACCTGGCAGCAAGCCCCTCCCAGCGGCCCCGGGTATGCGGTCGGTCCGACGTACGAACCCGCAACGCCGGGTCAGGCTGCGAAATTTCACGACTTCCGGCCGTGACCGGTACGAACGAAAAGAACGAGGCGGCATCACTGCCGCCTCGTCGCCATCGTGTGGGTTCGGATCGCCGTAGGGCGATTCGAATCCCTACATCATGTCGTAGCCGCCGCCCATGCCGCCCATGCCGCCGCCGGGAGGGCCGCCTGCGGCACTCTTCGGTTCGGGCTTGTCGGCGATCAGGGTCTCGGTCGTGAGAACGAGCGCGCCGATCGACGCGGCATTTTGGAGGGCCGAGCGCGTGACCTTGAACGGCTCCACGATGCCGGCCTTGATCATGTCGACCAGGTTGCCGGTCATGGCGTCGAAGCCCTGACCGAGCGCGGCCGCTTTGACGCGGTTCACTTCAACCGAGCCTTCGAAGCCCGCGTTTTCCGCGATCTGGCGGAGCGGCTCTTCGAGCGCGCGGCGGATGATGTCGATGCCGATCTGCTCTTCGTGCGAGGCCGACTTGATCTTGTCGAACGCCTTGAGCGCGTGGACCAGCGAGCTGCCGCCGCCGGGGATCATGCCTTCCTGAACGGCCGCGCGGGTCGCCGAGAGGGCATCTTCGATGCGGTGCTTCTTCTCTTTGAGTTCGGTTTCTGTGGCCGCGCCGACTTGGATGACGGCGACGCCGCCGGAGAGCTTGGCCAGGCGTTCCTGGAGCTTCTCGCGGTCGAAGTCGGAATCGGTCTCATCGATCTGACGCTTGATCATCTCGATGCGGCCCTTGATCGCGTCAGGCTTACCGCGCCCGTCGACGATCGTGGTCTCTTCCTTCGTTACCTTGACGGTCTTGGCTTGACCGAGCAGCTCGGGGGTGACCTTGTCGAGCTTGAGGCCCAGCTCTTCGCTCACGACGGTCGCGCCGGTGAGGGTCGCGATGTCCTTGAGCATCTCTTTGCGGCGGTCACCGAAGCCCGGCGCCTTGACGGCGACGGTGGTGAACGTGCCGCGCAGCTTGTTGACCACCAGCGTCGCGAGGGCTTCGCCTTCGACGTCTTCGGCGATGATCAAGAGCGGCTTCTGAACTTGAACGATCTTCTCGAGCAGCGGAAGGATGTCGGCGATGGCCGAGATCTTGCGCTCCGTGACGAGGATGTACGGATCGGTGAGAACCGCTTCCATCCGCTCCGAATCGGTCACCATGTACGGCGAGATGTAGCCCTTGTCGAAGAGCATGCCGTCTTTGGTCTCGACGTCGGTCTTCATCGACTTCGATTCCTCGACCGTGATGACGCCGTCTTTGCCGACGGCCTTCATCGCCTCGGAAATCAGTCCGCCGATCTCCTGATCGTTCGCCGAAATCGAAGCGACTTGCGCGATCTTCTCAGGCGTGTCGACGGTCACAACCATCTTCTGCATCTCGGCAACGGCCTTTTCGACCGCGTGCTCGATGCCGCGCTTGATCAGCAGCGGGTTCGACCCGGCGGTGACGTTGCGCAGACCTTCGCGGATGATGGCTTGCGCCAGCACCGTCGCGGTGGTCGTGCCGTCGCCGGCGATGTCGTTGGTCTTCGACGCGACTTCCTTCACGAGCTGCGCGCCCATGTTTTCGAACACGTCGGGGAGTTCGATTTCTTTCGCGATCGTCACACCGTCGTTGGTGATCGTCGGCGAACCGAACTTCTTGTCCAACACGACGTTGCGGCCCTTAGGCCCGAGCGTGACTTTGACCGCATCGGCGAGAATGTTCGCACCGCGCTCCAGCGCGCGACGTGCGTTCTCGTCGAAAACGAGTTGCTTAGCTGCCATGACTAGTTCTTAGCTCCAGCCGGAACGCGCTCATCGACAATCGCGAGAACGTCTTTTTCCGAGATGATGAGGTATTCGGTGCCTTCGAGTTTGATCTCGGATCCCGAGTACTTCGAGTAGAGAATGCGGTCGCCGACCTTCACGCTGACCGGCAGGGTGGTGCCATTGTCGAGAACGCGGCCGGTACCGACTGCGAGAACGCGGCCTTCTTGCGGCTTCTCTTTGGCCGTGTCGGGGAGAAAGACGCCGCCGGCGCTCTTCTCTGCTTGCTCCACGTGCTCGACGACCACGCGATCGCCCAGTGGCTTCAGATTCACGAAAAACTCCTCCAAACAAACGTTGGCAGTTCTGGCACCTGAGTGCCAGCACTGATTAGATTAGCAGAGTCCGCAGGGGAGTGCAAGGGGCGAACAAGCGCGTTTTTTACACTGTGTCGCGGCCGCTAAGAGTCGTGACGGGCAGCGTAAAGTCCGACAAACGTCGCTCTTGGGGGTGGTCAGGCGAGCCTATTATCGCCTCGACCCACACACCACCGTTCCGCCGGCACTCCGCCGGAGGGCGGATTCCAAAGGAACATCATGCGACACCAGATCCTGGCGGCCATCGGCGCAGCCGGTCTCCTCCTCGGAGCCAGCCTCCCGGCCGCGGCCGCCAACACCTTCAACGTCCAAGTCACCGCCCCGACGGTTGCCACGATCACCGTGACCTCTCCCGGCAACGTCACCTGCGCCCCCGGCAACACGGTCACCGGCATCGTCCCCTGTACCAACACGGTCAACGCCACGGGCGCGATCCGGTCCAGCAAGGGCGGCACGGCCTCCCTCACCGCCACCGCCGTTGCGGCGACGATCGTCGGCACGGCCGGCAACTCGATCCCGGTCGCGGCCATCCAGATGACCTGCGCCGACGCCGGCTCGAGCGGCACGCACGGCACGGCGACCTTCGCCTCGGCCGCCGCATCGACGACCGCGGGCACCTCGTGCGCCTCGTGGGCCGGCCCCAACGTGTTCACCTACAACGTCAACCTCACGTTCGGCATCGATTCCTCGCAAGTGAATGCCGACACGTACACGCTGTCGTCCGGTTGGACCGTGACGGCGTCGACCACCTAATCTGATGAAAACGCACGGCGTTCGGCTCGTGCGCCGGATCGCGATCGCCCTCGGGTCGGCGATCGCGCTCGGCGCAACCCCCGCCCTCGCCCAAGTCACACCGGGCACGAGCCTCTCCCTCACCGTCGCACCGCTGGTCGTCGAATTCCGCGCCGGCGCGGGCGACACCGCGAACGCAACCGTCACCGTCCATAACGGCGGCGCCGATCCCGAGCGCATCATCGCGTTACGCATGGACTGGCGCGTCAGCGCCGACGGCACCGTGCGCGTCGAACAACCCGGTAGCGAAGGCAAAGCCTCGATCTCCGACTACTTGCGCATGGAGCCCGACAACGTCGTGCTCGCGCCGAACGAGACGCGCGAGATCGCGCTCACGCTCGACCTTCCGTCCTCATTTCCGACGGCCACGGCCGTCTACCACAGCGGCTTTCTCGTGCGCGCCGTTCCGGTGACCGGACACGTCAACTTCGGTCCGGCCGCAACCGTCGTCGCCTACGACACCGTCGGCACGCCGACGTCACATGCGAAGATCACGCAGCTGCACGTCAGCTCGCCCAATCCCGGCGAAGCGCTCCTTTCCGCGCGTCTCGTCAACGACGGTAGCGCGTACGCGCGTCCGACCGGACATCTCGTTCTGCGCCGCGACGGCACCGTCGTCGCCGATGAGACCGAGAGCATTCCGGTGCTGTTTTCCGGCGAAGGCCGCGCCTACACCAAAGCATTGAACGGCCTCAGCCCCGGTTCGTACGACGTCTCGTTCACCGTCGATTACGGTGGGCCGACGTTGCTCGAAGGCACGACCGAGGTTCACGTCCGATGAAATTCGGGCTCGTCGCACTGGGCGCCGCTTGCGCCATCGCGGCGGCCCTATCCGGTGTTGCCGAAGCGGCAACGCCGAGCGCGGTCGTGACCGTCACGTCGACGACGCTCGCGTTCGACGCCGTGAACATGACGAACACGGCGCTCGCATCGACCCCGGTTTCGGCCAGCGCATCGGTTACGTTCACCACCACGTCGGGCGGCGCCGGCGGAACCGTCACCGTCATCCCCGTCAATCTGACCGGCACGTCGGGCGATACGCTCGCCGCCGCCGACTTCACCCTCACGTGCAAGCTCACCAGCGGCTCCGGCTTCACCGCCGCCCCGGCCACGCTGCTGAACGGAGCGACGACCTGCGGCACGCTGGCCGCGGGCAAGAACAACGTCACCTGCAAATTCAGCGTCGAGCTCACGCTGAACGACACGCTCACGGCCGCGACACCCTTCGACGCCACGACATTCCTCGGGACGTTCACGGTTTCCGCGACGGCGTCCTGACGATGCGCCGCACGCTCGCCGCGATCGTCGCACTGACGATCTGCGCGCTGGCTGCGCTGCCGGCGCACGGCGCCCAACTGGCCTTCGTTTCGGCCACGAATCCGGATGCGCCGGTCGCGATCGAGGGGATCGCGCACCGACTCGGCTGGACGTTTCGCCGCACCGCCGACGGCGCGGTCATCGACGACGGCAGCGGTCCGCAGATCCTGCGCATCGGTTCGCGGCTGGTCGACGAGGACGGGTCCGATGTCGCGCTGTTCGACCATCCGGCAAGCGTGCGCAACGGTCACGTCGAGCTTGCGCTCGGCGATGCCGCGACGCTGTTTCATCTCGACGTGCAACGTTTGGGAACGAACGTCGAGCTGGTGTCGCAGTCCGGCGACGACGCCGACGTGCGCGAGGTTCCGCGTCCGGCAACGCCTCCACCAGCTCCGGTCGCGACGCCGCGGCCGGCGACCTATAGCCCGCCGCCGGTCGTGTCGGGCAATGCGGGCACGCTCGCGCTTTCGGTCGAGTTCGACGGCAGCAACCGGATCTATCAGACGAGTTTGGACGGCAGCGCCGGCGTCGTGCGCGGAGCGCTCTCATCCTATGGGAGCGCGGCGGTGACGAATCCGGTCGGCAGCGTGACGGTCGGACCACCGGCGCGTTACGCCGGCTTCGGCACGATCTCCAACCCGCTCGCCGGCAGCGTGATCAGCAACGGTTCGCTGACCGGCGTGACCGCGCACCTCGCGAACGGCACCACCGATTACGACATCGCATCCGGCAGCAGCATCGCCGGCAACGTCTACGCGTTGTCGCGCACGAGCGGTCCGTCGACCGATGCCCTCGCCTACGTCACCGGTTACGGCGATTTGGGCCAAGCGATCGTGCGACACGCCGTCGTCGCCACCGAGCCGTGGGGGACGCTGGACTATGAAGCGCTGGTCGGCCAGCACGGCAGCGGCGAAGGCATCCACGCGCGCACCAAAGGCAAGACGTTCGTCGAGGCCAACCTCAGCGCCACCGCCGGCGCGCTGCCGGTGCAGGCGGGCGACGTGCCGAGCGGCGCGGTGATCGGCGAGCATCTCAGCTCCGTCACCACGGTCACGGCCGGATACGTGCGGTCGATCGCCTCACCGGGAAGCCCGACGATCGGCGTCGCGACGCGCTGGAACGGGCTCTCCCTCGCGACCAACGTCTCGGAGCATTGGACGAACCTCACCGCCGGTTATGCCGGCTCGACGATGTACGGACAGTTCTTCGCATCGGCCGGCGCGCAAAAGATTTTCGGCCTCACCGGCGGCGTCGGACTGCATCACGCGCTGGCCGAGGTCGATCTCACCAGCAGCGGCGGCGCGACCAGCGGCATCGCTCAGCTGCGCACGAATCACGCCGGGATCAACCTCGCGGCCGGCTTTCAACTCAACGACGGCACGGCCCGCCCGCTCATCGGCGTCGTCTTGCCGGTAGCTCCTTCACTTTCGCTGGAAGCCGGCATCGTGGACGGCCCCAGCGGCCGGCCCGCGCTGCGCATCGCCGTGCTGGCCGGGTTCCGCCAGCCCAAGCCGCGCGTTGCGACCTTCCCGGTCACGGTGTTCGTGCCGGATCCGCAGCAGTACGGTCCGCTGCGCGTGTTCGTCGACGGCGTCCCGTCGGCGGCGCCGTTCACGCAGAGCACCAGCGTCATGGTTCCGGCCGGGCGGCATTCCGTGTACGTCGAGAGCGCCGACCACGGCTACGGCTCGCCGACGCTCGACGTTACCGCCGGCAGCGCGCCGGCCGGCGCACCCAAACTCGCCGTCACGCTCTTCCCGCAGCGTTCGATCGCCGGAACGGTGCGCTTCGGCGGCGCCGCCGATAGCATCCCGGCCGAAGCCTCGCTCCAAGGGATCCGCGTCGTGCTCGAACCCAGCGGCGAGAGCGCGACCACCGACGCCGCCGGCAACTTCGTCTTCGCGCGCGCGCCGTACGATCCGGCCTCGACGATTCTGCTCGACCCGACCACCGTGCCGAGCGGTTTCGCCGCGCCGGACGCACTCCCGATCGCGGCCGGGCCAGCCACGGTCACGCTGGCTCCGCTGCGCAAGGTCGAACACACGTCGTTTCACTAACGAGGAATCATGGCTCGTTCGTGGTTCGTCGCCGGCATCGCAGCCGGATTCGTCTCCGGCATCTTGCTGGTCGCATTCGCGGCCTTCGAAGACGCGCGAACCGGCCAGCCGGCGAGCGCGACCTACACATATCTCGCAACGGCGGTCGGCGGTTCGACGCTCGGTGAGGGCGCTGCCGCCGTGCCGATCGGCGTTGCGGCGCTGTTCGCGGGCACGCTGCTGTGGTCGTTCGGCTATCTCTACGCCGCGCGCCGACAGCCGCAGCTGCTGACGCGGCCGCTGATCTCGGGCGCCGTGTTCGGCATCATCGTTTGGCTCGTGATGCAATCGGAGTTGGCCTTGGTGGGACGCTTCATCTCTCCGACGACCTATACGTTCGATCGCGACATGGTCGCGTTCATCCTGTTCTTCGGCGTGCCGCTGGCGTTCACGGCGTCGCGGGTGCTGCACGCGAAGTGATCGCCGAGCTGCGCATCGATCTGGGCGCGATCGTTCGGAACGTCGACGCGCTCGCCGCACTGGTGGCGCCGGCGCGGCTCGTGCCGGTGATCAAGGCCAACGCCTACGGGCACGGCTTGATCGAGGTGGGCCGCGTGCTCGACGGTCGCGTCCCGCGGCTGGCGGTGTACGAACTCGAAGAAGCGCTCGCGCTGCGCGCGGCGGGCATCGCCTCGCCGATCCACGTGCTGGGACCGATCCGCGCCGCGGCGCTCGGCGAGGCGCATGCCGCCGGCGTCGAGATCACGCTCTGGGACGGCGGCGCGTACCTCGACGACGTCGCGTCGGCCGCGCACGACGGCGGCTCGCCGTTTCGCGTGCACGCGAAGATCGATACCGGCGTCGCACGCTTGGGCATGCGCGTCGCCGAGGCACCGGCACGGTTGCGCCGCTACGACTTGCACCCGTCGCTCGAACTGGTCGGCGCGTTCTCGCATCTGGCGGCCGCGGAAGAACTCGATTCGACGTTCACGCGGGAACAGCTCGACGCGTTCATCACCGCGACGCGCGGACTGGATCCGGAGGTCGAACGTCACATCGCGGCCACGGCCGCCGCGATGCTGTGGCCGGAAACGCGGCTCGACGCGGTTCGTACCGGAATCGGCATCTACGGTCTGTGGCCGTCGCCCGAGACCGAGCTGACGATGCGCGACCGCGGGTTCACGCTCAAGCCCGCGCTCGAATGGCGCACACGGCTGGTGCTCGTGCACGATGTGCCGGCGCACACCCCGGTCGGGTACGGCTGCGCGTACCACACCAAACGGCCCTCGCGCATCGGCGTGCTGCCGATCGGTTATGCCGAAGGACTGGCGCGCAACGCCGGCGAGCACGGGCACGTCCTGATCATCGGCCAACGCTGCCGGATCGTCGGACGCGTCTGCATGAACATGGCCTTCGTCGACTGCACCGACGTGCCGGACGCGGCAGCGGGCAGCATCGTCACGCTGATCGGCAACGACGGGCACGCCACGATCGGCGCCGACGAGCTCGCCGGCGCGACCGGAACGATCGCCTACGAAACCGTCACGCGGCTGCCCGCGCACGTTCCGCGCAGCTACCTCGTCGCCGCACCCCCCTAACCATCCGGATCACCGCCAGAGCATCTCGTCGATCGCGAAACGCGGAACGTTCCCGTACTTGGCGGTCAGGTCGAGCATCGGTTGCGCTTCGGCCGGATCCCACTTCTCAGCGAACACCGCCCGGCGCATCGACCGCACCGTCGCGTCCGGAAGTTTGGTGTACTTCATGAGGATCGGCGCGGTCTTGTCCTGATTGTGATTGGCCCAAACGGCGGTCTGCGCCATCACCGTCTGAAAGCGCCGGACCGTGTCGCGATTCGCTTGGGCCCAGTCGCGCATCGCAACGAATACCGAGAGGAGAAAACGCGGCGCGCACGCGTCGAACGGTGTGCCGATCATGCGCGCCGTCGCCTTGGCCTGAGTGATGAACGGCTCGGTCACGCATGCGGCATCGATGTGCCCGCTGGCGAGCGCATCCTCCATCTGCACGTAGTTCATCTCGACGAATTTCATGCCCGACGAATCCGCGCCGCCCTTGTCGACCCACGCGCGAGTGCAGTACTCGGGAATACCGTTGACGCCGTTGCAGGCAACGGTCTTGCCCGCCAGATCGCGCGGGACGGCGATGGTCGAACTCTTCGACACCATCAACGCCGTCGTCGGATCGCTCGACAGGTAGAGCGCGCCCGGCGCCACGATGACGAACGGAACGGCGCGCGCATGTGCTTGCGACATCGCGACGATGTTCGACGTTGCAATGTCGAGGGCGCCGCCGGCGACCGCTGCCGCGATCGCCTGTCCGTTGTTGAACTGCTGAAAGTCGACGCGCAAACCGGCGGTTTTGAAGAACCCGCCGTCCTCGGCGTAGTACGGCTGGGCACCGCTGTCGATGTTGATCGTCGCCATGTGCAGCGGGATGTCATCGGCGCGCGCGGCGGCCGGAACGAACGGCGCCGCCGCAGCGGTGGCAGCCAGGGCACGGAGCGCGGCCGAACGGTTCATCGGCGCAATCTTGCCCGGAGCAACCGGAAAACCCCTAGGAAAGGGCGTTAAGAGCCTGCGCTAGGTCCAGCGTTCCTTCGTAAAGGGCGCGCCCGACGATCGCCGCGTCGACGTTCGCCGGCGTCCCCTCGCGCAGGGCGATCAGGTCGCCCAGCGACTTCGCGCCCCCGCTGGCGGTGACGTTGATCGGGGCCAGCGCGGCGACGTGGGCCAGCGCCGCGACGTCGTAGCCGGAGCCCATCCCGTCGCGGGCGATCTCGGTGTAGACGATGCGTCCCACGCCCCAACCGGCGACGGTGCGCACCAAGTCGTCGCGCAAGACACCCGCGTCCTGCAGCCAGCCGCGGGTAGCGACGCGCTCGCCGCGCGCATCGATCCCGGCGACGATGCGCTCCCCGAAGCGATCGACGATCGCTCGCGCGGCGGCCGCGTCCTCGATCAGGATCGTCCCGAGGACGACGGCCGCGGCGCCGGCGTCGAGCCGCGCCTGCACGTCGTCCACGCTGCGCACGCCGCCGCCGGTCTGCACCGGAACGTCGACGGCGGCGCAAATCGCACGCAACGCGCCGGCGTTTTCACCGGCGCCGAACGCGCCGTCCAAGTCGACGACGTGCAACGCGCGCGCACCGGCCGCGACGAACGCGCGGGCGCGCGCGACCGGATCGTCGTCGTAGCGCGTTTCGCGGGCCGGATCGCCGCGTTCGAGACGCACGCATTTTCCGGCGCGCAGATCGATCGCCGGCAACAGGCGCAACGCGTGCATCAGAGCGCGAGCGCGAGGAAGTTGTCGAGCAGGAGCGCGCCGGTGCGCTGACTCTTCTCGGGATGAAACTGCGTCGCCATGACGTTTTCGCGCGCCACGATCGCGGAGAAGCGGCCGCCGTAGTCGGCGCTCGCCACGGTGGCGTCGGAGTCGGCGACACGGTACGAGTGCAGGAAGTAGGCGTACTCGCCGCCGCGCAGTCCGGTGACGAATGGGTGCTCGCGCTCGATCGTCAGGTCGTTCCAACCCATGTGCGGAACGCGCGGCGCGCCGGTGAAGCGGCGCACGTGCCCGCGGAAGATGCCCAACCCGGCGTCGTCCCCGAACTCATCGCTCGACTCGAACAGCACCTGCATGCCGACGCAGATGCCGAGAAACGGTTTGCCGGACCGCACGAACCTATGCACCGCCCGGTCGAGCCCGCGTTCGCGCAACGCGTGCATCGTCGCACCGAAAGCGCCGTCACCGGGCAGGATCGCGGCGTCCGCCTCTTCGACGCGGCCCGGATCGTCGGTCAACACGAAGGGCACGCCGCGGCGCTCGAGCGCCGCGACGAGCGAGCCGATGTTCCCGCCGCCATAATCCATAACCGCCAGCATGCCGGGCATCATTTCACGCGGCGGTGGGGAAACACCCGGCATGAGCTCGTTCTTGCGCTCGGCGCTCGCACTCGCCGTGCTTGCCTTTCTTGCTCCGTCCGCCGTGCGGGCCGCGGCACCGGCGCTGGGACTGACCGTGCCGCCCGGCTTCATCATCGAGCGCATAGCGACGGTCGAGAACGCTCGCGAGCTGGCCGTCGCCCCCAACGGCGACCTGTTCGTCGCGACGTCGGGCAACACGGTGGACATCGTCGCCGACGCGCAAGGCACCGCCGCGCCGGCGAAGCCGTTCGTCCAACTGCCCGATCATCCGGTCGCGGGCATCACGCTCGACGGCGACCGGATGTATCTCGGCGCGCAGTTCGGCGTCTACGAGCTGCCGTATCACGACGGCGATCGCGCGCCGAGCGCGCAGCCGCGCAAGATCGCGGCGGTACGCACGAGCGGCACGGCGCGCGACCACGTCACCACCTCGGTCGCGGTGGCGAAGGGCCGTCTGTATGCGAGCGTCGGCTCGTCGTGCAACAACTGCGATCCGGATTTGGACGCCACGCGCGCGACGATCCAGCAGCTCGACCTCCCTTCGACAGGCTTGGGGCAGGCTGGCGGCGGGATGACGGCCAAGGCGCGCCACATCCGCAACGCGATCGCGCTCGCGACGAACCCGCAGACGGGGACGCTGTGGGCGGGCGTCGCCGGGCAAGACGAATTACCGCACGGCCATCCCTACGAGATCTTCGACGCGGTCACGCTGCACGCGGGCGTCGCCGACTACGGCTGGCCGTACTGTTACGAGAACCATCAAGCCGTGGCCGGCCACAACTGCTTCAACGCCGTCGTTCCGCGGGTCGTGATGCCGGCTTATGCGACGCCGATCGGCGCGGCGTTCTATCCCGAGCACCCGGCCGGCGCGCACGCGTTTCCCGAACCCTATCGCGGCGGCGCGTTCGTAACGCTGCACGGCTCCTGGCACCAACCGCCGGTGGCGCCGCGCGTCGTCTTCGTCCCGATGAACGGCGACGATCCGAAGACGCCGGTCGACTGGAACGATCCGACGGCACAGTGGAAAGAATTCGTCGGCGGCTGGCAATTGCCGGACGGGCGCCGCATCGCGCGCCCGACCGGGATCGCGGTCGGTCCCGACGGCAGCCTCTTCATCAGCGACGACTTGGACGGCGGCATCTACCGCGTGCGTCCGAAATAATTACTCGAGCAGACCTTTCGTCGAGAGTACTTCGTCACTGCCGGTGAGCGTTTTCGCTTGCTGGAAGGCCTTGGCGAACGCTTTGAACGAGGCTTCGCACAAGTGGTGCGCGACGTCGCCGTTCATCTGGATCAAATGCAGGTTGAACTTGCCGTTGTCGACGACCGCGCGGAAGAACTCGCGCACCATCTCGGTCTTGAAGTCACCCAGGTTCTCGACGCCGTCGAAGCGCACGCTGAAGTTCAGGTAGCTGCGGCCCGAGAGGTCGATGCTGCCGGCCACCAGCGCGTCGTCGAGCGGCACCAGCATCGAACCGTAGCGCGCGATGCCGCGTTTTTCGCCGAGCGCTTCGTAGATCGCTTTGCCCAGCGCGATCCCGACGTCTTCGATCAGGTGATGGTTGTCGAGGCCGTCGCCGCGCGCCACCAATTGCAGCCCGCAGCCGGAGTGCTTGGCGAACGCCTCGAGCATGTGATCGAGGAATTTGACGTCGGTGGCGATTTCGATCGGCCCGCCGTCGAGCCCGAGACGCAGATCGATCTGCGTCTCCTTCGTGGTCCGCTCGACGGTCGCGTGCCGGTCGCTCAGGAGCGCGCGCTCCCGGCCGGTTCGCGCCCGCGCTCGGCGATCGGTTCGAACGGGTGCACGGCCGGACCCGTATAGGTGACCTGCGGACGGATCAGGCGGTTGTTGGCGTATTTCTCGATCACGTGCGCGCACCAGCCGGCGATACGCGAGCAGGCGAACATGCAGGTGTACTCATCGCTCGGGATGCCGAGCGCGCCCAGCGCCGGCGCCGTGTAGAAGTCGACGTTGGCGTAGATCCGCGCCTGCGGCTTCTCTTCGGCGATGACCTTGTTCCACGCGTCTTCGAGCGCGCGCGCGACGGCGTACGAACCGCCGCCGTTGTTGAGCCGCTTGGCCGTTGCCTCGAGATGCTTGGCGCGCGGGTCGCGTACTTTGTACTCGCGATGGCCCATGCCCATCAGGCGCCCGTGGCGCTTGAGCAGATCGCGCACCCACTGCTCGGCTTTATCGGGGCTGCCGACGTCTTGCAGCGAGTCCTGGACCTGGCTCGGCGCGCCGCCGTGCAGTTCGCCGGTCAGCGTGGCGACCGCCGCGGTGATCGCGCAGTAGAGGTCGGCGTTCGTCGAAGCGGTGACGCGGGCCGAGAACGTCGACGCGTTGTAGCCGTGGTCGACGAGCAGCACGTAATATTGGTCGAGCGCCTTGACGTCGTCGGCGGTCGGTTCCGCGCCGTTCTTCATATAGAGGAAGTTGGCGGCGGTGCCGAGCTTGGCGTGCGGCGCGATCGGCTCGAGGCCGCGGCGCAGGCGGTCCCACGTCGCAACGATCGTGGTCGTCTTCGCGACCAGGCTCAGCGCGGCGTCGACGTCGGATGCGTGCACGCCCGACGGTTTGTGGGGCAGCGGTAGCGAGAGCGACGAGATGGCGGTACGCAGCACGTCCATCGGCCACGCGTCGCGCGGTAGCGTGCGCATCAGCGCGAGCGTCGCTTCGGGCAGGGCCCGCAGGGAGCTGAGTTTCGCCTCGAGCGCGGCCAGCTCGGCGGCCGTCGGCAGATTCCCATAGAGCATGAGGGAGACGACCTCTTCGTAGGTCGCCTTCGGTGCGAGATCGTCGATGTCGTACCCGCGGAACGTCAGGCGCCCGACTTCTCCCTCAACGTTGCTGAGGACCGTTTCACCGACGTTGACGCCCTCGAGACCGCGATCGACTACAATTCCTGGCATAGCCTCCGCAACTTCCAAGGTGCCGCGGCCGCCGCCTTCCGGCTTTTGTCGCTCCGGCGCCGCCGGGGCCTCAGACGAGGACCGCGCGGCCCAACGCGAACTGGAGCAAGCGTCCGATTAGCGCTTCGAACGAGATGCCGGCGGCACGCGCCTCGTCCGGCAGGAGCGAGAGCGGCGTCAGCCCGGGCAGCGCGTTGATCTCGAGGATGTACGGGCGCCCTTCCTTCGTGACGATGAAGTCAGTGCGCGAGTAGTCGCGCAAACCCAACAGCCGATGCACCGAAAGTGCCAGCATCTGCAAGCGCGAGGTGAGGTCGGTGTCGATCGGCGCCGGGACGAGGTGGCGCGAACCGCCCGGCTTGTACTTCGCGTCGTAGGAGTAGAACTCGTCGGTGGGGATGATCTCGACCAGCGGCAGCGCTTCTTCGCCCAGCACGCCGCTCGAAAACTCACGGCCGGCGATGAATTCCTCGGCCAGGATCTGCGTGGTCTTGGGCGCGACGTTGATCATCGCTTTGGTCCACTCTTCGTGCGTGCGCACGATCGACACGCCGGCGCTCGAACCGCTGCTGCGCGGTTTCACGACCAGCGGCAGGTTGAGCGATCCCGGCAGCAGCGGCAGCGTGCCGCCCGCCAGGTCGAACGTGTCCCAAGCGGGCGTGGGCAAGCCTTCGGCGGCCAGCAATTTTTTCGTCAGGTGTTTGTCCATCGCCAGCGCGCACGCGGTGAGATCGCTGCCGGTGTAGGGAATGCCGAGCCATTCGAGCACGCCTTGAATCGTGCCGTCTTCGCCGCCGGTTCCGTGCAACGCGTTGAACACCACGTCGGGCCGGATCTCGCGCACCGCGTCGACGAAGCGCCCGTCGAAGTCGAGCGACTGCGCGTCGTGTCCGAGCGCGGCCAGCGCGCGCATCACGGCTTGCCCGGTCTCGATCGAAACCTCGCGTTCGGCGCTGGGGCCACCCATCACGACCGCGACCCGAATCTTAGACATCCGCTACGAACTCTCCGACGAGGTGCACTTCGAGATGGAGATCGACGCCGAACGCGTCGTCGACCGCGCGGTGAACGCGGGCGAGCAGCGTTGAAACGTCGAGGGCCTTCGCGCCGCCGGCGTTGACGATGAAGTTGGCGTGCAGCGAGGAGACTTCCGCCCCGCCGGCGCGCCAGCCCTTGGCCCCGGCGGCTTCGATCAGCCGCCCCGCCCGGTCGCCGGGCGGGTTGCGGAAGCACGAGCCGGCGTTCGGCACGGCCACCGGCTGCGTGGCCTTGCGCCGCACCAGGCGGTCCTGGGTGCGTGCCCGGACCTCGGCCGGATCGCCGCACGGAAATTCCAGCCTGACGTCGGCAACGATCGCGTCGCGCGCGAGCGTCGTCCGGCGATACGAAAATCCGACCCAGGCCGGGGCCGGCTGCGGGTGCGCCGGCGTCTGGATGCGGACTTCGCGCACGAATTCGCCGATCTCACGGTCGGTGCCGGCGTTCATGCGCAACGCGCCGCCGACCGTGGCCGGGATCCCGGCCAACCCGTCGACGCCGAGCGCGCCCAGCGACGCCGCATGCGCGACGAGTTGCGGCAGCGATGCGCTCGCGCCGGCCCGCGCGACGACGCGTTCGTCCTCGATCCGCACGTCCAGCGCGCCGTAGCTCCCGCCGAGCTGCAGCACGATGCCGCGCATCCCGCCGTCGCCGACGAGCAGATTCGAACCGGCGCCGAGCACGAAGCACGGCAGCTTGCGTTTGAAGCACCATTGCAGCACGAACGCGACCTCGGCCGTCGTTCCCGCGGCGATCGTCGCATCGGCCGGGCCGCCGATCTTCCACCACGTCGCCGGTGCCAGCGGCGCGTCGAAGCGCACGCGCTCGGCGAAACGTTCGCTCAACGCGTCGCGATCGCCGGCGGCGAGCAGCGATTCGGCGGCGTTCATCGCGCGACGGCCGGCGCGGGATCGAGCGACGCTCCCAGCCGATGCGCGACGCCCGAGATCGAGCCGGCGCCGAGCATCAGCACGACCGCGCCGGCGCCGACGGCCTGCGGCACGGCCGTCAGTAGATCGTCGACCTGCGCGACGTACGTCACCGGCGTGCCGCGCGCCGCCAGCGGTTCGCCGATCGAACGTTCGCTCACGCCGGCGATCGGCGCTTCCGACGCGGCGTAGATCGGCGCGAGGAAGACCGCGTCCGCATGCGCCAGCGCCGCGGCGAAATCGGCGGCGAGATAGCGCGTGCGCGAGTAGCGGTGGGGTTGGAACGCGACCACGATCGGCTTGTCCGTATAGCCGCGGGCCGCGGCGATCGTTTGCGCGATGGCGGTCGGATGATGGGCGTAGTCGTCGACCACCGTCACGCCGCCGGCCTCGCCGACGATCTCGAACCGCCGGCGCACGCCGCGGAAAGCCTCGAGCGCAGCGGCGATCGCCGGCATTTCGACGCGCAGCTGCCGCGCCACGGCGATCGCCGCGAGCGCGTTCTGCACGTTGATCTCGCCCGGGACGTGCAGGTGAATCTCGCCCAACTCCGCGCCGCGTTCGACCAGCCTGAAACGCGAGCCGAGACCCGCGTAGACGATGTCGCGTGCGGTGAGATCGGCGTCGACGCGCGTGGCGAACGTCGTCTTCGGAACGGTCGCGTTCTTCGCGATGAACGCGCTGCCGCGGTTGTCGAGACCGATGATCGCCGCGCCGTCGGGCGGCACGCGCTGCACGAACGTCACGAACTGTTCGAGCAGCCGCGGCAGCTCGTCGTCGCTGGCGAGGTGATCGTTCTCGACGTTGGTCACGACGGCGATCGTCGGCTGCAGGTGCAGGAACGAACCGTCGCTCTCGTCGCTCTCGGTGACGAACCACGCGCCCGTGCCGGTGCCGGCGTTCGTTCCGGTGTCGACGCGCAGGCCGCCGATCGCGTACGTCGGGTCGAGGCCGGCGACCTCGAGGATCGCGGCGGTCATCGCCGTCGTCGTCGTCTTCCCGTGCGTGCCGGCGATCGCGATCGTCTTGCGCGAGCCGGTCAGCTCGGCCAGCATCGCGCCGCGCGTTTTGATGTCGATGCCGCGTTCGAGCGCGGCGGTGAATTCGGGATTGTCCTGCGCGATCGCGCTCGACACGATGACGAGGCCGGGCGTTCCGACGTTTTCGGCGCGATGACCGATCGAGATGCGCGCGCCTTCAGCTTCGAGCTCGTCGACCAGCTCCGAGCGATTGACGTCGGAACCGCTGACGCGCGCGCCGCGCGCGAGCAACAAGCGCGCGATCGCACTCATGCCGATCCCGCCGATGCCGACGAGATGATACGACGGTACGCTATTCACTGGCCGATTCGTTCGCTTCGCCGGATTCGACGACCCGTGCGGGTATCAGAAATTCGATGCGGCTCACGATCGTGCGACCAACGTCGGACGTCGCCAGGGACGCCGCGGCCGCGCGCATTTCGGCCAACCGGGCGGGCTGCAACATCGCGTCGAGCGTCCACCACAAGCGGTCGCCGTCGAGCTCGGCGTCGGTGAGCACCACCGCCGCGCCGCGCTCGGCGAACACGGCGGCGTTCGAGGTCTGGTGGTTGTCGGTGCCGTGCGGGTAGGGCACGAGAATCGACGGCGTGCCGGTGGCCGCCAATTCGGCCAGCGTCGAAGCGCCGGCGCGCGCGATCGCGACGTCGGCGGCCGCGTAGGCGTTGGCCGGGTCGGGCAGGTAAGCGACGAGCAGCACGTGGTTTTGGCCGACGTCGCGCTCTTCGGCTTGCATGTAGGCGTAATCGCGTTCGCCGCTCACGTGCAGCACTTGCCGGTCCTCGCCCAAGGTGCGCCGCGTCACCAGGGCCGCCACCGCCTCGTTGATCGAGCGCGCCCCTTGGCTGCCGCCCATTACCACGATCGTCGTGCGCTCCGGCGCGAGCCCCAGCTCCAGGCGCGCGCGCGAGGGGTGGATCTTGCGCTGCAGCGAGGCGCGCACCGGCGTTCCGGTACGCTTGGCTTTGCCCCGGAAGTAGCGCGCGGACGCGTCGTAGGTCGTCCAGACCTCGTCGACCAGCGGTGCCAGCAGGCGGTTCGTCAGGCCGGGCTGCACGTTGATCTCGAGTAGCGCGATCCCGCAACGCAAGCCGCCCAGCGCTCTCAATATGCGCGCCGCGACGACGACCGGGAAACACACGTAGCCGCCGGTCGCGACGACCATCAGCGGCCGGAACGAACGCAGCGCGGCCAGCGCCACCACGATCCCGACCAGGTTGCTCCACAGGGTCACGAGCGTGCGCAGCGAGAGCTTGCGTTGCAACGCGGCGCTCGGCACGAACGTCAGCGGCATCGTCGTGACGAGCTGCGCCTCGAGCCCATGGCGGTTGCCGAAGAAGCGCGGCTCGTAGTGCTCGGGATCGTACTCGGCCCGGATCGCGTCGTCGATCGCCAGCGCCGGGTAGATGTGGCCGCCCGTTCCGCCCCCGGCGAACGCGACGCGCAGGGTTGCGGGGTTAGTGGGAACGCCGCGCAACGTTCATGATCAAAGCTGTCGCGACCAGGCTGACGATCAGCGAGGTGCCGCCGAACGAGATGAAGGGCAGCGGCACACCGGTCACCGGCCACGACGAAGTGACGACGCCGATGTTGATGAAGGCTTGAATCACGATCAGGAGCGCGCAGCCGACGATCAGGAAGAAGCCGAAACGGTCGGCGGCGCGCTGGGCGAGCATGAACGCGCGGATCGCGAACGCGGCGAAGAGCATCAGCACGATCATCGTGCCGAGCAGACCCAACTCCTCACCGAGCACGGCGAAGATGAAGTCGGTGTGCGCCTCGGGCAGATAGAAGAACTTCTGGCGCGATGCGCCCAAGCCCAAACCGAAGATCCCCCCGCTGCCGAGCGCGAGCAGCGACTGCACGATGTGGAAGCCGGTGTTCTGCGCGTCCTTCCACGGATCGATGAAGGCCAGGATGCGCGCGCGCTTGTAGGCGCTCGCACCGACCGCGAGCGCGACCGGCGGCAGCAGCGCCAAGACCGCGAGCGCGAGGTGCTCGATCCGTGCGCCGGCACAGAACAGCATGCCGAAGGCGGTGAACATCACGAGGCTCGCGGTGCCCATGTCGGGCTCGAGCAAGATCGGCACGGCGAGCAGCGCCGAGACGAGCAGCGCCGGTACGACGCCGCGCACGAGCGAACGGATCGTCGGCCCGATCGTCGAGAGCTTCGCCGCGAGGAACAGCACCAGCGTGAGCTTGGCCAGCTCCGAAGGCTGGAAGCTGACGAAGCCGCCGCCCAGCCAGCGCCGCGCGCCGCCGGTCTGCAATCCGACGTGCGGCACGAGCGTGAGCGCCAGCAGCACGACCGTGACGCCGACCAGCGCCGGCGAGATGCGCTTGAGCTTCGTGTAGTCGATGCGGTACGCCGCGTAGGCGAACGCGCCGCCGATCAGGAGCCACACGAGCTGGCGTTTGAGAAAGTAGGCGGTGTCGTGATAGATGGCGTACGCGGTCGCGCTCGACGCGCTGAACACCATCACGAGACCGATCGCGATCAGTCCGGCGACGGTGGCGAAGAGCCACGGGTCGGGCGGCGCGAGGCCGGTCCGCAAACGCGCGGTTTGCGGCGGCGCGCCGCCGCCGGCGTGCGTGGCCCTAGCGTACACTCGCCGCCCCGTTCACCGCCTCGACGAACGCCTCGCCGCGCGCTTCGGCCGAGGCGAACATGTCGAAGGACGCACAGCCGGGCGAGAGCAGCACGACGTCACCGGCTTCGGCGAACGAAGCGGCCGTGGCGACGGCCTCGTCCATCGATCCGGCCCGCGCGACCGTCGCGCGCTTGACGTGCTTCGCGATCTCCGGCGCGGCCTCGCCGATCAGCACGACCGCTTTGGTGCGCGACGAGATCACCTTGCCCATCTCGGCGAACTCGGTGCCCTTGGACTTGCCGCCGGCGATCAGCACGATCGGGCGGTCGAACGAGCGCAGGGCCGCGATGACGGCGCCGGGATTCGTCGCCTTCGAGTCGTCGACGTAGAGCACGCCGTCGCGCTCGACGACGGTTTCGAGGCGATGGTGCAGCGGCTTGAATCCGCGCACGCCGGCGACGATCGCGCTGCGGTCGAGCCCGGCCGCGAGGCCGACCAGGATCGCCGCCATCGCGTTGTCGACGTTGTGCGCGCCGTGCAGCGGCACGTCGGCCGCGGCCATGATCTCGATCGGCCGCGGATCGCCGGTCGGCGGCGCGTAGACGATCGTCTGCTCGTTGCGCATGTAGAGCGTGCTCTGACGGTGCGGCTCGCGCGAGAACCAGAGCGCGCGGGCGCGAATGCGCGTATTGTCCTCGCCGGGCGCCCCGGCGACGATCGGATCGTCGAGGTTGCCGACGAACGTGTCGCCCGGACCTTGATTGGCGAAGATGCGGAACTTCGCTTCGGCATACTCGTCCATCGAATGATAGCGGTCGAGGTGATCGGGCGTGATGTTGATGATGCACGAGATGCGCGGTTTGAACGAGCGGATCGATTCGAGCTGGAACGAGGAAACCTCGGCGATCACCCAATCCTCGGGTTTGGCGATCGCAGTTTCGCCGATCAGCGCGTTGCCGATGTTGCCGCCGACGTACGTCGTGTAGCCGGCCGCGCGGAAGATCGCACCGATCAGCGCGGTCGTCGTCGACTTGCCCTTCGTCCCGGTCAGCGCGACGATGGGCGCCTTGCAGATGCGATACGCCACCTCGACTTCGCTGAACACCGGCACGCCGGCGGCTTGAATGCGCCGCACCAGCTCGCCGTTGAGCGGGATGCCCGGCGAGAGCACCGCGACCGTGACCTTCGGCAGCACGTCACCGAGCGCTTCGGGCGCGACGAACGGCACGCTGGCGGCTGCGAGCTCGGCCAGCGCGGGAGCGAGCGCGGCCGGCGGGCCTTCGTCGGTGGCGTAGACTTGGGCCACGCGCGGCTGCAAGACGGCGACGCTGGCCCGCCCGCTGCGGCCGAGGCCGATGACGAGAACGCGCTCGTTCTGATCGAAGCGGACGCTGGAGATCGGTATGTTCATGCTCTCACCACGATGACGAAGCCGATGATTCCCAGGAACAGTGAAGCGAGCCAAAACGACGACGTAACGCGCGTTTCGGGCCAGCCGCCCAATTCGAAGTGATGGTGCAGCGGGCTCATGCGGAACACGCGGCGCCGGGTGGTCTTGTACGATGTAACCTGAATGATGACGGATAACGTTTCGGCCACGAAGACGCCACCGATGAGTAACAGCAGCAGTTGTGCGCCGGTGAGGATCGCCGCTCCGGCCAGCGCCGCTCCCAGCGCCAGCGAACCGGTGTCGCCCATGAAGATTTTCGCCGGGTGGCGGTTGTAGATCAAGAACCCGAGCACCGCGCCGAGCAGCGCGACCGCCACGATTGCGGTGCTCGTCGCATCTTGCCGCACCGCGATGAAGGCCAAGACGGCGAGCGGCGGAACGATCGTGCCCGACGCCAAGCCGTCGAGACCGTCGGTGAGGTTGACCGCGTGCGTCGTCGCGAGGATCACCGCGAGCGAGAGCGCGTACCACAGCCAGTACGGGACCGGACCGATGAAGAGCAGCGCGTGCGCATCGGGCGCGAGTTCGCCGACGGCGCTCAGGAACGCCGCGCCGACCACGGCGGTCGCGAGAAATTTCGTGCGCGCGCGCAAACCGCGGTTCTGGCCGCTGCGAATCGCCAGCGTGTCGTCGATGAAGCCGATCGCCAGCGAGCCGGCGATCAGGAAACCGTAGGCCAGCGCGAGCGCGTCGCGGGCGAGCGCGAGCGCAACCAGCGGCGCGACCAGAAAGAGCACGCCGCCGAGCGTCGGCGTCCCGGTCTTCTTCTGATGCGTCTGCGGCGCGTCTTCGTAGGCGTGCTGCTGTAGCGCGCGGCGACGGAGATAACGGATCCATGCCGGGGCGAGCACCGCGACCAGCGCGAACGCCGCGAGAAACGCGATCGGCAGTTGTGCGGTCACGTGGGTTCGAGCTCCCCTGGAGCCCGAACCCGCTTCACCAACGGATGCGGTCCGGTGCCGCGCCAGGCCAGGATCACCAGCGGCGTCTGCTCGTCGCCGTTCCCGGCCGGATTGCCGAGCAGCGCGCGTTCGACCGCGTCGCGCACCACGCCCGGCGACGCGCCGAGCGCTTTCGCGCGGCGCAGATCGTTCGCGTCGACGATCGCGACGTGCAGATCGAGCGCCGCGGCGAGCTCCGTGCTGACGCGGTCCGGCTCGGCCGGCCCGAGCACGATCGCGCGCTCGTACGGCGGCAGCGTGCCGGTATAACCGTCGATCGCTGCGATCGCTTCGCCGAGCAACGCGTAGAACACGCCGCGCCGGCCGATCGCCCGGCCCGCGACCTGCAGCACCGCCGCACCGAGCACGCGCCACGCGCCGACCTGATCGATCACCAGCTGCAGCGATTCGGGCTGGTTGATCGTCGCCAGCGCGCCGGCGCGGCGCGCCAAGACGCGCGCGAGACGCGACGGCCGGATCGTCTCGGCGCCGATGAAGCGTCCTTGCGCGATCGCCACCGCCGTCTCCGCAACCGCAACGACGTCGCCCGGCCGCGCGAGACCGTGCAGCGCATCGCGCATCAGCGCCGCAAGGTCGTCGCCTTGGACGATCAGACGCGTGCGCACCGGAATCGCCACCAGGCCCTCGGGGAGCGTCGGCTCGTGAATGGCCTGCGGAATCACGCCGACAACCCCGCCACGATCTGCTCCATGCGGTACATGCGCGAGCCCTTGAGCAGCACGACGTCGTCGGGGCCGGCATGCTCGCGCAGCCAAGCGATCGCCTCGTCGTTCGTTTGGTAGGCGATCAGCGCGTCCGCGGCCAGACCCGTGCCGCGTGCGCCGGCAGCAAGTGCTGCCGCGAACGCGCCCCCGACCAGCACGACGTCGGCCGCTACGGCCGCCGCAGCGCCCACGCGCTCGTGCATCTGCGGCGCTTCGGCGCCCAGTTCGGCCATGCTGCCGAGCACCGCGATGCGCCGCCCCACCGCGCGTTCGCGCGCGAACGCCGCCAGCGTCGCCAGCGCGCCGCTCATCGACGCATTGTACGCGTCGTAGATCACGGTCGGACCGCCGGCGATGTGCGTGCGCTCGTAGCGGCCGTGCGGCAACGCGAATTGCGGCGCCGCCGACGTAACGGCGGCCGGATCGGTTCCGGCGGCCCACGCCGCGGCCAAGGCCGCCGCGAGATTGCGTCGGTTGTAATCGCCCGGAACGTCGATCTGCAGCGCGAGCGCGCGCACGTCGCCGCCGGCAATCGCGAGCACGTCGTCGACGCGCACGATCACGGCGCGGGCCGCGCCGGCCGGGCGTTCGGCGTCGATGCCGAACCAAACCGGCGGCTGCGCCAACGTGCTCGCGCGGCCGCGCGAGACGTCGTCGGCCAGATTCAGCACCGCCTGCGCGCCGCCGGCGAAGATGCCCCACTTCGTCTCGGCCAGCCGCTCGCGGCTGCCCACGATTTCGAGATGCGCCTCGCCGACGTTGGTGAGCACGGCGACGGTGGGCTGCGCGGCCGCGACGAGCGGCTCGAGATCGCGGTACTTGCGCGCCCCGAATTCGACGATCGCGACGCGTTCGTCGCCGTCTTCGAGCGAGAGCAAGAACTTCGCCACGCCGATTTCGTTGTTCTCGTTTTCGGGCGTGGCCGTCGCACGCCGGCCCGCGGCTTCGAACGCCTGCAGCGCGAACGTTTTGGTCGTCGTCTTGCCGGTACTCCCGGTCACCGCGATCACCGGTCCGCGCACGCGTGCGCGAGCCAGCCGGGCGAGCGCGAGGTACGCCGCCAGGGTGTCGGCGACGACGATCCCGGCCGCGCCGTCCGGCAAGCTGCCGGCGTCGTCGACGATCGCGGCCGACGCGCCTTGCGCCACCGCATCGGCGACGAAGCGATGGCCGTCGAAACGTTCGCCGCGCAGCGCGAGAAACGTTTCGCTCGGCCGAATCGCGCGCGTGTCGGTGGAGACGGCGATCGTCGCCGGCAAGCGCTCGCGATTGACGACGCTCCCGCCCAGCGCGGCGATCGCCTCGTTCGTCGGCAACCTCACGCGCGCAACGCTCCCGAACGCAGCGAGAACGCGCTGCGCACTTCGTCGCGGTCGTCGAACGGCAAGCGTTCCTCGCCGACGATCTGATAGGTCTCGTGCCCTTTGCCCGCGACCACGACCGTGTCGCCGGCGCGCGCATCGTTGATCGCGCGGCGAATCGCCGTGCGCCGGTCGAGGATCACCTCGGCCACGATGCCGTCGGCGACCGCGGCGGCGATCGCGGCCGGATTTTCGCCGCGCGGGTTGTCGGAGGTCACGATGACGGCGTCGGCCGCTGCGGCGGCGATCCGCCCCATCTCGACGCGCTTGCCGGGATCGCGGTCGCCGCCGCAGCCGAACACGACGATCAGCCGGCCGCGCGTCGTTTCCCGCGCGGCGCGCAACACGTTGGCCAGCGCGTCCGGCGTGTGCGCGTAGTCGACGATCGCATCGATCCCGAACGCGCCGATGCGCTCCATGCGGCCCGGCACGGCGCGCGCGGCGGCCAAACCGCGCACGATCGACTCGTCGTCGAAGCCGCCGGCCCGCGCGAGGCCGATCGCGGCCAGCGCGTTGGCGAGGTTGAAGCGCCCGGGCAGCGCGATCTCGAGCTGCATGCCGCCGGCTTCGAAGCGCGTGCGGTTGCCCTCGAGCACGACGTTGGTGGCCCGGAGTTGCGCGTTGCGGTCGATGGCATAGGTCGTGGCGGCGACGAACTCGCCGGCGAACGTCCGGCCGACCGCATCGTCGACGTTGAGCACGGCGAGCGACGCCAGGTCGAACAACCGGCGCTTGGCCGCGACGTAGTGCGCCAGCGTGCCGTGGAAGTCGAGATGATCGCGCGTGACGTTGGTCAGCGCGGCGGCGCGAAAACGAACGTCGTCGACACGACCGAGCGCGAGCGCGTGCGACGACACTTCCATCGCCACGGCGCGCGCGCCGCGGGCCCGCATCTCGGCCAGCAACCGGTGCAGTTCGACGGCCAGCGGCGTCGTGTTCTCGAGCGCCCAGGTATCGTCGCCGAAGACGCCGCCCAGCGTGCCGATCACGCCGCACGGCACGCCCGCCGCCTCGACGATCGAGCGCAGGAGATAGGTGGTGGTCGTCTTGCCGTTGGTACCGGTCACGCCGAAGACCGTCAGCGCGTGCGAGGGGTGATCGTAAAACGTGTCGGCCAGACGCGAGATCGCGAGGCGCGTGTCCTCGACGATCACCTGCGGCACGTCGACGTCGAGCTCGCGCTCGACGACCAGCGCCGACGAACCGCGCGCGACCGCACCTCTCGCGAACCGGTGTCCGTCGACACGCTCGCCTCGGACGGCAACGAAAAGGCTCCCGGGTTGTGCCGTGCGCGAATCGACGGCGATTCCCGAGATCGTCGAGGGCAGCGTTCCGACGATACGCGGCGCGCTCAGTGCGTCGAGCAACGGCCGTAGCTCTCGCATCATCGTGCGCTCTTCGCCTTCGGCGGCCGGCGAACCAAGCGCGGCGCGGCGCTGGGCATGACGTCCGCGTTCAGCATCACGGCCCGCGCGAGATCGGCGAAGACCGGCGCCGCGACGACCGCGCCGTAATACTGGCCGCGCGGGCGCTCGATCTTGACGAAGATCACGTAGCGCGGCGCATCGGCCGGCACGTAGCCGATGAACGAGCCGACGTACTCGCCCGGCTCGTAGCGTCCGTTTTCGACGACTTGCGCCGTGCCCGTCTTGCCGGCGGTCGTATATCCCGGCACGCGCGCGGCGGGATTGCCGGTGCCCCACACGACGACCGAGCGCAAGATCCGGCGCAGCTTGGCGGCGGTCGCCGCGCTGATCGCACGGCCTTCGATCTCCGGTCCGTAGGTGTAGAGCGCCTTGCCGTCGGCATCTTCGAGCGCGTGCACGAGCCGCGGACGCAACAGGATTCCGCCGTTGGCGATGGCCGCGTACGCGCGCGTCAGCGCGATCGGAGTCGTCGAGACACCGTGACCGAACGAGATCGTCGCGACGGAACTGCCGCTCCAATCCGAGACCGGCGGCACGATGCCGCGGTTCTCGCCGTCGACCTCCACGTGCGTGTAGTCGCCGAAGCCGAACTTGCGGATCATCGCGTAGAGCGCCGGCGCGCCGATGCGCATGCCGACCTCGGCCGCGCCGACATTGTGCGAGTAGGCGACGATCTGTTCGAGCGTTTCGGTACTTCCGGTGCCGGCCATGAAGCCGTCCTCGGCGTTGTGAATCACGTGACCGCCGACCTCGAGCTGATCGCGCGCCGGAAAGCGCGACCGCATCGTCACCTTGCCGCTCTCGAGCGCGGCGGCGGCAGTGATCAGCTTGAACGTCGAGCCCGGTTCGTAGGCATCCGCCACCGCCCGGTCGCGCCACGCGTCCGGCAACGCGGTGGCGAAGTGATTGGGATCGAAGTCCGGCGCGTTCGCCATCGCCAGGATCTCACCGGTGTGCACGTCCATCACGATCGCGGTCGCGCTCTTCGCATGCCACATCTTCATCGCGACGCCGATCTGTTGCTCGGCTTCGAATTGGAGGTAGGAATCGAGCGTGAGGACGAGCCTG
The DNA here is from genome assembly GCA_049512335.1 of Candidatus Lustribacter sp. GTDB lineage: Bacteria > Vulcanimicrobiota > Vulcanimicrobiia > Vulcanimicrobiales > Vulcanimicrobiaceae > Lustribacter. Next base: position 29,587 of record JBEKXE010000030.1, read on the forward strand.
CGGCCCGGCACCGCGCGCTCGACGACGCTGTAGTCGCCGAACGGGATCGGCCGGCCGAACTCGTCGGCCTCGACGCGCGTCTTGCCCGGCGTTCCGCGCAGGTAGTCGTCGAAGGAGTACTCGAGGCCGGCGAGCCCGTTTTCATCCGTGCCGACGAATCCCAGCACGGTCGACGCGAGCCGGCCCGACGGTGCATAGCGCAGCCCCGTGTCTTCGTCCTTGAGACCGATGCCGTCGATGTTGAGTGCCTGCACGCGCTCGGCGACCGAGTGCGGGATCTTCCGTTTGAGGTAGCGGAACGGCGTGCGTTCGCTCAGCGCCGCCTCGAGCCGGTCGGTCGAATAGCCCAAGATCGGCGAGAGCTTGGCGGCGATCGCGGGCACGTTCGCTGCGTCGATCGAGGTCGGCACCGCATAGACGCTCTCCGACGGCAGCGAACGGACCAGCACGTTACCATCGCGGTCGAGAATCGACCCGCGCTTGGCGAATTCATCGACGGTTTCGCTGTGCTGCGAGAGCGCGAGGCGCGAGAGCGTGCCGCTCTGCCGAATCTGCACGTCGCACAGACGGTACGTCAGCCATGCGGAAACAAGAAGCGTCGCGAGAATAGCGAGCTTCGCGCGTACGACGGGAACGCGCGCGAACGCCCGGTCGGCCATTTAACGGTGGAAGAAAGCGCCCAGGAACGCGATACCGTTGGACGCCGGCGCCGGTGCCGGGTTCGGAACGTCGACTACGGCATACACGCGCGGATCGTGCATGTGCAGCCGTGAGGCCACGCCGGCGAGCCGTTCGCGCGACTCCAACTGCGCGATGCGATCGTCGAGTTGATTGGTCTCTTCGAGCAATGTACTCTTCTGCTCGGTCACTTGCGCGAGCGAGTAGTTGAGGGCGGTGAGATTGCCCATCAAGAGCACGTAGATCATCACCGGGACCAGGCCGATCGCAAACGCAATCGCGATGCGGGCCGGCATCGCGTAGTGTTGCAGGCGCGTGCGGCGCCCGCGCCGGCGCGCGGCTTCGCGCGCGCGAACGTGGACGCGGGCCGGCGGTTTGGCCTGCGGGACCGCTTTGTGCGCAATCACGCGGCTACCTCACTTTCAACGGTGGCGACGCGCAGTTTCGCGCTGCGCGCCCGGGGATTGGTGGAAATCTCGTCATCGCTCGGCACGATGGGCTTACGCGTGAGCGGCAGCAAGCGCGCGTCTTCGCGGAAGAAGCGCTTCACGATGCGGTCTTCGAGCGAGTGAAAGCTGATGACCGCGATGCGGCCGCCGGGACGCACGATGCCGGCGGTGCCGGCCAAACTCTCGCGCAGCGCGCCGAGCTCATCGTTGACGGCGATGCGCAGCGCCTGAAACGTTTTGGTCGCCGGGTGGATCCGCTCGCGCTTGCCGCTCACGTGAACCGCTCCGGCGACGAGTGCCGCCAGCTCGCCGGTGGTGCGGGGAAGCTTGGCCTTGAGCGCGCGCGCGATGCGGCGCGAGTTGCGTTCTTCGCCGAAGCGGAAGATCGCGTCGGCCAGCTCGGTCTCGTCGTGCGATGCGATGTAGTCGGCCGCCGTCTCGCCGCGCGTCGGATCGAGGCGCATGTCGAGCGGCGCGTCGGCCCGGAACGAGAAGCCGCGCGCCGGGTCATCGAGCTGCATCGAGCTCACGCCCAGGTCGTAGAGCACGCCGTCCACGGCGGTGATCCCGCGTTCGCGCAGCTCGTCGGCGAGCAGCCGGAAATTCGAATGTATTAAGGAAAGGCGCGGATCCTTCGGCACGTGCGTCGCCGCCAGCGGATCGGCATCGAAAGCGATCGTCCGTCCGTGCGGTCCCAATCGCTCGAGGATCAGTCGCGTGTGACCGCCCGCGCCGAAGGTCGCGTCGACGTACGTTCCGTCCGCAACGATCGCCAGAGCATCGAGCGCTTCGGTTGCAAGAACCGGCGTATGTGGCGGCACCCACTAATACAGTCCGAGCTCGGAGCGGAAATCGGTCGTGTCGCCGGCGCCGGCGCTCGCCAACGCGTAGCGGTCCTTCGCCCACACCTCGACCCGGGTCAGCGAACCGATCGAGGTGACGTCCTTCTCGATCCCCGCCCAGGCGCGCAGCACCGGCGGCAGCACGAGCCGGCCCTGGTTATCGCACGAGAGCTCCTCGGTATGGGCGAACAGATGGCGCACGAACGCCCGGTAGCGGGCGTCCTTCACCGGTGCGGCTTCAAGCCGCGCGCAGAACTCGTTCCAGATCGAGGCGGGGTAGAGCGCCAGGCAGGGGTCGGGCTCGGCGATCGTTACGAAAAAGCCGGAGCCGAGGCGTTCCCGGAAGCGGGCGGGCACGACAAGCCGGCCTTTGTCGTCAAGGCTATGTTCGACCGAGCCGGTGAACAGGGGCCGATCCGCTGCCAAAAGGATACTCCACTAGGCACCATTGCCATCCACTGAGTACCACTATAGCCCACTACCCGTACCGGGGCAACCCTTTGGTTGTCGTTAACGAAGATCGACCGTAACGGCGTGAATCGAACGCGTGTTCGAAATGTAATCCGGCGCGGCGTTCAGGAGGTTCGGCTGATGTTTGCTGCCGTCGGTTTCGCTCGCCGCGCGCCGCTGCGCGCGCTTCTCGGTGCGCTCGCGCTCTCGCTTGCAGCAGCTACCGCGGGCGCCGCGGCGCCGGCGACCGGTGAGCCATACACGATCGAGGCCATCTTACCGCTGACCGGCTCCTCCGCGTATTCGGGTCAGCTCCACGCGCAAGCGATGCGGGTGTACGAGAGCGTCGCGAACGCCGGCGGCGGGATTCGCGGCCGGCCCGTTCACTTCGATATTCTCGACGACCAATCGAATCCGGTCGTCGCGGTGCAGCTGACGAACCAGATCCTCGCCAAGAACCCGCCGGTCTTTCTGGGTTCGGCCTACGTCGCGGCCTGCGCGGCCGAAGCGCCGTTGGTCTTGAACAAACCGACGGTGGAGTTTTGCGTATCGCCGGGACTCTTGACCAAACAGAAGAACGTGTTCGCGTCCTCGATCGCGATCACGTACATCACGCAAGGGACGCTCAAGTTCATGCGCGACCGCGGCCTCTCGCGCGTCGCCGCGATCGTTGCGACCGATGCGACGGGCCAAGCGGCCGACGCGTTGATGCTGACCGAATTTGCCCAGCCCGCGAACAAGAATCTCCAACTGGTGGCCAACGAGCGCTTCAACCCAGCCGATATCAGCGTCAGCGCGCAGATCGCGCGCGTCAAAGCCGCGAATCCCCAGGGGCTTCTGATCTACGCCACCGGGAACGCGTTCGGGACCGTGCTGCGCGCGCTGGGCGACAGCGGGATCAACGTTCCGACCGTGACGAGCGCCGTCAATATGAACGAAACGCAGCTCGAAGGATATGCCGGTTTCATTCCGGCGGAGCTCGTCTTCAACGCGGCCCGCGCCTACGCACGCGACCAGCGCGACGGCTCGCTGCGCGCCGCCGTCGACGAGTACTACAACGGCTACCGCGCGCAAGGACTGACGCCGTCACCGGAGAGTCCCCTCTCGTGGGATCCGGCAAAGATCGTCGTCTCAGCGCTCCGCAAGCTCGGCACCGATGCGACCGGCGACCAAATCGCCGATTACATCAACACCCTCCACGGCTTCGCCGGGGCCAGCGGGATCTACGATTTCCGCAACGGCGATCACCACGGCCTCACCGATGCGGATCTCGTCTGGGTGAAATGGCAACCGACCCAAAAAGAGTTCGTCGTCGATCGCTAGCTACCACGCGGGGACGAGGAACGTCGCCGGGCACGTGTCCTGATCGATCGGGGTGTGCGTCAGTGACCGGGCCGCCGGAAATGCGTTGAGCGCGTTTGCGCGGACGTTGATCCAGAGCTGCGTCAGCACCTCGCGTCCGGCACCATCCTTCCCGCATTGCAATTGGATCGCGGCCGCATCGGTGGTGCCGAAGCTGCGTTCGAACGCCGCGACGATGTCGCCGTGTGCGACCGTCCGGCCCGCTTGGGTCGCGAGATACCGCGCGAACGGCGTGTCGCCCACGGCGCTGCGCATCGCCAGCGCCGTCGTGAAGAACCGGGTCGCGTCGAACCCGAAGCACTGTGCGTGCTTGTCGTACTCGTGCGTGAGCAGGCTCGTTTCCAACTGCGGCATCACGACGGCCAGCTTCGCTCGGAGGCCGGCGGAGAGCGCCGGGGCCGCGTCGCTGTGGTGCAGCAGGTCGCAGCCGCGCGCCCACCATTGCTGCACGCGAACGTGGGCCTCGATCAGTGCCTGCGGACGTGACGGCCACAGCCCGTGCAGCCCGACCAGCGGCGCGTGGGCTTGGCCGGCGGAGCAATGCTCGGGATGATCGGCGCCGGCCATCGGACCATCGTCGACGCTGCAAATGCCCGGCTGCCACGTCAACGCGAACGTATAGTAGGCGAAATCCCCGTACGCGGCCGGCGTGAGCTGCGCCGGCGCCGCACCGGCGCCCGTCGCACACAACAGCGCGAAGAGCACGCTCGCGGCGACCGCTCGAAGTGGGTTTGAGATCGGCATCGCTATTTTTCCAGCGGATCCCGGACGTGCGGATACGTCGCTATCGGGGTGTTCTGGAGGGCGCCGTTGACCTTGTCGACGCGCCGGATGTCGATGTTCTGCACGACGTCGCGCGTTTGCGGGTCGATTTCGATCGGCCCCCGCGGACTCTCGAACTTCAACGCCCTCACGAGCGCCATGGTCTTGTCGGGGTCGAGCGCGCCGTTCTGTGCCGCGGTGACCTTGTAGATCGCTTGCAGCGCATCGTAGACGGCCACGTCGTAGAAGTCGGGAGACGGGATCGAGGGATCGGCCGCATGCATGTCGCGTTTGAAGTCCGTATTGAGCGTCGAGGCGTGTGCGACGGTGTAATTCGCCGCGCTATAGATTCCGATTGCGTCGTCACCGAGGACAGGGAGCGCCAGTTCGTTCGTCTCGATACCGGCTAGTATTTTGATCCCGCTCTGCGCTGCGCCCGAGCTGTGCCACTGTTTGATGAACGGCGTGCCCTGCGAGATCAGAAAGATAAAGACGGCCTGCGGCTTAGCGTCACGGATGTGCTGGATAGACGCCGAGAAATCAGTCGTGTCGACGGGTACGGCTTCGTCGCCGGCGATTTTTCCGCCGCCGGCCGTGAACGCCGTCTTGAAGCTGGTTGCCGAGTCGATCCCCGGCCCGAAATTCAAGTAGAGCATGTAGACATTCTTGAGACCGTTCTTGAGCGCCCACTCCGCCAAGGGATAGATCAACTGCCCTTGGGCGAATGCGAACCGCGCCGTGTACGGGTTGCCCTCGAGAATGCCGTAACCACCGTTGACGAAGAACGCCGGCGTTTTGGCAGCCGTCGAAACCGCGCCGAGGGCCTTTTCGTTGGGCGCGTAGATCGAGCCCATGAGAAAGTCGACGTGATCGCCGGCGATCAGTTCTTGCGCCAGGCGCTGCGCGGTCTCCGGTGCGAGCCCCCCATCGTCGCGGATGATGACGTCGAGTTTGCGCCCGGCAACCGAATCGCCATGCTCTTTGATGAAGGCGGCGATCGCGGCTTTAGCCGCCTCGCCTTGTTCCGTGAACGGACGGGAAAACGTCGAAACGAAGCCCACGCGCAACGGCGGCTGGTCGGCTCCCGCACTTCGCGGCAGCACAAGTGCGGCGCATGCACACATCACCAAGGCCAACTTTGCCGCAACGCGCTGATTCACAATTCGATCTCCTCCTGCAGTTCGAGCAGAGGACGGCGTTCGCCATGCCGTTGAACCGTACATTGCCATGATCACCAGCTGGCGTGACGACCCGCGTCAAGCAACGCACCCCCTCTTCAACGAGAACACGCTCAAGCTCGGTCTGTTCGGCCTCAACGCCGGCACGCAGGCGATGACGCTCGCACCCGGCCAATACGTTGCGGAGTGGGACCGGTGTTCCGCGATCATCGGTATCGCGGACCGCCTCGGGCTCGAGGCGATGGTTTCGCTCGTCAGTTGGGGTGCGAAGCCGGAACTCGAGCCGTTCGCATGGGCGACCGGGCTCGGCGCGCAGCACCGGAACCCGGCCTTTATCTCGACCATGCACGTGCAACTGAACCATCCGACGTTCGTCGCCAAAGCGTCGGCGACCGTACAAGCCGTCACCCATGGCCGCTTCGCGCTCAACATCGTCGCCGGCACCAACCCGGATACGTTTGGCGCTTTCGGCGCCCCGATGGAAGACCATGAAACGCGCTACGCTCACGCGGCGGAATTCCTCGATCTGCTCAAGCGGCTGTGGACGGAGGATGAGCCGTTCGCTTTTTCGGGCCGCTTCTACGAGATCCCGAAGGTGCTCTCGCTGCCCAAGCCGCGTTTCGGTCTACCGCCGATCATGAATGCGGGAACGTCGGACCGGGGGCGGCACTTCGCCGCGAAATACGCGGACTTGGTGTTCACCCACGTCGAGGCCGATATGGTCGATGCGCACGTGCAGCTCGCGGCGCTCAAAGAGCTCGCCCGGCGGGAGTACCAGCGCGACATCCAGGTGTGGACGCACGGCTACGCCGTCATTCGCGACACACAGCCGGAAGCGGAGGCCTTTCTCCAGTACTACGCGGTCGATCACGCGGATACGGCACGTGTGGCTCGTTGGGTGAAGACGCTCGGCGAGAACGCGCAGTCGCAGTCGGCGGCCGACAAGTGGAAGGTCTCGCGCAACTGGGCTGCCGGCGGTGGTGTCGAGCTCGTCGGAACGGCCGACCACGTTGTGGAAAAGTTGCAGGCGCTCTCGCGCGCCGGTTTGGACGGCATTTTACTGAAGTCGATCGAACCCGAAGCAATGCTGGAGCACTTCGGGCGCGAGGTCCTGCCACGCCTCGAGCAGGCCGGTTTGCGAAAGCCGGCTAAGCCCGCGGCCATCATATGAAGTTCGGCGCATTCGACCATATCGATCGCGGCATCGTCGC